>JAFTJI010000033.1 GCA_017456495.1 Lentisphaeria bacterium | reverse complement strand
TGATTTTGTAGATCTCAGGAATTTTTGCATTGATCGCATCAATTACTTTTACATCTTTATTACCTGAGCGGGTAGGATCAGAACTTAGGAAAACATATCGTAAAAAATTCAGAGAACTTTCTGCGATACCCGCTTGCCGTCTGGCTTCGGCTTCGTTTTTCTTTGCGATACCTTCCTGCCGTTTCGCCTCAGCTTCGTTTTTCTTTGCAATACCTGCCTGCCGTTTTGCTTCAGCTTCGTTTTTCTTTGCGATTTCAGCTTGCCGTCTGGCTTCTTTTTCGCCAGCTATTGCACGTTTCTCATTTTCTTCTGCCTTTTTTCTCAAGGCATCGGTTTTCTGTGCAATCTCTATCATTCTGGCGGTTTCCGCTTCAGCAAGAAGTTTTCCTTTCTGAGCGATCAGAGCCCAGCTTGCCAACCCGATAAAGATCAAAAGTGTAACGATTGCGATGAATATGCATCTCTGATAGAAGCGGATGCGTTCTGCATCAATAGAAGTTTTTATACTTTCCGGTTTCACATGCAGCATATAACTGATAGCCTGGATCATACCGTTTTGCCAAGCCTGCTGTTCTGTTTCACCTTCATCCGGCATCATCCGGGGCAAGTTCCGATGACAGATTTCTTCACAATTGAGTACAGACGGAAGACATTCATTCTGATCTCCGCTGCCGGGATGCCCTTTGAAAATGATTGGAATGATCGCTCCCAAGTTGTTATTATGAGTCTTCAGAAAGCAACGGATTTCTTTTTCGACCCATTTCGATCCCGCAGCTTCCGGAGAACAGATAACAATCAGATATTTTGATGTTTCCAACGCCCGTCTTATATCGTCAGAAAAGTTGTTTTCCGAAACTTCCAAATTTCGCCTGTCCCGGAATATCGGCCGCAGATACCTGTTATCCGGCGGAAGATGTTCTGCAGGTATTTTGGATAATGGAATCCGGAAGCGTTCAAAACCTTTGTGCAAAAATGCAGCTGCCTGAGAATTCTTCCGGGAATAACTGATAAATGCATAGTACTTATATTCTGCTGAGGGGGACATAATTCTTAAACTCCATATTTTTTTTACTATATCCTCTGTTGATAAACATTTCAAGTTTTTAAAACTCAAAATAGATTTTTTTCTTCCATATTGATGAAAAAGATGAAAAAAAATGTTTTTTTCTTATATTTCTCCTGTTTTTCTTCTTGTTTTGATTGGAAATATGCACTGAATGGATGTAGATTACGGTGATAAGGAATTTACAATAGGAAGGGTTTTCTGTATGAAAACTTCGGATACGATAGAAATACTGGTTTCAACAGTCAGTCTTGGCTGTGTGAAAAATTTTGTTGATACAGAAGTTGCGGCAGGTTCTCTGCTGAGAATGGGGATCGGTTTGACCGGCGATGATGCAGAGGCAAACGTGATGCTCATCAATACTTGCGCTTTTATCGAAAGTGCAAGAGCTGAGTCGTTCCAGACTCTTGATTATGCCGTCGCATGGAAAGAACTGGCTCCCGGCAGAAAAATCGTCGTTGCCGGTTGTCTGGTGGAGTGGAAAGGGTTTGCGGAGGTTAAAAAAGCATATCCGCAAGTTGATCTCTGGACCCGTGTCGATTCCGTTTCCGCCATGGGGGAAAAGATCCTCGGACTTTTTACCGGAAAGAAAAGTGCTGAACCGAAAGGCAAGCCGACTTATCTCTATGACGATAAGACAGACCGGATCCTCTTAACTCCCGGACATTATGGCTATCTGAAAATCTGTGACGGCTGCAACAATTGCTGTACCTACTGCGCGATTCCGTCTATTCGCGGCGATTTGCGGAGCCGGACAGAAAAATCTGTGATCCGTGAAGCTCAGAATCTTTTGGACAGCGGCGTGAAAGAGCTGATTGTGATCGCTCAGGATATCGGTGCATTCGGCATGGATCGCGGGGAAAAGGATTCTCTGGCAAAACTTGTGGAAAAACTTGACCGTCTTGACGGTGATTTCCTGTTGCGGCTGCTCTATCTTCATCCGGCGCGGGTCACTGACCGGCTCTGCGGTGTTCTTTCCGATTGCCGCCACCTTGCCCGCTGCATCGAAATGCCGCTTCAGCATATTTCCGACTCTGTTCTGTTGCGGATGGGACGCAAGATCGGAGAAGCTGAGACCCGGAAAGCGGTTGATATGATCACCCGTTCCGGTTGTGCGATCCGGACGACCTTTATGCTTGGGTTCCCCGGTGAAACAGCGGACGATTTCCGGAAACTTTATGATTTCACGGAAGAACAGCGTTTTGCCCGGATGGGGGCATTTGTTTATTCACCGGAGCAGGGAACCCCGGCGGCAGGCATGCCGGATCAGGTTGCGGCTGCTACAGCAAAACGGAGATATGGAAAGTTGATGCGTCTCCAGCAGGAGATTTCTTACGAAGCGAACAAAGCATTGGTCGGCGGTTTGGTGAAAGTGATTTTCGATCAGACTCCGGTCAAAGGAAAAGCGATGGCGCGAACTGTGTTTGATGCTCCGGACATTGACAACGAAGTCATTGTCAGCAAATGTCCGGCAGGAATAGAAGCCGGTTCTATTGCGGAAGTCCTGGTTAAAGATGCTGATGCTTATGGTTTAACTGCAGTTTTTCATCAAGGAGGTAAAGCATGAAACTGTTAAGCTTTAAGATGATCCCGAATTATTTTACAATGAGCCGGATCGTTTTGATTTTTGTATTTGTAATATTGGCAAATATCCGCTCTGATATGCCGGGCTTTTTTATTCCGCGTGTCAGTGAAAATGTTGCAGATGTATGTCATATCATTGCTTACATTGTAGTGATCCTGGCAGCATTGACAGATTTCTTCGATGGTTTTCTTGCCCGGAAATTTCATTTGGAAAGCGATTTCGGCAGATTGATGGATCCCCTTGCAGATAAGGTCTTTGTTGTCGGAACCTTTGTGACGATGGCAGAATATAAAATGATGCCGGGTTGGATCATCATTGTTGTTCTTTCCCGTGAGTTTATGGTTACCGGTCTGCGGATGCTTGCAACGAAAAAAGGCGTGGTGATCTCTGCTGATAAATGGGGAAAATTGAAGACCTGTCTTCAGATGATACTTCTTGCCATCGGCGGTTTCTCCTGGGCATTCAAAGAAAGAATCGGCGTTGATATTATTGAAAAATACTGGACGATCTGGTACATCCTTTTGTTGGTTATGACATTTATTACGGTTGCATCCGGTATCGGCTACTATGTAAAGAATCAAAAAGTTTTTGAGGATTGTGAGTGAATTTAGACCGAAGACAATCAGAATCAGTACAGCCGGAAGAGGGAAAAACTCTCTCCGGCGCGTTCCTTGTCGGTTTTTCCGGCATGGGGCAGACTGCTGCTGAGACCCGGGAGTATCTGGAAGAGCTTTCAGAGCTTGTCCATACGCTCGGCTACTCCACTTGCGGAGAACTGATTGCCAATGTCCGTGTTCCGGAAGCCCGTTATTATGTTGGCAGCGGGAAAGCGGAGGAGATCCGCGATTGTGCCAATCAGGCAAATGCGGAAGTGATAGTATTTGATTCCGAATTGAGTGCCTCCCAGCAGCGCAATATGGAAAAGCTGTGCGGCAAAAAAGTTCTGGACCGGCAGGAAGTTATTCTTGATATTTTTGCTGAACGTGCCATTACAAAAGAAGCCGTGCTTCAAGTTGAACTGGCACGGAATAAATATTTTCTTCCCCGTCTGACCCGAGCCTGGAGCCACTTGGCGCGTCAGCGCGGAGGTGTCGGCGGAACCCGCGGCGAAGGGGAAAAACAGCTGGAATATGATAAACGTGCTGTCCGTCAGAAGATCACAAAATTGGAAGATGAATTGGCGATTGTCCGGAAACAGCGGAACGAACAGCGTAAGGGACGTGTTCGCGGAAGGATCCCGCAAGCCGCGATCGTTGGCTATACCAATGCCGGAAAATCTTCTCTTTTAAATAAATTGACCGGCGCAGATGCTTATGTGAAAGATCAATTATTTGCGACACTTGACCCGACGACACGGCGTTTGCCTATGCCGAATTCAGCAACGCTTCTGCTGACGGATACTGTGGGATTTGTGCGGAAGCTGCCCCATGCGCTTGTAGAGGCGTTTAAATCTACGTTGGAAGAAGCGGTTCTGGCGGATTTTCTTGTTCTTGTGCTGGATGCTTCAAGCCCGAATGTTGAGAGTCATCGGGAGACGACATTAGGCGTTTTGGCAGAACTTGGTGCTGTTGATAAACCGGTTTTAACGGTATTCAATAAATGTGATCAGGAGATAGATCCTTCGGTAATGGCGCGTTTGAAAGCTGCTGCCCCGAATGGCGTTTCTGTTTCCTGTGCAACGGGTGAAGGGATGAACGAATTGTTTGAAGCTCTTCAGTCTTATATGAAAAAATGTTCTTCGATCCACGATCTGGCAATTCCGCCGGAACGGTCGGATCTTGTTTCCCTTATCCATGCCAAAGGCAGCCTGATTACAGGTGAATATATGGATAATGGGACTTTTATTTGCGCGGCGGGGCTTCCGGATTTTCTTCTGGAAACATACCGTCCATTTTTTATTGATGGGAAAATAACAACGGAGGTTGCAATATGAAGATGTCAAGGTTGGCATGTTTGGTGGCATTGTTACTGATGCCTTTGATGGGGATCGCTCAGGAGATCGACCTGTGGGATACCTGGCGTATCGGGTTCGAAAAATACGAAGCCGCTGAAAAAGAGTTCAAGAAAAAGAACATGAAAGCTGCGCTCAAATTATACAAAGAGTCCCAGGCAGTTTTCCAGAAAATCAGAAATGTGTCACCGAATTGGAACAAAGATGTCGTTGCATATCGAATCACGCTCTGTGAACGGCGAATCAAGTCAATTGGACAGTCTGCCCCATCAGGCGTGGTACAAAGACAATTGGGCGATGAGATCGGAAAACTGCAAAAAGAAGTTCAGTCATTAAAAAATCAGCTTCGTCAGACCCGTTTGCAGTTGATTGATGCCAGAAATGCCGCGGATCGTGTTGCTCTTTCAGAAAAACAGATACGGAAGTTAATGACAGAAAATGCTGAGCTCCGGAAAAAACTTGCTGCCCAGGATGCTACGATTTCCTCTTTAAGAGCTGATCTCCGCCGTTCAGATAAATCCGCAGATTTCAAGAGACAGCTTTTGAATGCCAAGACCGATATTGAAAAGCTCCGTGTGATAAATGAACGGTTGAAAAAAGATTTGGAATTTGCCAGAAATCGCGCTCAGAAGTTCATGGATCAGCGGAATGCTGCTGAATCTAAACTTTTCCGTATGGAAGCTCTCCTGAAAGAGCTCTCTGCAAAGAAAAAAGAAGTGGACGTTCTTGCAGGGGAAAACAGAAAACTTGCTGCCGCATTGAATCAGATGGCAGAAAGACTGAAAGCATCTGAACAGGTTGTTGCTGCTGTCAAGAAGCTGAATGCTGATCTTCAGGCAAAAGTCAATGGTCTGGAAAGCGGAACCATTGTCTCCACCTCCGAGAAAAAACTGCGGGAAGATCTTACAGCTGAAAGACAAACGATCACCTCGCTCAGGGCTGCTCTTGATAAACTCAGAACTGAAAATCAGAACTTGACGACTGCTCTTGCAAAACTTCGTGACGAGAACAAAAAGGTTGTGCTTGACCTTGTTAAACTCTCCGAAGTTGTAGCAAAACTTCGCGGAGATAATAATAAGCTGCTGAAACTTGTTGAAGAGCTTAATGTAAAGCTCAGTGCGGCGAAGAATCTTGCTGCTGAAAATGCAGAACTCAAGAAAAATCTCAGCGCAATTTCTAAAAATTTCGAAGCGTTTCGTCTGCGGGTTCAGAAAGAGACCGCTGATAAGATAAAAGAATTGAACCTTGCTTTGGATAATGCCAGGGTCGAACACCGCTTTATGGCAGAACGTCTCCGCAGAGCTGATGAAAACTTGAAAAAATCCATCGCAAAACTTCAACAGACTATTGTCAAATTGGAAGAGGAAAAAGCTGTTTTGCGGCAGTCTCTCATTCTTGCCCGCCAGGAAGTCGGCGATGCCAAGGGGGCTCTTGATAAATTGAGACTGGAATATAAGGCTTTGAAAGATGAGTTTGATGCTCTTAATCTTCCCAAATCTGTTGCAGTTACACCTCCTGCCGGACAGAAACCTGTTGCAGTTACACCTCCTGCCGGACAGAAACCTGTTGCAGTTACACCTCCTGCCGGACAGAAACCTGTTGCGGTTACACCTCCTGCCGGACAGAAGCCTGTTGCAGTTATACCTCCTGCCGGACAGAAGCCTGTCACAGTTGTTTCTCCTCAGCTTGTTGAAGACAATAAGAAATTGACTGAAAAAGTGGAAAAACTTACATTGGAACTCAACCGGCTGAAAAAAGATAATGCCCAGTACAGGGTTCAGCTTGCAGCATTCAATAAGTTGCAGAAAGATATTGAAGAGCTGCGTCGGAAATTGTCTCTGGCAAACGGTGAAATCGCTAAACGGGATACAGAAAAAGCTGCTTTGATGGAAAAAATACGGCTTCTTTCCCAGAAGGTTGATGAGCAGATTCAAATCATTAAAGCTGCACAGGAAACGATTGCTCGGAAGGATGCCATTATCAATACAAATACCAAGGATATGCAGAATGTTATAGCTCTTCTGAAAAAACAGCTGGCTGCTGCTCAGAAGACAGAAACTGCACTCCGGCGCGAACTTGATCTGCTGAAAATGGAATATGCTGATCTGGAAAAGAAAGCTGCGGATTCCGTTCCGAAGAATACTTTGGTCGCACTCCGTGCTCAAATCGCGCGTTTGGATAAAGAGTTGAGTGATCTCCGCATTGCCAAGGCGAAAACAGATGCGGCTCTTAAAGATGCTGAAGCTCTTATCAATCAGCAGAATAAACGTCTGGCAGAGTTCGCAAATCAGCTCACTCCCGATGCAAAGAACCAGATCGCTAAATTGACGGCTGCTGTTGCAGAACTTCAGGAAGCCAGAGTCCAATATGAAACTCTCATCGGTAAACTGCGACAGCAGGTCAAAGACTTGAATGAAGACAACAAAGAGTTGAAACTTGCAAATACATCTCTCCGTGCAGATATCGCGGAACTCAGATTGAAACCTGTTGAATTGCAGAAAATGATTGATGATCTGAAAGGTGCAAATGAAAATCTGCGGAGAATTAATCAGAAAATCACCGCACAGGTTCAGCAGCTCCGGAATAAGGTCGAGGCAGACGAAAAGCTCCTTGTTTCGCTCAGACAGGATCTTGCAGTTGCACAAAATCTGGCTCAGCGTTATCGTAAAGAACTGAATGACTGGGGCGAACTGCCGCAGGTCAATGTAGCTGGTGAAATCGCCAAAAAGGATAAAGCGATCTCTCTTCTTGTTGCAGAAAATACTGCGCTCAGAAATGAACGGGATATGCTTACAACCGAATTGAAATTGTCTAAGGATTTCGTTGTTAAGTACAAGAAGCTGATTCTTGATCTTAACGAAACTCTCCGGATGCGCAATATCGTTATGGCTCGACTCCAGAACGCACTCGCCCGTTTTACCTCGGCTGCCGATGTGGAAGCCCTTGTTGCCAATGTTTACGAAAGTAAGAAGGGCGAATTCGGTCATGTTGCGCCTGTAGGTGAAATCCTGGGAGAAGTCAATGCAATCAAAAAAGCTGATGCTCCGAAATTGACTCCGGAACAGATTGCCGAAAGAGATGCCGCTTATAAAACTGCTATGACAAACGGTTTGAAAGCTGAAAAAGAAAAGAATTATGCTGATGCTCTTATTCAATATTGGCGTGCAACAGGTCTTTGTACCGATGCCAATGGTGCAGAGGTTTATAAAGCACTTGCCAGAGTTTATCTTGCAAGACGGGATTTCGTCAATGCACGGGATAACTATAAGATCGCAGTTCAGAAGTACAATTTGAAACGCGATCCGGACTTTGAGGATCAACTTGTTATTCTTGCTCAGGAACTTGCCGATACCGCAATTTCCGGAGAGGCTGCCAACGGCATAAAAAAGGATCCTAAGAAAAATAACAAACGGAAATAACAGGGAATATAACTATGTTCAAACAATTGGGCGAACTTGCCGGACTCATGAAAAAGATGGGGGAGATGAAAACAAAAATGGCTCAGGTCAAAAAGGATCTTGAACTGTTGAGTGTCACCGGATCCAGCAGTAATGGGGCTGTGCAAATCACAATTTCCGGAGATATGAGCGTTGTTAAAAACGTTCATGTCGCAGGAAATATGTCTGCTTCTGATATGGAAATCGCTATTGGAGAAGCAGTGGCGAACGTGATCAATAATGCAAAAATGGAAAGTGCGAAACGGTTGTCCGAAGCAACCGGAGGCGTAGATCTTTCATCATTGGGATTATAATGAATCCGATCAGAGACAACTCAAATGAACTTTATCCGGATGCGTTCCTGAATTTGATTGAACTGCTCCGGGGATTGCCCGGGGTAGGGAAGCGGTCAGCAGAACGTATGGCAATGCAGCTGTACAAGTGGAACGATTCCCGGCTGGCGGCTCTTTCCGGAATTTTAGCCGATCTGCATGAGAAGATCGGAACCTGTCCGGAGTGCGGAGCAATGTCATCCGGGAAAGATGCCTTGTGTCCGGTTTGTGCTTCTTCGAAGCGCGACCGTTCCATTATTTGTGTTGTGGAAGATTTTACGCAGCTGCGTACCATTGAAGCCGGTGGAACTTATCGCGGACTTTATCATATTTTGGGCGGAAAACTCGCTCCGCTGGAGGGGCGCACCGCTGAAAGTCTTACGATCCCGGCATTGCTGAAACGGCTGGCTGACGGTTCCGTAAATGAGGTGATCCTTGCCCTCTGTCCTGATGTTGAGGGCAGGGCGACAGAGGTTTATCTGACCGGGATCCTGAAAGAGAATACGACTTTGAAAATCAGCCGATTGGCTCAGGGGTTACCTGCCGGAGCGGATATCAGTTTTGCTGATGCAGCGACAATTTCAGCGGCATTGAGCGGACGCCGCCCGGTGGAATGAAATAAAATTATAAATTCAATATTAACAGAGAGGAGCAAGTACGATGAAAAGAAGAAAAATCACATCAGTCGAACAGCCGTCCACCTGCAGGTGGGTAAAGTACCAGTACTTTACCTTGATAGAACTGTTAGTGGTGATCGCAATCATTGCGATTCTTGCCGGAATGCTGCTGCCCGCATTGAACAATGCAAGGGCGAAAGGACAGCAGAACAACTGTTTGAGCAACATCAAGCAGATGGGCGTTTACTACATGCAGTATGCTACGGATAATGATGATATGGGATTATCAGCTTATCACTCTTACGGGGGAACTTCCGGCAGTGGACATTGGTATGTTCAGTCCAGTCTGTTCAATGCATACAAAATCAAAGAAGATAAAAACCTGACTTGCTGTCCAGTTTCAAGAACGATTATTGACCGGGTGAAAAAATCTTTGAATAAGAACTGGATCGGTTTTACTTATGGACTCAACAACCATGCGATCCAAGGACAGACAACCCAGTATTATCATAAAGCAAAAGCAAAACTCAGTAAGATCGTTGCACCTTCCAGAGGGGCTCATTCCGTTGAGAACTGGGGACATGCAGTCTGGTCTGTTGCAGAAGGTGTTGCGAACAAAACTCTGGATAGTAATGTACTGCAAACAAATTATATCCATAACAGATCCGCCAATGTTGTCTTTTTCGATGGTCATGCTGAAAATCGGGGATTTTATGAAATCCCGTCATATGAAGCCTTCGGGAAAGCTCAGTCTACAAATAATAATACCTGGTTTGTCCGCGGTGAAGCACCGGATAAACGGCAGGGAACCATTGCCGGTCTTTAATTTAAAAGGGGCTTCAGGAATTTTTGTGGGTGTGATTTGAGCGTAAAGTTGAATGGATAGGGTTAAAAAGATGACAGAAACAGCAACTAATTTTTCGAGGGTACTCTTTGAATTTGAGCGTAAAATCTCAAATCAGCGAGTGT
>JAFTJI010000003.1 GCA_017456495.1 Lentisphaeria bacterium | reverse complement strand
TCAGGGAAATTATACCACCGCATTGGATAACTATCAGAAATCGTTGGCGATCTGTAAGAAAAGTTTACCAGAAAATCATCCTGATATCGCCTTAATTTATAACAATATCGGGGGCGTGTATGATAATCAGGGAAATTATACTGCCGCATTGGATAACTACCAGAAAGCTTTGGCGATCCGGAAGAAAACCTTACCTGAAAATCATCCCTCTATCGCCACAAGTTATAACAATATCGGGTTTGTGTATTCTAATCAGGGAAATTATGATTCCGCACTGGATTACTACCAGAAAGCTTTGGCGATCCGGAAGAAAACCTTACCTGAAAATCATCCCGATATCGTCCTAAGTTATAACAATATCGGGGCCGTGTATGATAGTCAGGGTAATTATACTGCCGCGTTGGAGTACTACCAAAAAGCTTTGGCGATCCGGAAGAAAACCTTACCAGAAAATCATCCTGATATTGCCCTAAGTTATGTCTCTATTGGGAGCGTGTATTGCCGCATGGGAGAACATAGAGATGCTTATAACTACATAGAAAAGGCTTATGATATGCTTAAATCAGCTCTCGGTCGTAATCATCCGACTACACAAGCTTGTCTCAAAGCCTTGAATTTTGTTGAACAAAAGTTGAATGAGTCCGGACGCTAACAGTCGGAAACGTGTGTCGAAGGGAAAAGTGCTGCAGATCTGCAGCATTGTCTCTGAAGTCTTTCAGATGACGGTTGTTTTGTTTCGTTCTAAAAAGCCCTGTCGAAAATCTGCAGTTTTGCAACAGCCCCCTTTGTTTATTTCGGCTGACGGAATGATCTTGTGATCAAACAGGTGCTGCAATCGCCAAAGACGGCTGCGCAATATTCAGAATGAATATGATGGATCCCTTGTCTTGAGGCTGCATCGTTCAGCAATTTCAGCATTTCTTCGGGTTCTTTGAACCAGAGTTTTGCGGCATTTCTTACGACGGAATTCTGTTCCGGAGCGGGTAAGGTTTTCATAAGGATCCGGAGCCGTCCGGCTGCACGGGAGTTGCCTTCCAGTTCCGCAAGTGCCGCCAGGCACGGAAGGACGGCATCAATGACGATTTCCAACGCTTTTGCTCTTCCGATCAGCGCAGATTTTTTCTCCTGCTTTTTGCCGGAAAAAGATGTTCTGTCAGCCCAGAAACCGCCGTCACAGCAGAAAGCTTTGCAAAGTTTTTCTGCGCAAACTTCCGGTGAGTCCGAGCCTTCCAGCATTTTGAGCCAATCGGGCAGGGGATCTGTTCCGTTTTTTTTGATGAAACTGCAGAGTGCCGCAATTCTCCGTTCCGGTGTGTTTGCCGGACGCATTGCGGATCTGTTCCAGCAGATTTTTTCTCCGGCATCGTGACGGATTTTCCACCAGGCGTTCCATAATCTGAGCTGTTCGCTTGCCGCCTCCTGATCCGGCATGGCAGAAGAATCTGCCGGCAGCAGACCGGATTCTCCCCAGAGGATCTCTTCAAAAGATGTGTTGAACACGTCTTTAGGATATTTCAGGACTGTTTCCTGAAAGAGGGTTGCAAAGGCATCCCGATTTTTTTTGAATCCAAGAACATCGAAAAGTTTAGCCAGAAACGCATTTCTTGTGCCGGATTCGATCATGCCTGAGAGGATCAGTTTTGATTTCTTCTCCAAGCGGTCAAGCCCGGCATCCTGAAAGAATTTTATAAGCTCTTCGCCGGATAACGCGTTGAAGAGCGCGGTGCAGATCCCGGAAGATTCTTTCCGGAGATTGGAAACTTTGCTGAGTTTATTCTCTTTCGGCAAAAGAAAAACCGGCAGCCAGAAATCTTTGGAGTCGTGCTCTTCGACCACATGCAAAATGACATTGGCGTAAGCCGGATCTTTGCTGTGACCGTGAAGTTTCCAGTCGGAGGTATGGACATGGATTTCGATATCTCCTGTGATGATCTTATCATTGAACGCGATTTTTGCATTAAGAAAATCCGGTCCGGATTCCAGATTCCAGCTTCCCCGGGAGAGAATGACTAATTTTTTTCCGCAAGCAGTTTTAAAAGGTGTGTCGATGGGGATTTTGCTCCACTTTGCCTGAAGGATCCCTTCGTAAGAAGCACAGGGTTCTGCAGCCTGCAATATTTCAGAAAATTTTTGATATTCCATTTGAATTTCCACGTTTTCAATGTATTATAATCCGCATTAGAAGAAAGTTAAATCATGAAGACGAAAATTGCAAACGCATTATTCATTTTTTTGCTGATTATTTGCATAATAATGCTCTCTTTTCTGGCTTATCGCAAATTCAATCCGCAGGAAACGGTCACAAAAGAGAAAAATATCCCCGAAACGCCTGTCTCTTCTGCGACTGGGAAAACACATCCGGCAGTGGTCAGTTTGCAGACAAATTTTATTCTTCCGGAAATGAAAGATACCTCTGTTGCCGGAACAGGAATGATTATAGACCCGTCCGGTTTGATTCTGACGAACTTTCATACAGTCAGGAACACACGGGTTGCCTATGCGACTCTTGGTACAGGAGCATCCTATATGTCAAGAGTAATCGCTGTTGATCCGGAAAATGATATCGCTTTGCTGAAAATAAAAAATCCCCCATTCGGTCTTCCGGTAATTCCTCTGGCAAGACCGTGGAAATTATTTCCGGAAAAAGACAATATTCCCGGAGGAAATATTTTGCTGAACGCGTTGAAAGATCCCCGGGAGCAATCCGGAGGACCTCTGCTTGATACAAAGGGGAATCTGACCGGAATAAATATGACTGTCGAACAGGATGCTTGGCGATGGCATTATACGGTTCCGCTGCGCCGGATCGAAAATATTCTGGCAAAATATCTGCTGCCGGAACGAATGCCCGGCATGACGTTCGGTCTGCTTCCGTCTGTTGATGCTGATGGTCGGATCGTTGTCCGTCATGTTTACCGCGGGAGTCCGGCTCACAGGGCTGGGATCCGCCGCGGGATGGAAATCACCTCTTTTCAGGGGTGGGATCCGAAACATGATCTTCTGGAACTCTCCCGGCGGATGATCCGTCTGAAGCCCGGTGAGCCTGTGGAATTGGTGTTGCGTTCTGCCGGAACGGTATCTGTCACCCCAATACCCTTTGCGCATTGCCCCGCAAGAGTTCCTGTCTATTGGAAACTGGGGATTTTTGGAGTCGACCTTGATCAGCGCAGAGCTTATTATCTGCGCTATCCGTTCCAGTATGGAGTGGTCATTACCGGCGGAGACAGAGCCGGGATGTTCCGGCGCGGTGATGTTATTATCGGATGGAACAGAAAGAAAATCCGGAATATGGAAGATCTGAAGTCAGCAGTATTGGATGCGCCTATGGGATCCCGGGCATTTGTAACAGTCGTTACCATTGTGGCGGATCCTCAGAAAGGACCGATACTGATGAAGCATATCTATCCGGTATTTGTCCGCTGATCAATGTTTTCGCAGCCGTGCAGCAAACGCTCCGTCGTGCATGAAATCCGGAAGAAGGAGTTGAGATTCTTCCAACTCAAAGTCCGGATGTTCTGCAAGAAAACGTTCTACCTGAAGCCCATCTTCTTCCGGTTCGATACTGCAAGTCGAATACAAAAGGATCCCGCTTTTCCGGACCAGGGGAGCGAGAGCGTTCAGGATCTTCCGCTGGAGTTTTGCGGTATCTTCCAACCGGTTTCCGGAAAAACGCCAGGCTGCATCGGGGCGTCTCCGCATGACACCTGTATTGGTGCAGGGCGCATCTATGAACACCAGATCAAAAGACTCCTTTTCAAACTCCGGGGTCAGGGCATCAGCGCAAACTGTTTTTGCTTTAACGTTCAGACGCTGGAAATTTTCCTGCATTTGAGTCAGACGTTTTTCGGATTTGTCCGCCGCTGTAATGACTGCATCGGGATATTTATCGAAAAGCATGACAGTTTTTCCTCCGGGGGCGGCGCAGGAGTCCAGGATCGCTGCATTTTCCGGCAATTCTCCGCAAAGGGAGATACTCATGCCGGTTGCCGGATCCTGAATATAACATTTTCCGTTTTTGAAAAGTTCTGATTCCAGAACAGCAGAAGGTTGCTCGTGGTAATAAAACCGGAAAATTCTGTTGAGCGAGATCGGTTCGGATCCATCGGGGGGGGCGTTGATTCCGCGCATCCGGAAACAGAGGGGCGGATTGATACTGCAGGATTCGATGATTTCAGCACACTTTTCTTTACCGAAAGATTTATTCCAGCGTTTTCTGAGCTTATCCGGAAAATCCGGCGAGAACGTCATGTTTTCAGCTGTTCGCAGAGCGTTCCGCAGAAGTGCATTCATAAAGTTGCCAAGTCTGGGATTTACTTTTTTTGTGTGATCGACTGCCACATTAACAGCGGATTGCAGGCTGATTCCGGTTTGGAACAACGCCTGAGCGAGAGTACAGGCGGCAATTTCAAAAAGAGGTGATTTTACATTCCCTTTTGCGGCAGATTTCTGAATAAGTTCATCAATAGAACTTTTGTGTCTGAAATAGAGAAAAAGGATCGACACCGCAGCTTTTTCACCGCGGATATCATTAATGCACTCATCAAGGGTGAGAGCACTGCTGTTCCATTTTTGTAATGCCTTGACTGCAGAATTCAGGATCTGTCCGGAAATACCGGGCTTTTTTTTCGGTAGAGCCATATCAGGGGAGATCAATCTGTTCGCTGATACCGTCTTCCAGATTGTATCTTCTTGCAAGGTCAAGCATTTCCATCAACTTTTCCTTCCGCACTTTTTCCGGAAGATCGTTGAAAGCATCGAGAAGGATCCGTTCATCGGTTTCCAGTTCGGGTGTTTTGTTTGTTCCGGTAAATGCAGGACGGTTGTTGCTGTGTTTCAAGTAGGGTTTCAGTAAAGGATACATCTTCGACCAAGTCTCGTCTTTAATGGTCTGAGTTTCTTTTTTCAAAAATTTTGCAAGGGTTTCTGCACTGATATTTGTGAGTCTGGCAAATTCCTGTACAGATTCATAACCATCAGTAATACAGCCATTCAGTGCTTTTACGATTTCGTCAGTTAATTTCATAAAAAATCCGCTTTCGTTTTATGACGGTTCGTCCAAAATTATCGTTGTACTTTACACTCATTTTTCGATGATATCAAGTGAAGTCCGGAAAATTTTTCTGTTTTTTTTGCTGTTACAGGTTCAGAAAACCTTTGTTTTACCTTTCTTTTCTGCTGATTTTTACTTGAAAGCCAACGTTCCAGTGATATATTATCATCGTAAAGATGTCACATTTGAGAGAAACAGGAGCTTGTAATATGGATTATCCCGACGATTTGAATCATTTATTGCGTGAATTTACCCCGCGTGCCAAACATGTTTTAGAACTTGCCCAGCAGGAAGCGATCCGGCTGAATCATGATTATGTCGGAACAGAACATCTTTTGCTTGGCTTGATCTCAATGAATGACGGCGTAGCGGTTTCTGTTCTCCGGGGATTGGATCTGAATCTTGACAAACTCCGCTTG
>JAFTJI010000032.1 GCA_017456495.1 Lentisphaeria bacterium | reverse complement strand
GATCGTATCAATCCCGCATTTGCCGGCAAGAAGAGCGTCCCATGTCTCTTTTACACTGTTACCAAGACAAGAAATCGCACCGATTCCGGTAACTGCTACTCGTCTGTATTCCATCAAAAACCTCCAAAAAACACTCGTTGTGAGAGCTCCCGTTTCTTTCTAAAACTGACTCTTTTATACTTAAAAGTCCTGTTTTTATCGTCTCATATTTCGAAACCGGGAGAATCTAAAAAAAATGGGTCACCGCCGTTTCCGAGATGACCCACTGAATTCAAAAGAGACGATTAGCCCTGCTTGGACTCGATATATTTGATCGCATCGCCAACTGTTGTGAGCTTCTCAGCATCTTCATCCGGAATTTCTGCTCCGAACTGTTCTTCGAGAGCCATAACCAGTTCAACCTGGTCCAGAGAGTCTGCACCGAGATCTTCGATGAATTTGGCTTCAGGGGTGACCTGATCTTCGTTAACACTCAGCTGTTCGACGACGATTTTCTTGACTTTATCAGCGATTTCTGACATGATGTACCCTTTCTTTGCAACTTTTCGTTGTTGGTTAAGGTTTCGTGTTTTTCAATTTTCAACTAAATGAACTTGCTACAATATACAACATTTTCAGAAAATATCAAGTGAAATCATGAAAAAAAATCACTTTTTGTTGATGTTCCCCCCTTTTTTGTGCTTGATTTACTCTCTCTCTTTCCTTTCTTTTTTTTTGCTTCTTTTGAAATTTTTTCCCCTTTTTATCGTATCATACTGTAAAATATGGCTATGTTTTATGTCTTTTCATTATCTTTTTGTCATATATATAGGGACCATTATTTTTTTTATCATGTCTTAAATTCAGAAAGGAAAGGGTGTTCAGAGATGCAGCAAAACGACGACAGCACAGCAAAACGGGATTCTTTGAAACGGTATATCGCAGAAATCAGCAAATATGCTCTTATCTCCGTGGAGGAAGAGGCGCAGCTTGCAAAACAGATCCATGGAAACGATGAGGAAAAACGGAAAAAAGCAATCGAAACTCTGATCCTCGCCAATCTGCGTCTGGTCGTCAAAATCGCTCATGACTTCAGAGGCGCAGGACTGCCTATCGCCGATCTTATCTCCGAAGGAAATATCGGTCTGATGCGCTCCGGGCGAACATTCGACCCCTCTCTGGGCTCAAAATTCAGCACTTATGCCGCATGGTGGATCAAACAGACAATGCGCCGCGCTATCGCAAATCAGACCCGTACCATTCGCGTTCCCGTACAGACCGGAAACAAAATGAGCCGTATCCGGCAGGCGCGTCTGCTCCTCAAAAATGAACTCGACCGGGAACCGACCGATCTGGAAGTTGCTGAATATCTCGAACTTTCAGAACGGACCGTTACAAGTCTGAGACGGGCGGAAAACAGTGTCTTTTCCCTGCAGGATCAGATCACCGTCGGCGAAGAAGGGTCTTTTGAAGATTTGATCCCGGATCCCAAAGCCGTTACCCCCGGAACTGAAATCAGCAACGATGATTCTATAGATCTTCTGCATGAAAGTCTGGAGGTTCTGGACCCACGGGAACGGGAGATCATCACAATGCGTTTCTTTGAAAACAAAACTCTCGATGAGGTCAGCCGGCTCATCGGACGAACAAGAGAACGTGTCCGGCAGATCCAGAATCAGGCGTTGTTAAAACTCCGGACGATCATGCAGGACGAAAGCGGTGTCGTCGCTTTCTGAACATTCCCATGCCGCAGCATGTCTAACCCTCCGGATTCCTGTTCAATACAAATCAAGGAGGGGCTTATGAAGAAAAAACATTGTCCATGCTGCGGTACTTCTTACGATCCGGAAGAGATTTCTGAACATCATTTGGCTGTCTTCGGAGAACATTTTTCCGGCTGCCCGAATTGCGGAGCTTTGAAGATTGATCCCGATCATGCTGCTCTTCCGGAACCCACCGGTTCCCATCTGCTCAGTTGTGTCTGTGCCAGCCCGAAACATAAGAAACATTATCAGGGCGCAAAACTGCCCGATCATGCAAAATTTTCCGTTTCAACACCCATCCTCACAGACACTACCGTGCCCCGCCAGATCCTCGGTAAACACATGACTCCAAAAGGAAAATGCGGTCTCCTTGTGGTTTTGAAAGGCAGTCTCCAGCTCGTCTGGGAGGATACCGGCGTGATTCATGATGCGGATCCGGATCATCCGGTCCTGCTCTATCCCGAACGGTATCATCACATCCAAATGGATGGTCCATCCGAGTTCAGAATTGATTTCTATGAGATCAAATACACCGGAAAGTTCGATGAAACCGCAGAACGGCCCGGGGAAGAACTTGGGAAATAAAACCCTTTTTTGCAGTTTTCTCATAAGTAGAGATTATTTTTGTTTGCAAGTGTCAGATATCTGCCTTATATTACTCTATTAAAATTATAAAGGTGATTTCAAGTAGAGGTGTATAATGGCAGAGTATGATTCTATTGGCAGTCTTCCGACGATCCCATCCGGACAGCGGTATGCGGATTCAGGTTTCAATACAGGCGATTTGGTTATGAACCGTTACGAGGTCCTTGCAGAACTCGGCAGGGGCGGCATGGGCGTGGTTTATGAATGTTATGACAGGATC
>JAFTJI010000031.1 GCA_017456495.1 Lentisphaeria bacterium | reverse complement strand
TGATGATCGCCGGTACGAAATACCGCGGTCAATTCGAAGAACGGATCAAAGCAGTGATTGATGTAGTCCGCAACTCAGGAAACGTGATCCTGTTCATTGACGAACTGCATACCATTGTCGGGGCAGGCGGCTCGGAAGGTGCAATGGATGCCGCAAATATCATCAAGCCTGCTCTTTCCCGCGGTGAACTGCAGTGTGTCGGTGCAACGACTCTGAATGAATACCGGAAGGGAATCGAAAAAGATTCCGCTCTGGAACGCCGCTTCCAGTCTGTTATTGTGGAACCGCCCTGCGTGGAAGATGCGATCCAGATCCTGAACGGATTGCGCCCGGCTTACGAAAAGCACCATCGCGTGAAATATACTGACGAGGCGATCCGCACAGCTGTCAAACTTTCCAACCGCTATATTTCAGACCGTTTTCTGCCGGATAAGGCAATCGACGTCATTGATGAAGCCGGTGCTCATGCCCGGATCTGTGATAATCCTCCTCTGCCGAACATCGCGCCGCTGGAAGAGGAAATCCGCCGGGTTTGTGCGGAAAAAGATGCCGCTGTGGAAAATCAGCAGTTTGAAACTGCAGCGGCTTACCGTGATAAAGAACGGGAACTCCGCGCAGCGATTGAAAAAGTCATGCAGAAATGGGAAGAAGAGTGCAATGAGAACTGCCCTGTCGTGGATGTTCCGGAAATTACAGCGATTATCTCTAAATTCACCGGTATCCCGTTGGCTCAAATGCAGGAAGGAGAGAGTTCCCGTTTGCTGAAAATGGAAGATTCTCTCCGGGGAACAGTTGTCGGACAGGATTCTGCTCTGTCGACGGTTTCCCGTGCGCTGCGCCGTTCAAGAGCCGACTTGAAAGACCCCCGCAGACCCATTGGTTCTTTTATCTTCCTCGGTCCTACAGGTGTTGGAAAAACATTGCTTGCCAAGACCGTTGCAGAGTTCATTTTCGGAAATCAGGATTCTCTGATCCAGGTCGATATGTCTGAGTATATGGAAAAATTCAATGTGAGCCGTCTTGTCGGGTCACCTCCTGGATATGTGGGGCATGAAGAGGGCGGAGAATTGACGGAACGGGTTCGCCGGAAGCCTTACAGCGTTGTGCTTTTTGATGAAATCGAAAAAGCCCATCCGGATGTGATGCACCTGCTTCTGCAAATCCTGGAAGAAGGCCGCCTGACAGATACTCTGGGCAGACGTGTGGATTTCCGTAATACGATCATTATTATGACAAGTAATATCGGAGCTTCTCTTCTGAACCACAGCAATGCTATGGGCTTTGAAAGTTCCCGTACAAAAGACGAAAATTTTGAACGTACTTCGAACCAGCTTCTGGAAGCAGCCAAGAAACAGTTCAAACCGGAATTTCTGAACCGCGTGGACGATATCGTTGTGTTCCGGAAACTCGATCGGGAAGATCTTGGAGCAATCATCCGTCTGGAACTGAACAAAGTGACCGGACGGCTGGCTGAGCGTGGCTGTACCCTGAACATTGAGCCGGAAGTCGTTGAGTTCCTCATTGAAAAAGGCTATAAACCGGAGTTCGGAGCGCGCCCGCTGCGTCGAGCTGTAGAACGCTATCTGGAGGATGAACTGGCGGAAGCAATTCTGATGGGAACTCTGAACAATGCTTCTTCCATTACAGCCAAAACCGATGGCAATAAAATCGTTTTTCTGCCGGATGAACCAAAAAAGGCTCCTGCCAAAAAAGCCGCAGTAAAAAAGACCCCGGCGAAGAAAGCTCCTGTCAAAAAGACTGCCGTTAAAAAAACAACCTCACGGAAGAAAAATAATGAGTGAAGAACTGTTCGATATCGTGGATGATAACGGAAATATCATTGGAACGGCTCCCCGGAGCAAATGTCATGGAGATCCGTCGCTGATCCATCGGACAGCACACGTTTTCGTATTTCACCCGGATGGCAGACAGGTTTTGCTGCAGCTCCGGCGGAAAGATAAAGATATCCAGCCCGGAAAATGGGATACGTCTGTCGGTGGGCATTTGGATCATGGCGAAGATTATGAGACCGCTGCCCGGCGGGAACTGCGGGAAGAACTCGGCTTTACCGGAACCGATGAGCTTGCATTCCTGTTTGATGCGAAAATCAGAAATGAGATCGAATCTGAAAATACCAGAGTTTATTCTCTGACAACGGATGGCCCTTTCGCTTTTCAGGAATCCGAGATTGATGCGATCCGTTTCTGGAGCTTTGAAGAAATCGACCGTGAGCTGGCATCCGGCGGTTCTGCATTTACGCCGAATTTATGTGAGGAATTGAAAAAAATGGGACGAGGTGGAAAATGAAGATCTGTCATGTCATTACCCGTATGATCATTGGCGGTGCGCAGGAAAATACGCTGCTCTCCATTAAGGGTGCTCTGGAAGAAGGGCATGATGTTACCTTGATTACCGGTCCGACAGACGGTCCGGAAGGGAAACTGCTCAGAGATCAGCCGCTGCCCGGTCTGAAAGTCATCGAATGCCCCTGGCTTGTGCGTGAAATTTCGCCCCTGAATGAACTGAAGGCCTACTCTTTTCTGAAGAAAATCTGCCGTCAGGAAAAATATGATGTTGTTCATACACATACCTCCAAAGCCGGAATCATCGGGCGGATTGCCGGACGGCATGCCGGAATTCCGCTTGTGGTTCATACGATCCACGGTCTGGCGTTTCATCCATATCAGTCCAAGTGGAAAAACCGTTTGTACATTTTTCTGGAGAAACTTGCTGCAAAATATTGTGATGAGATCTATTGTGTGGCTCAGGCGATGATCGACCAGTCTCTTGCCGTCGGGATCGGAAAAAAAGAGATGTTCAAAGTCGTCTACAGCGGAATGGATATCGAAACCTTTCTGAATGCGAAGCCGGATCCGGTTCTGAAAAAATCTCTCGGCATTCCGGATGATGCTGTTGTTTTTGCTGCTGTCGCACGGCTTTTTCCGGAAAAAGGATATGAAGATTTTATCCCGGTTGCAATCCGGATTGCCAAAAAATTTCCGCAGGCTTGTTTCCTGCTGATCGGCAACGGGATCCTGATGGACTCCATCAAAAACGAAGTTGAAAAAGCCGGAGTTTCCGATCGTTTTTTCTTTCCCGGATTGGTATCGCCCGGAGATGTTCACAAGTATCTTGCATTGTCGGATGCTCTAGTGCATCTCTCTTTGCATGAAGGACTTCCGCGTGCTGCAGTGCAATCTCTCGGCTGCGGTCATCCTGTGATCGGTTATAATCTGGATGGAACGCCGGAAGTTGTCCGGAACGGTGAAACCGGTTGGCTGATCGAACCTCGGGAACTTGATTCTGTTGAAAAGGCTATGACAGAGGTGATTGAAAATCCGGAAATTGCAAAACAGTATGGTCAGAACGGAAAATCCCTTGTTGGAAGTCTGTTCGGCTGGCGCAGAATGTCTGATATCCTGTTGGAGCTGTATGAGGCTGCTCTGGTTCAGAAACAGGCCCGTTAAGGTTACAGCGGATTTTCCATTACGGAGCCTTCGTAGACACGCAATTCTTCATTTTTGAAGTGCATCTTTGCCAGAAGAAAAACTACAAACATAAAGCAGATGAAAAAGAGTGCCACTGCAAGGAACATCTGCATCCGTTCCCGTTTCAGGAACAGGAGGATCCGGGTAAAGATTCCTGCTTTTTCTGCTTTGGTGGGAAAACCCCGCTGGTAAGAGATGATATCCCGTTCCATTTCGCTGACAGAACGATACCGTTTTGATGGAGCCCGGTTCATTGCTTTGAATACAATAAACTGAAGAACCAGCGGGATTTTTCTGCCTCCGTTCGCCTGCCTGCGGATCGGAAGAATATTTCCGTCTGCGGCATTTTGAATGATCTCATCTCTGGTTTTTCCGCCGATGGGCGCATGAAATGTCAGCATCGTATAGAGGATCGCCCCCAGAGAATAGATATCGCATTGCGGTGTCCGGCTTGTATTGATTCCAAGAGCCTGCTCCGGTGACATATATTCCGGTGTCCCCTTGATCAGTCCGTCCTGTGTAAAATCAATCCGTTGAACTTTCTGGGTTTTTGCAGGACTGACTGTCGGATGATTTGAATCAAATTCATGCGCAAGTCCCCAGTCCAGAATCAGAACTTCACCATATTCACCGACTTGAATGTTTTCCGGTTTCAGGTCCAGATGACAGATGTTTTTTGAGTGGGCAAATTCCACCGCTTTGCAGATTTTCTGAAAAATATCAAGCAGGACGTTGAGCGTATAACGTTTCAGAAACTCCGGATCCTGTTCCCGCAGTTTTTTTATGATTTTCGCCAACGTCAGACCGGATGCCAGCTTCATTACAAAATAGGGTTTTCCTTCTGAAGTTGTTCCGACCTCATGAACCGGAACAATATTCGGATGTTCCAGACGGGCGGTCAGTCGTGCCTCTTCCAGAAATTTCCGGTTTTCTTCCGGATCATTTACTCTGGGAATCGCAACAGCGACCCGGCGCAGACTCTCTCTGTCTGTACAGATCAGGACCTCTTTCATCCCCCCAACGCCGAGAATGCAGCTGTTCACATATTTATCAGGCAATCCGTAAGAATGATGTTTTTCAGAAAGTTCCGTTTCTTTCATGTTCGTTTTCCTTGAGCCGTGCGGTACAGATTCCAGTTGATGAATGCGGGCACTGCTGCAAGAAGAACGAACAAACCGAACAGTGCGATGACAATATTTCCGAAACGGGCATAAAAGGTCAATTTATGATCTTTCGGTACTTCTACTGTGAAGACTTTTGCGGTTCTGCCTCTGTCATGAATCCCCGGCAACGCTGTCTGACGTATCAGTCCGGTATGGGAAACCCAGAGTGAATGACTGGAATTTCCGCTTCTTAAAATCGGGATCCGGTGTTCGACAGAACGGAACAGTGCATTGGCAAAATGCTGTTCCGGCTCGTTGCTTGTGGGATACCACGCATCGTTGGAGATGATCATAAAAAGATTGGCTCCGTTCAAGGCGTGTCCACGGGAAACATAAGGAAATGCACTTTCAAAACAAATGGAAATTCCGGCACGGATCCCGGGCGCAACTTCTATAGGATTGTACCTTTTTCCGGGAGCAAGATCACGTCCCATTCCAACCAGTTTTACCAATGCAGGAAACTCTTTGCCGAACGGGACATATTCCCCGAACGGAACCAGGTGGATCTTGGAAAACTTATCAACGATCTCCCCGCCGGGGCTCTTGATGAAGAGGGCACTGTTCAGCAGATCATAAGCATCCGGAGAACTCATATTCAGTTCAAAATCCAGACTGCCGACAAGGAAAGGTATATTATACCGGGAGAGCAATTCTCCAAGCTGATACCGGTACTCCTCTGAAAGCATACTGCCGCCACGGTATGGAACCGGAACCGCAGTCTCAGGCCAGATGATCACTGACAAGGGTGACTGTTTTTTCGCCGGGGAATCCAGAGAGACAGGGATTGATTCAAATTCTTTCTCAAGAATCTGTTTTGAAAGATCAATGCAGACGTTCAGTGCCTCTTCCCCTTGACCCGGTACAGGATTCCTTCTCTGTGTCAAATCACACTGTACAACACCGGCACGGAACGGGATCGTCTCTATCTTTTCAGCCCGTTTCAACAGCCGGAATCCGGCAAAAAGAACAAAGGCAAGGACGATCATCGCCGTAACCATGGGCCAGAACCGTTTTCCACGGACGATGTTCGGCAGCTGCGGAATGGTCATCGCTAACGCCATATTCATGAGGATGATGCAGAAACTGACACCATAGATCCCCGTATATTCGCAAATCTGGATCAGCGGGATGTTTCTCCACTGAGCAGCCGCAAGAAGGTTCCACGGCAATCCGGTGAAGATCCAGGAGCGGACCCATTCCGTAACACACCAGAATCCGGCACTTGCAAACAGAAAAAGAATTCCGGACATCGGTTTGGAAAACGGCTTGAGCTCTTCGCAATGCGTTGCACCTTTCAAACGGTCATCTGCTGAAAATTCCAGATATTTCCGGAGCCATGCCGCAACACAAGCCCAGATTGCTGTAAACGGGGCAAGGGTAAACGCCATTCCGACCGGCAGCGGTGCGGCAATCTCACGCAGCCAGAAAAATGCTGTAAAGTTCCAGAACCAGCTCCAGGTGAACGCTTTCAGAAAAGCTGCACCCGGATTGGAGGTCAATACAGTCAAACAGACAGGGATCGCACCGATCCATGCAAGCATATTCCAGTCGATCCCGGGAAACGCCAGAGTGAAAAGTGCTCCGCAGATCGCCAGCAGAACATATTCTGCGGCAATTCCGAGCCCGGTCAACCGGAACATTTTGATTTTATCCATCATTTGAACACCGCTTTCAGACAGAATGCCCGGATCGCAAGATCATCATTGGCATTGGTTCGCATTGCCCTGAGAAGAATCTCCGCGAAATCAAGAATGTGGTAAAGATAATCAATCTCAGTTTCGTTGAGTTTTTCCAGAGGGAAGGGGGGCGCAAACAGCTCTTTGTTCGGAAGCAGTTCAAAAGGAACGCCCTCGCGATAAAGGATGGCTTGCGCAAAAAAAGTATGCAGACAACTCAGAAATTCGTCCCGCAAACGCAAATATTCACAGCTGATCTCTCCGTTGACCCGCTTTTCCAGAAGTTTCTTTCCGGTACTGTCAAGATTTTCACTGGCATCAAGTTTCGGTTTCCATTTTTCATTCACGATCTTTTCTGCTGTCTCTGAAAGAGCATTTGCAATGTTCAGCAGGGATGATGCACAATCTCCCGCAACAGACAGATTTTTTTTCGATCCGAACAGAAGATTTGTCAGGATTCCGGGAAGCTGTTCCACACCGGGAAAACGATAAACGCAGGAGCTGTCCGTCAACCGCAGGATCTGGCATCTGGACCGGGTCGTAGGCAGCAACAATGACGGATTGCCGCTGGTCAGCACAAATGCACATTTTTCCGGCGGCTCTTCCAGTGTCTTCAGAAATGCGTTCTGTGCCTGTTCTGTCAAACATTCCGCTTCGTGAACGATCCCGAACTTCCATCCGCATTCGGTCATGCTGCTGAGATGGAACAGTCCTTCAAACCAGCGCATGGTGTCCGGATCATTTTCATCTTCCCCGATCTGGATTTTTCTGGCTTTGGAAATGGGGGCAAGAGAGAACATATCCGGGAACGTTCCGTCAAGGATCCTCCGGCAGGAGGGACATTTTCCGCAAGGTGAAAAATCCGCGTTCGGCGTTTCGCATGACATGAGCGCAAAAATCAGAAGCGGGAATTTCAGCCGCCATTCCGGATTGGAAGTGCAGACAAGATACGCATGCGACATTCTGCCGCAAGCCTTGGCATTGCGGAGCGTTTCCATCACAAGCGGTGAAGTTTTTTCAAACAAGTCCCAATCCGAATTCATCGCTGACAGCCTTTTTTATATCGTTGGTGATTTCTTCCACTGTTCCGGCGGCAGAAAGGATCCTGAACCGTTCCGGGAACAGTTTTGCACGTTCAAGGAAAGAGTCTCTGATCGCTTTGTGGAACGCCATTCCTTCAGAGTCAAAACGGTCATTCTGGTCGATGACTCCGCCATTCCGTCCACAGGCACGGCGTACCCCGGTTTCCGGATCAATATCGAGCAGGATCGTCATATCCGGAACGATGGTCCGGCAGGCAAACTGATTGATCTGTTCCACAATATCCAGCGGAAGACCACGGACATATCCCTGATAAACGGTCGTTGAATCAAAAAAACGGTCGCAGATGACCCATTTTCCTTCAGCCAGAGCCG
>JAFTJI010000030.1 GCA_017456495.1 Lentisphaeria bacterium | reverse complement strand
TGGAAATGGTAGTTTGAGCGTGGCTACCCAGCTTGTCCTCCGTAGCTTCAGCGAAGGAGGAAGGGTAACCACCGAAAACGCTCCATTTGCAGATCGCAACAAGAATTTTCTGACATTTTTGAAGACTTTTGAAATTGCCTCAGTAAATTGGAGATTTTTTATGGCAGTCGGAAAAAACAGAAAACTCTATTATATCGACCATTGTCTGACCCCGCATGAAAACATTCCGGACAGTGCGATCCTTTGCGAAAAAGAACGGATCATCGCGCTCGGCGGTGCTTCTGCCTTCATGAAAGAACCCGGTCTGGAAATCATCGACATGTCCGATTGTTTCGCCATGCCGGGACTCATCGACTGTCACGTTCACGGCGCAGGGGGCTTCGACTCTGCCAACGCCTGGAAATCCACCCGCGACGACCTTAACAAAATGTCTATCAACCTTGCAAGACACGGCGTTACAGCTTTTTTTCCGACACTCGTTTCCGATGAAAAAAAACGGATGATCCAGAACGTTGCCGCACTGGCAAAGCTCATCGAAGAAGAGTATGACGGAGCGGACCCGATCGCAATCAATTTGGAAGGTCCGTTCATCAATACGGAAAAAGCAGGTTCCCAGAATAAGGATTTTATCAGCGGAATAGATCTCGGTTTCGCCCGGGAACTGGTGGAAGCCGGAAACGGAAGAATCAAAATCATGACCTTTGCCCCCGAACTGAACGGCGCGGAAAAACTCATCGAACTTCTGCTCGAAAACGGCGTAATTCCATCCATGGGACACAGTATGGCAGATGGCGAAGCAACACAGCGGGCAATTGATGCAGGCGCAAGACGATGCACTCACCTGTTCAACGGAATGCCTCAGCTCCAGCAACGGAGATGCGATCTTCCGCTGATCGCTTTGACCGATGATCAGGTCTCTGTCGAACTTATCGTTGACGGCGGGCATCTTCACCCGAAAATGGTTGACCTTGCAAGCCGTGTAAAACCCCGGGATATGATCATCGGAGTCAGTAACGCCATCGACGTCTCCCCCCAGAGTTCCGATGTCGACGTGGAAGGCGGAATCGTCCGCCGTGACGGTCTTATCGCAGGTTCAACCACAACTCTGGAAAAAGGATGGGCGCATCTTATCAACTACGCAAATCTTCCGGTGACACTTGCAGCCGCTTGTTTCACCAGCAATCCGGCTCACGATCTGGGACTCATCACAAGAGGCGAACTCAAACCCGGCAAAAAAGCCGATATCACATTCTTCGACTGTCAGACAAATACCGTCAGAATGACTGTCGTTCAAGGAAAAATCGTTTACCACTCCAAGGAGTTTTGATCTATGACAGATATTCTACCCTACCGTCTGCTGGATTCCGGTAACTGCCGGAAACTGGAACAGGCGGGACCTTACCGAATCATTCGACCCGCGCTCAACGCGTTCTGGAAACCCACCCTGCCCCAGAAAGAATGGGATAACATCGATGCAGAGTTTCACCGGGAATCCACCGGCGGAGGTATCTGGAACTGGAAGAAAAAACACGCTGAAGAATGGAAAATTTCTTGGGGCGGTCTGACCCTTCTTTCCCGTCCGACAAACTTCGGACATCTGGGATTTTTTGCAGAACAGGCAGGCAACTGGGATTGGCTCAGGGATTGTGTCAAACAGATTCCCGGCACACCCAAAACCCTGAATCTTTTCGCCTATTCCGGCGGAGCAACTCTCGCAATGGCAGAAGCCGGTGCGGAAGCAACGCACCTCGACTCATCCAAAGGGATCATTGAATGGGCAAAACGGAATCAGGCACTCAACCCGGCAACCGCAAACCGCATCCGCTGGATTTGCGACGATGCCATGAAATTTGCCGCCCGCGAACAACGCAGAGGCACAAAATACAACGGGATCGTCCTCGATCCGCCCAGTTTCGGAAGAGGTGCTCAGGGACAAGTCTGGAAAATCGAATCAGGTCTGGAAAAACTGCTCCTTGACTGCAGAGCCATCCTTGATCTTTCCAAGCCGCATTTCCTGCTTCTCAGCTGCCACTCCCCCGGCTTCTCTCCGGTATCTCTCGCAAGATGTCTCGCCGCTGTCTTCCCCGAAGATGCGGAATACATCCAACCGAAAGAGATGCTGATCCCCGACGGCAACGGAAAATTCCTCCCTGCCGGAATCTGTGCCGCCCTTTTCCGTCCGAAAAATTAATCTCATGGAGTTCATAATATGAGTAAACTTTCCAAAGTCAAACACGTTTTCCTTGATATGGATGGAACCATTTATCAGGGAAAAACCATGTACCCTACGACCCAGCCGTTTCTGGATTTCCTCAAGTCCAGAGGCATCGGTTATACTTTTCTGACCAACAACTCCTCCTGCGGAATGAATGACTATGCGGAAAAACTCACCCGCATGGGCCTGCCCGCCGTTCCGGAAGATTTTTACAGCTCCACAAACTACTGTATCTCTTATCTTCAGAGAAAACGCCCCGAAATCAAAAAACTTTATCTTCTGAGCGTTCCCACCATCCGTCCGGAGTTTGAAGAAGCCGGTTTTGAACTCGTGGAAGAGAATCCCGATGCCGTTATTCTTGCTTTTGATAAAACCATCGACTACGAAAAAATGTGCCGTGCCGCCTGGTTCATGTCAAACGATATCCCCTCTTTCGCAACTCACCCAGACGTCTTCTGTCCCACTGACCAGCCCACGTTTCTGGTGGACTGCGGTGCTTTGACTGCATGTCTGGAAACTGCGACCGGAAAGAAGATGACCGTTCTCGGAAAACCTGATCCCGGCATGTTGATCACAGCCGCTGAAAAACTGGGAATCCAGCCGGATGAATGTCTCATGTGCGGCGACCGTTTGCAGACGGATATCGCAGTCGGAACTAACGCGGGGACAGTCACTTGCTACATTTACCATCCCGGTGCGCCGGAGTCTGATACCCCGGATTACACCCTGAACAATCTGGCAGAACTGATCCCCCTCTGGGATAAATAAGAAGATCTGGAGAGGTAATTTCAAAAGTCCGGCAAAATTTGGCTGAAAAAAGATTGTTGATGAGTTGGAAATGGTAGTTTGAGCGTGGCTACCATCCTCCTTCGCTGAAGCTATGGAGGACAAGCCGAAAACGCTCCATTTGCAGATCGCA
>JAFTJI010000233.1 GCA_017456495.1 Lentisphaeria bacterium | reverse complement strand
ATCCTCCCGCCGCAGGCGGCAACTTCACAAGTGAAGCGATAGCGGAACGCCTTCACAAGCGGAATGAAATGGAGCGTCTTCACAAGCAAGGCTTCCGGAGTTTGGTGAAGATGTGAAGAAAACCTTCGGTTTTAAGTGAAGAGCTTTTGTTGACACAAAAGCGTGAAGTGAAGCCTTGCGGCTTCGTTATTTTTTTTGCCCGGAATTCGGGCAAAAAAAATGGGGTGAGTGACGAGACTTGAACCCGCGACCTGCTGGGCCACAACCAGCCGCTCTAACCAACTGAGCTACACCCACCATAATGATGATAAACCTTAATATACAGCATCTCAGAAAAAATTCAAGTCGTTTTTTCGTTTTTCTTGACAATTTTGTGCCAAAATCATTTTTTTGTGCTTTATAAAACGAAACGCACCCCGTAAAAAGATATTGATTGCATTAAATCTGATAAACAGAAGAGTTGCATTTAGTTTTACAAGGCATACAGTCAATAAACTATAAAAAAATAGAAAAAAACTTGATTTTTTATATTTTATGATATATATTTTACAGTATGAAGATATAATTTCATAATATGAACTTACAAGGAGGTCGTTTTGGGAAATGTTATTGACAAAACCTTTGCGATTCTGGAGCGGATCGCAACCGCAGCACCATCCCCCATGCTTCCTACACAGCTGGCAGAAGAACTGAACCTGAACCGCGCCACCTGCTCCCGGCTCCTGAAACAACTGCTGGATATGGGATATATCCTGAAAGTCTCCCGTCAGCAGGGATATATTGCCGGACCGAAACTCCTGACAATGAACAATCTTGTCAATTTTCAGGGGGATTTTCTGGATTGTGCCGCTCCGGTCATCGACCGCTGTGCAGAAGAACTGCAAACCTCTGTTCTGACGGCACAGTTGTACCACGGAAAGCGTTATGTGCTTTATCACAAAAACTGCAGCCGCGAGCTGGATATCCGGATCACGAAACCCTGTTTTGATGATATTTTTGAAACTGCGACGGGGCTTCTTCTGATTGCAAACAGTTCCCTGGAAGAGCGGCTGGCATGTTTCCGGCGGGAGCAGAAACAAGAAGGAACGTTCCTGCCCGGATTTGAAAATGAAACGACTTTGAACGGGAAACTGGATAACGTGAAAGAATCCGGGTTCCTTGCCTGTGAAAAAGAGTTCCAGTGGATCTATGCTTATCCGATCACGCGCAACGGCACATTTTTCGCTGCGCTGGGAGCAAGCATTGCCAAAGAACAATATACGGCTGCCTATCATAAGAAAATATGTAAAACGCTGAAAGCCGCAGCGGATGAGATCTCAAGAAAATTAACCCCGAAATATACAATCGGATAAAGGAGCAGAAAATGTCCTCATTAAAAGGAAAAACAGCACTTGTCACCGGCGGTTCCCAGGGAATCGGAAGAATCATTGCACACGCTTTGGCAAAAGAAGGCGCAAAAGTGATCGTCAACTGTGCAAACAACATCACCAATGCGCAGAATGTTGCAAATGAAATCGTTGCAGCAGGCGGAGATGCCGATATTTACCGCTGCGATGTCTCCAATGAACAGGCTGTTGCAAAGATGTTCGACGACCTCGGAAGAGTGGATATCCTCGTCAACAACGCACGTCTTGACCCCTGGCGCAGAACCGGAGAAATGACCGAAGGCGAATGGTGGTCCATGGTCATGGATGTGAACCTGAAGGGCTGTTTCCTCTGTTCCATGGCATTTTTTGAACGGGCAAAAGAGTATGGCTGGGGCAGAATCGTAAACGTTGCCTCCGTCCGCTCTTTCCGTCCGGCTGAGATGCACATGATCGCTTACGGCGTTTCCAAGCTGGGGATGCACGGTGTCACCCGCGCCATGGCACACAACGGCGCACAGTACGGGATCACCGCCAACACGATCTGCCCGGGTATGGTCATCACTGAAAATATCAATAAACGTCTGACTCCGGAAAAATATAAAGAAGAAAGCGATGCGATTCCTCTGGGACGTCCCGCAACCAGCGAAGAGATCGCCGATGCTGTCATGTTCGTGGTCAAAAACGGCTATGTGACAGGCGAAACCGTCAATATCAACGGCGGTATGTATTACGCGCCCTGATGAGGAGACCGGAAAATGGAACACGCAAAAAGTCTGCTTCCCGCAGGGAAAAAATGGAAACTTGTCTGGAACGACGAGTTTGACGGAACAGAACTTGACATGACAAAGTGGAGTTTCCGGTATCACATCCTCCAGAAACGGCAGATATGTCTGACCGACGAAACCGCTTCTCTTGACGGCAAAGGAAATCTCGTTCTCTCCCTGATGGAAAAGGATGGACATTACTACTCTTCCCAGATACAGACTGGGGAAAATTACATGGACCGCCCGGGACAGGAATTTGAAAAAGACGGCTTTGCCTGGCCCATCGACAAGTTTTTTGAACCGAAGTTCATGCACAAATACGGCTATTATGAGATCCGCTGCAAACTTCAAACTCAGGAGGGCTGGTGGTCTGCATTCTGGCTTCAGTCTCCCGTGATCGGCTGCTGTCCGAACCCGGAAGTTGCCGGTGTGGAAGTGGATATCATGGAAAGTTTCCGCCGCGACAACACCGTTTCCCATAACAATCACTGGGGTGGTTATGCCGCTGATCATAAATGTGCCGGTTCCGGAGATATTCCGCTGGAAGATACGCCGGACGGATATCATACCTTCGGTTTGGAGTGGACCCCGGACGAATATATTTATTATGTTGACGGCAAAGAGACCTGGCGGTGTTCCGAAGCAGTTTCCCGGCGGGAACAGTTTATTCTTGTTTCCACGGAGTGCATGGGCTACCGCTGGGTGGATGTGCTGACCGGTGAACTTCAGGAGAGCAGCGATAAACCGGCTGAAAGTTTGAAAAAAGCAGTTCTGCCCGATGCGTTTATCGTTGATTATGTCCGTGTCTATGATGAAGTGAAGGATTGATTTCAGATGGAACATGTTAAAAGTTTGCTCCCGGCAGGGAAAAAATGGAGACTTGTCTGGCATGATGAGTTTGACGGAACGGAGCTTGATATGACAAAATGGAGTTTCCGGTATCATCTGCTGCATAAACGGCAGATGTGTCTGACCGATGAAACTGCCTCTCTTGACGGAAAGGGAAATCTTGTTCTCTCCCTGATGGAAAAGGATGGTCATTTCTACTGTTCCCAGCTTCAGACGGGCGAAAATTACCTTGACCGTCCCAGCGTGAAGTTTGAAGAAAACGGCTTTGCCTGGCCCATTGACAAGTTTTCTGAACCGAAATTCATGCACAAGTACGGTTTTTATGAGATCCGCTGCAAGCTGCAGACCCAGCCCGGCTGGTGGTCTGCATTCTGGCTGCAGTCACCCGTGATCGGCTGCTGTCCGGATCCGAAAATCGCCGGTGTGGAAGTGGATATCATGGAAAGTTTCCGCCGGAACAACAAGATCTCCCACAACAACCACTGGAACGGTTACGGTGCAAATTACAAGGGAACCGGTTCCGGAGATATTCAGCTGGAAGATACGCCGGACGGATATCATACCTTCGGTTTGGAATGGACCCCGGACGAATATATTTATTATGTAGACGGTAAGGAGACCTGGCGGTGTTCTGAAGCTGTTTCCCAGACGGAACAGTTCATTCTGGTCACAACCGAGTGCATGGGCTACCGCTGGTTCGATGCGTTGACCGGAGAGCCGAAAGATAACTCCAATGTTCCGGCTGACCTTTTGAAACAAGCAGTTCTGCCCGATGCGTTTATCGTCGATTACGTCCGGGTTTTTGATGAAGTAAAGGATTGAAAAAATGAAGATCACAGCAGTTAAAACATTTATCAGCAATGCGTTCCGCACAAATTTCGTGTTTGTGAAAGTGGAAACCGATTCCGGCATTTACGGCTGGGGGGAATCCACGCTGGAATATAAAGAATTGACCATTCAGGCAGCGATCCACGATCTGGAAAGCTATCTGATCGGAAAAGATCCCCACAATATCGAAGCGTTCCGTCATGATTGCTACCGCGATGCCTACTGGCGCGGCGGTCCGGTGCTGATGAGTGCCCTCGCAGGGGTGGAAATGGCTCTGTGGGACATCAAGGGAAAAGACCTGAATGTACCGGTCTGGCAGCTTCTGGGCGGAAAAGTCCGCGACTCCATCCCGGTTTATGTCAACGGCTGGTTTGCTCCGGCAAAGACACCCGATGAATTTGCGGAGAAGGCTCTGGAAGTGAAAAAGCACCGTTATCCGGGCTGCAAGTGGGACCCCTTCGGCAAAGCATGGCTCCAGATCGGGAAAGCGGAACTGAATCAGGCAATGGAATGCATCCGCAAAGTCTCCGAAGCTGTGGGCGAAGATGTTCAGCTCCTCATCGAAGGTCACGGAAGATTTGATATCCCCACCGCTGTCAAGATCGGCAGACGGCTGGAAGAGTTCGATATCTTCTGGTTCGAAGAACCCATTCCCCCGGACGACAAGGAAGGTATGCGGGAAGTCAAGGAACGCGTCCGTGTCTCACTTGCCGCAGGGGAACGCCTCTACAACCGTTACGAGTACCGTCAGTTCTTTGATCTCAACTGTACCGACTACATCCAGCCGGATATCTCCCATGCGGGCGGTATCATGGAAATGCGTATGCTGGGGGCAGAAGCGGAAGCCCGTCATATCGGATTCTGTCCTCACAACCCCTCCGGTCCGGTTGCCAATGCGGCATCTCTTCAGCTTGCGGCATGTATCCCCAACTTTGTCATGCTGGAAATGATGATGACAGATGTTCCCTGGCGTGCAGATATTTGCGATGAAGATCTCACTTTGCGCGACGGCTGTATGATGATCCCCGACCGTCCCGGTCTCGGTATCGACCTGAACGAAGAAGAGCTGCTGAAGCATCCCTATATCCGGACAGAGTTGCGCCATTACAAAGGCACATTGACCAACATCCGTCCGCCTGATGCGACCCGCTATTACAAACTGGAATACACCAAATAATTTCATCAAAGAGGTAATTTCAAAAGTCCGGCAAAATTTGGCTGAAAAAAGATTGTTGATGAGTTGGAAATGGTAGTTTGAGCGTGGCTGCCATCCTCCTTCGCTGAAGCTATGGAGGACAAGCCGAAAACGCTCCATTTTACAGGGCGCAACAAGGATTTTCTGCCATTTTTGAAGACTGTTGAAATTGCCTCCAAAGAGATATTTGAACCCGGGGAAGCAGGAAAAACTTTTGCAAAAGCTGTTTTTCCTGCTTTTCCGAACTCCATCACCCTTTTTCAAAATCTTCCGCAGCATATCGATTTTCTTGTCCAATAATGTTATGTGGACAAATAAATTCCGGTTGTCGCCGCCGAAACACGTTAGACCTGTAAGACTGTTCCTTCCGGCTGTTATTGTCCGGACTCTTTCAGTGTTTGTTCAACAAGTTTCAAGACTTTGAGAGCTTGTTGTGTATTCGGATGTTTATCTCCAAATTTTGATCTGATTATCTCGTAAGCCTTTTTGATGTAGTTATAAGCATTCCGATATTCTCCCTTACGGAAATACACGAACCCGATATTGTTATAACTAGTGGCGATATCGGGATGATTTTCAGGTAAGGTTTTCTTCCGGATCGCCAAAGCTTTCTGGTGGTACTCCAACGCGGCGGTATAATTTCCCTGACGAGCATACACTCCCCCGATATTGTTATAACTAGTGGCGATATCGGGATGATTTTCAGGCAAGGTTTTCTTACAGATCGCCAAAGCTTTCTGGTAGTTATCCAATGCGGCAGTATAATTTCCCTGACGAGCATACACTCCCCCGATATTGTTATAACTTGTGGCGATATCGGGATGATTTTCTGGTAAGGTTTTCTTCCGGATCACCAAAGCTTTCTGGTAGTAATCCAGTGCGGCAGTATAATTTCCCTGACTATCATACACGGTCCCGATATTGTTATAACTTGTGGCGATATAGGGAT
>JAFTJI010000232.1 GCA_017456495.1 Lentisphaeria bacterium | reverse complement strand
GCTTGATTACTACCAGAAAGCTTTGACTATCTGGCAAAAAAACTTACCTGACAATCATCCCAATATCGCCACAAGTTATAACAATATCGGGCTTGTGTATAATAATCAGAAGAATTATGCCACCGCTCTGAAGTACTACCAGAAAGCTTTAGCAATCCAGAAGAAAACCTTACCGGATAATCATACAGATATCGCCACATGTTATAACAATATCGGGCTCGTGTATAATAATCAGAAGAATTATGCCACCGCTCTGAAGTACTACCAGAAAGCTTTGACTATCTGGAAGAAAACTTTACCGGATAATCATCCCAATATCGCAACTTGTTATTATAACATCGGGCTTATGTATGATAATCAGAGGAATTACGCTGCTGCTCTGGACTATTACCAGAAAGCTTTGACGATCGACAAGAAAACCTTACCGGATAATCATCCCAATATCGCCTCAAGTTATAACGATATCGGGGTCGTATATGAGAAACAGGGAAAATTTACCGATGCTCTGGATTATCACTTCAAAGCATTGGCTATCAGAAAGAAAAACTTGCCGGATGATCATCCCGATATTGCCACAAGTTATAACAATATCGCGGTCGTGTATTCTAATCAGAGGAAGTATGATGCCGCACTGGAATACCACCTGAAAACATTGGCTATCAGAAAGAAAAACTTGCCGGAAAACCATCCCGATATCGCTCAAAGTTATAACAATATCGGGCTCGCATATCATCATCAGAGAAATTATGCAACTGCGCTGGATTACTACCAGAACGCGTTGAAAATCAGAAAGAAAAACTTGCCGGATGATCATCCCGATATTGCCACAAGTTATAACAATATCGGAAGCGTGTATAATTCTCAGGGAAAGTATGATGCCGCACTGGATTATCACTTCAAAGCATTGGCTATCAGAAAGAAAAACTTGCAGGATGATCATCCCGATATCGCTCAAAGTTATAACAATATCGGAAGCGTGTATTTCAGCAAAAAAGAATATCGGAATGCTTATAACTACATCAAAAAGGCTTACGAGATATTAAGATCAAAGCTCGGCGATAAACATCCGACGACACAACAAACTCTCGATAACTTGAAATTTGTTGAACAAAGGATGAAAATTTCCGGACAATAACAGCTGGAAAAATGTACCGGAAAGACAAAAGAATAACTTTTTTTGCATGAAGAGAAAAAAACAGAGGCATCTTCGGCTGTTGCCGGATGATGCCTCTGAAGTTTTTCTGATAACAATCTTATACAGGTGTTCAAGCAAAGACAGTTTTACCGATCCATTCTACTTCTGCAGGAGCAGCAAGAGTCAGGATTTCCGGAACATCCGCATATTTCAGAATAAACGGAACCGTCATCGCCATTGTGGTGATAAGAAAATCCGTCACATCTTTATCGGACCAATCAAAGGTTTCCGGAACAGTATCAAGGACGATTTTCTCAAAGCCGCCGTACAAAGCTCCGGCAAGAAGCGCGGCATCACCGGCATCACGGAAACCGTAAGCCGTAATAGCTTCAGCCTTTTTTGCTTCTTTCAGCCAGTTTCCGATGGCAGTATATTCCCGAACCCATTCGCCCATCATGGTCCAGCCGTAATACAAGCAGGTTCTGGAAGTGTTCTGATAATCCAGCATTGTTGATCTTCCATACTCTTCCCCGCGTTCTCCGGAGGCAAATACATCAAAGACAACTGCGCCGTCTTCAGAATCAAAACTTTCCTGAAGATAAGCCTGTTTTTCCAGAGTCTGCTTTCCGCATGCACCGGAGAGGATCCGCCATTTTCCGTTTTTGGATTCTTTGACCAGAGCCGGGATCATGAAACCGTGGCTTGTCCGCAAGGTGACTTTCTCCCAGCCAGCCTCGAATGAACCGCCGGAAACGGCAGTAATTTTGACAGGATAACTGTTGAGCGTTTTTTCCAGACCGGCTTTCTGTTCCGCCGGAGTGAGAGCCGCGCGCTCTTTTTTCAGTTCCGCACTGACAGTGCAGCTGTATGCCTGAATGCCACAAATTTTGGCAGGAGCTTTTCCTTTCGGATAGACCATTGCCTCTTCCTGAGACATGTAAGCAAAATCCCAGGCGAATGGTTTCGGGTCTCCATGTCCGACACCTTTCAGATGGCGCAGGAAGAATCCCAGCATTGCCTGAAGAGCATCTTCATAATATCCGTGATTGGTGGGAAAAATACGGTAGGAAAGATTTTCCGGAACTCCGGCATATTCCCATGCTCTCCGGGCGATCTTCCATGTTTCCATCATCTCTGCCGGCAGGAAGGTTTCATACTGATCATAGAACGCATTGAGCATCATGTATGCCCGGGGTGCAATACAGGAGATCAAACCGGCTTCTTCGCAGATATTGAACGCATTCGGGATAGTTTCGCAGGGACAGTTATGCCCCATGACAAGAGAACGGTAGCTGCCGACGCTCACGCAGGAGACAGCAGCTTTCAGACGGTCATCAAACGCGGCAACGTACATTGTCTGGTTCCCGCCGCCGGAAGCTCCGGTCACACCGAGATTTTCCTTATCCACATAGGGCAGAGAACAGAGCAGGTCAACGCCTCTCATATTGTCGGTGATCTGGATCCCGGCAAGTGTTTTTCCGACATTATAAAGCAGATGTCCGCGGTGTCCGCCATGGAACAGAAACTCTCCATGTTTTTCGCTCCGTTCACCGGAACCGAACGCATCCACGCTCAAACAGACGATCCCGTGGCGTGCAAGAATATGACCTCTCTCCTGAACCCGTTCCGCAAGATGTCCGGTGACATGATGTCCGTGAACGTTCAGGACAGCAGGAAACGGCCCATCTCCATCGGGGACATAAAGACAAGCCGTTACATAACGGTTCTTTGCTGCCTGATAGGAGAGTTTTTCGATTCTGTAACCATCCCGGCGGATGACGCCGGTAACATCCACATCCAGCGGCAGATCGTGGTCAATGGAAAAGCCCATCTGTTCGCCCAGTTCGGCAAGAACCTTTTTCCGGTAAGCCTTGTAATCCTGCGGGATGTAATTATTGAATACAAAATCATTGTTCGCTTCCAGCTTGAACCGGTCAATGATCAAATTCGGCTGGGGAGTGCTCCAAACGTTCGGAAGTTTCATTTTCCATTCACCTTGTCAGTAACTTTTTTGATCGTGTCGAGATATCCGGTACCATAGAGTTCATCGGGCAGAAGAGCCATGCCTTCGGTCCATTCGTTCCAGGCATTGATGATAACAGCCGGAGCATCTTTTTTCAAGGCTTTTTCCAGAACTTCGCCAAATTTTTCAGGCAGGACATCTGTACAGATCGGACAATATCCGAGTTTGACATAGTCCATGGGGAACTTGACAGAGCGGCTCCATCTGGGGGAGACATCCAAACCCATTGTGACGCTGGGGAAGTGAGGCAGTCCGCCCTCTTCGATCTTTGCCCAACAGTATTCCTGAGCTTCCATCATGCCGGAGTAATCGAACACCGGGCGTTCCTGTGAGAGTTCGTGGTAGTAGGAAGGCGCAACGATGTTATAAGCAAAGACGGCATCGAAACCGGCTTCTTTCATTCTGGGAACTCTTCCCCAGCCGCAGAAACGCTTATTATCGTTGCAGCAGCCGATATTGATCAGGAGATACAATCCGGGGAAACCGTTTTTCTTTGCCTGATCGTTCATGATGCGGACAACATCTTCCGGTTGGATCGCTTCAAACAGACGGGTCGTGCTGAAGAAAGAGTAAACCGGTTTTCCGTCGATTTTCCAATAGTTTTGACAGCGGAAATATTTTTCGGAACAGAAATCAACGACCCGGCGCAAATCTTCTTCGGAGTGTTTGATTTCCAGATAGAGATTGCTGGACTGGTTCACATTTCCGTTCATTGCCTGATGATCGTCATCATCCAGAGCGGGCCATCTTCCCCAGTTATGGTTTGCCCACATGAGCGCGAACTTCAGTCTGTTCCGGTTGGGAGCGTTCAGAAATGCTTCGTTCAGCGGTTTTTCCAGGAACTGTTCGCCGCTGTACCAGTACCAGTCAAAGATGAAACCGGTAAGCCCGTTATCTGCGGCAATGTCGATCTGTTTTGCCATCATTTCCGGATCGGATTCATCAAAATATCCCCACAGCGGACGGCGGGGCTGATAGTGTCCTTCAAACAGAGGTTTTGTGGTTTTTACCAGTTCCCACTCGCAGAAACCCTTGCCATACCATTTTTCATAATGTTTGTCGGGATGCCAGCTGGGGAAATAGATCGCGAATACATCTTTTGCCATAGTGATTTCTCCTTTTTACCGTTCCAGTACGACGACCGGAATGTTATTGTATTCATAGCGGGGTGTTCCGTGAACGACGAGTTTTCCCTGTTTGTATTCCAGAGTCAACGGTTTGCCGCTGTCGAGCATGTAAGCGGACTTGAATTTTTCTGTGCAGTGGGGGATCGTAATGAAACCTTCTTCGTTGGCGAAGTGCAGATAAAGGTAGACTTTATTTCCTTTTTGAGCTGCGCAGCCGTAAGAACCGCCATTCATACGGCAGCGTTCCACTCCGCGGACAGCTTCTTCATTTTTCTTCATCCAGTCTCCCACAGCTTCAAGGATCCGGCGTTCATCATTATTGATGCGACCGTATCTGTCCGGACCGATGTTCAAAAGCATATTTCCGCCGTGACAGGCAACAGCTGTAATGGAGTGGAGAACCTCAAAGATTGATTTGTAGTAAGGATCTGCGGGATAGAATCCCCAGTGTTTGTTCAAGGTGATGCATGCTTCCCAGAGACGGTTCGGGTCCTTCGGCGGGGTCAGATTCTGTTCAGCCGTGTAGAAATCTTCCGGCAACAGAGAACGGTCATTGATCATGATATCCGGCTGAAGTTTCCGGATCATGGCATTCAACTCTCTGGAACGGTAATCTTCTGCGGTGAGTTTTTCGTTGGGAGTTGAGTCAGAAGCTTCCCGGAAGTTGGTGTTCACTTCAAAAGACTCTTTTCCGTTGCTCATGCCGACGATGTTATCGTACCAGATCATATCGATCTTGCCGTAATTGGTACAGAGTTCGCGAACCTGGGGGAAGACGATCGTATCAAGAAATTCTCCCCATTCTTTCGGGGTGAGGTGCGGTCCCGTCATGAAAGCGGGAACACTCCAGTCAGGCAAACTGAAATAGAGACCGCACTTGAGCCCATACTTCCGGCAAGCCTCCACGAAGGGGCGCACCAGATCCCGTTTCGGACCACGCTTCACGGCGTTGCGGTCAGTCGTTTTGGTATCAAACAGACAGAATCCGTCATGGTGTTTGGTGGTCAGAGTCATATATTTCATTCCGGCACGGACTGCATACTGCGCCCAGAGTTCCGGATCATATTCATCGGCGGTAAAAAGATCCATATACCGTTCGTCGTATTCTTTGATGGGGATCTGCTCCTGATACGGGCACCATTCGCCGCGGCAATGCACGGAAAACATTCCCCAGTGAATAAACATCCCCAGACCTGCATTTCTGAACCAAGACGTGTCCATTATATTCTCCTTTATTTTATGTTGTTTTAATGTATTGTTTGAAATTATACACCACTTTTTTCTATTTTCAAGATATTTTTGAATGAAAGAAGCAGAAAAAAACAAGAATTTCCCTGTTTTTCAACGTGTACGGAATACAGGGATTATGTTACGTCATTATTTTATTAAGATTTCTGAAATTTTCTTAAAAATCAAATTTGATTTTTTTGAAAAATATGCTATATTATCCATAATGTAGTAGAATCGTTTTTTTGTGAACGATGCGTCTGCCGGTGGAATGTGGAATTCGTCCGGTATCGCATTCCGGGAGAGATCCGGGGATCCGATACCGCTATTCCTGAATACCGGCTGAAGCAGATCTTAGTAAGCTGTCCGCAAAATAACGATTCCTTGTTTATACAAAGGGAGTTATATCCCGAATCAACACACGCTGTCCGTTCAGACAGCAAAACACAAGGACTGTATTTATTATGCAGGAACAAAAAGTATCTTTCGAGATTCAGCCCGGAAAAGTAATGGAAATTTCCACCGGGAAAATCGCAAACCTCGCCAACGGCGCTTGCGTCGTCCGCATGGGTGACACCGTAATCCTTTCAGCCGTTTGCTCCGGACCCGCACGCAAAGGTTCCGACTTCTTCCCCCTCCAGGTGGACTACCGCGAAAAATTCTCCGCTGGCGGACGTTTCCCCGGCGGCTTCGTCAAACGCGAAGGCAGACCCACCGATAAAGAAATCCTCACCATGCGTATGACTGACCGTCCCCTGCGCCCCCTCTTCCCCGATGGTTTCTTTGATGAAGTTCAGGTCTACGGAATGCTCCTTTCCTATGATGGAAAACATGATGGCGACACCCTCTGCATGCTGGGTGCTTCTGCTGCACTCTGTCTCTCCGACCTTCCCTTCCAGGGACCTGTCGGAGCTGTCCGTGTCGGTTATGTCAATGGCGAATTTATCGCCAACCCCACCGCAGAAGAGATGGAAGCAAGCGAAATCGAACTGGTCTATGCCGGTAAAGAAGATCAGGTCATCATGATCGAAGGGGAAGCAAAGGAATGTTCCGAAGAGCTTCTCGCTGATGCAATGTACTTTGCAAACGGCATCATCAAAGCACAGTGCGCCGCTCAGCGCGAACTGGCTGAAAAAGCAGGACGTCCCAAGAAGACCCCGACCCTCTTCATCGTTCCCGATGATCTGGCAGCGGATATCGCCGCCGGTTGCGAAGGCAGACTCGAAGCAGCTGCATTCCTCCCCGGAAAAGAAGAACGCGGCATTGCTCTCGGAGCAATTCAGGATGAACTCCGCGCTTCTCTCGCTGAAAAGTATGAAGAAAAACTCGGCGCAGAAGATTTCGATCTCATGTTCCGTATCGGCTTCGACAAGCTGGTTCAGAAATCTGTCCGCAGCAATATCCTCTACAACCAGAAACGTATGGACGGCCGCGGTATCACCGATCTCCGTCCCCTCTCTGCTGAAGTCGGACTTCTCCCCGTGGTTCACGGAACAGGTCTCTTCCAGCGCGGTGAAACTCAGGCTCTCGTCGTTGCAACTCTCGGCGGACCCAAAGATATGCAGGAATATGACAACGTCTGCGGTCTGAACAAACCCAAAAAGTTCTACCTCCACTACAACTTCCCCAACTACTCCGTCGGCGAAGTCGGAAAGATCACCGGACCCGGCAGACGTGAAATCGGACACGGAAACCTCGCAGAACGTTCTGTTGCTCAGGTCTTCCCGCAGGATTTCCCCTACACTGTCCGCTGTGTCTCTGAAATCATGTCCTCCAACGGTTCCACCTCCATGGCAAGTGTCTGCGGTGCAACTCTGGCTCTGATGGATGCCGGTGTGCCCATCACCTCTCCTGTCGTTGGTATCTCCTGCGGTCTCGTTACTGACGAAACCGGAAAGGAACTGATCCTGACCGACATCATCGGTGCAGAAGACCACTTCGGCGACATGGACTTCAAGGTTTGCGGAAGCAAGAAGGGTATCACCGGATTCCAGCTCGACCTGAAGCTCCCCGGAATCCCCATCGACACACTGGTTCGCGCTATGGCTCAGAACAAGGAAGCCCGTAACAAGATCATGGATGTCATCACAAACTGCATCCCGGCTCCCCGCGAAGAAGTCAGCCCCAATGCACCTCAGATGTGTGTTGTTCATATCAATCCTGATAAGATCGGTGCTCTCATCGGTACCGGCGGAAAAAACATCAAGGAAATCACCGAATCCACCAACTCCCAGATCGACATCCAGGATGATGGATCCGTCAGCATCCTCGCTCAAAACAAGGCCGTTCTGGATGAAGTCAAACGTAAGATCGACTTCTTCACCGCTGAAGCTGAAATCGGTAAAGTCTACCGCGGTCTCGTCAAGACTGTCAAAGACTTCGGTGCTTTCGTGGAAATCCTCCCCGGACAGGATGGACTTCTCCACATCTCCGAAATGGCAGATTACCGCGTGAACTGCGTTACCGACATCTGCAAAGAAGGCGACTATGTCACCGTTAAGGTCGTTGATATCGACCGCAGCGGAAAGATCCGCCTGAGCCGCAAGGCAGCTTTGGAAGACATGGATAAATAATTATCCGTTTCCCCTCAAAAAAAATCAAGGGGCTGTTGCAAAACCAGAAATTTTACAATAGCCCTTATTTTATTGTTTGAGCATTGAAATCATTTGCAGACATCCATGTCTGTATATAATGTAGACGTTTTTATCGGTCTGCTCAAATGTCTTGATTGAGGGAGCTGCCCCGAATGGGGCAAAGGCTCTGAAGGAGCCGTCAGAACAAAGCCCAGGGTAAGCGGT
>JAFTJI010000029.1 GCA_017456495.1 Lentisphaeria bacterium | reverse complement strand
GAATCGTTACCCGTCAAATATGAAATGGAACAACTGCTTTATACTGCAGAAGATGGCCGGATATTAAACTATTGCCGTCGGGAAATGAACTGGGATCTGCCCGGAAAAGCAGCTGTCCTGATCTTCTTTCACGGTGCCGGAGAGCGCGGAAACGATAACGAAAAACAGCTTTTTCACGGTGCAAGAGAAGTTACGGAATGGTGTGCGAAAAACAAGATGAAAGCCTTGCTGATTTTTCCGCAATGCCCCGATGAAAAACAGTGGGTCGATACTCCCTGGAATGCTCCTTCCCACACGCTTCCGGCAGAATCTGAATCCATGAAGCTTGCTATGGAACTCCTGAACGAAGAACTCAAGAGCCGCGACCTTGATAAAAACCGCGTGTATGTTGCCGGAATTTCCATGGGCGGATTCGGGACATGGGATGCCATCAGCCGTTATCCCGAAAAATTTGCGGCGGCGTTTCCCGTTTGCGGCGGTGCCGATCTGGCAATGGCAGACAAAGTGAAACATATTCCGATCCTGACCTATCACGGTGATTCCGATTCCGTTGTTCTGACCAAACGGACCCGGGAAATGGCTGCAGCGATAAAGGCGGCTGGCGGCACAAAGATCACCTATGTGGAAGTGCCGGATTGCGAACATAACTCCTGGAGTACCGCATTCGGAAAAGAAGATAACTGGAAATGGCTTTTCGAGCAGAAGAAAAAACTTTCCGCATGGCAGGCTTTTCTCGCATTTTTCGGACTGTAATTTATAAAGGGGTCTACGATGTACAATATGATCAATCTCTGGAAGACCGGCGAGCTGGAAGTCGCATTTTTCAAAGAAGAGAAAACTGATATTGTCTCCATGGCAGTTCTGCCTGCCGGAGCATCGGAAAAAATCGTTCCGCACCGGGAAGGGATCCGTGATTCTGTTGCGGCAAAGGCGATTTGTTCCACATTGGATTTTGCATTTCCCTCCAATAATCTGGAAAGCATGTTCCAGATCAAGTTTGCCGGGGATTTCAGTTTCCCGCAGCATGGTCCCGGCGTGGATATGCGGAACTCAACAACCATCAACCGGTTCAAACTCGTCTCTCAGGAAGAAAAGGGAAACTCTTTCACTTCCATTTTTGAATCGGAAGACAAGATGAAGATCGTTCATACTCTGACCCGCCCGGAAGGATGCCGGTATCTGGAATGCAAAACAGAATTTTTCAACGGTTCAGAAACATCCCGCAGGGTGGAAATGTTTACCAGCTTTTCCATGGGAATGATCTCTCTGCTGCACCCGGACGATGCTCCGGAATCATTGAAACTTCACCGCTATACAACAACATGGTCCTCCGAAGCAAAGCATTTGGAACAAACCTTTGAAGAGCTGAACATGGAAATCAGCTGGCAGTCTGCCGGAGTCCGCAGTCAGCGGTTCGGACAGCGTTCCACTATGGTCAATAAAGAATATCAGCCCTTTGCCGCAGTGGAAGATATCAAACATGGTATTATCTGGGCGGCTGCCGTTGAAGCAACATCTCCCTGGGAACTGGTGGTGTCCAGATATTGCGACTTCGTGAATATCTCCGGCGGTCTGCCCGACCGCGAATTTGCCGGATGGTTCAAGGATGTCAAGCCCGGTGAAACGCTGACATCTCCCGTTGCCCTGTTGACCGCCCGTTACGGAAACTGCAATGATGCCGCACGGGATTTTCTCCCCTATCAGAAGAGCGAAGAACCTCAGCAGGTCATGCATCCCACCTTCAGCGAATGGTGCACCACCTGGGGAACTCCGGCAGAAGAACGTCTGCTGAAAATTGCTCCTGTTGCCGCATCTCTCGGCGTGAAATATTTTCAGATTGATGCCGGTTGGTTCCGTCCGGAAGAACCCGGCGACTGGACCCTGAAAAATGAACTCTATCCCAACGGTTACAAGGCATTTTCCGAAGCATTGGAAAAATACGGCATGAAATCCGGACTCTGGTTTGAGTTTGAAAACCTTTATCCTCAGCAGAAAACTCTGGAAGAAACGGGGAAAGCTGACTGGGTACTGACTCTGGACGGTTTCCCGCTGCGTTCCGGCGGAGCCTATTTCCTTGACTTCCGGAAACCTGAAGTCATTTCTCACATGACCGGAAAAGTCGCCGCATTTCTCCGGGATAACAAAGTCGGTTATATTAAAATTGATTATAACGCAGCAGTTCCGTTCGGAGTGGATGGTGACTCTGCTTCTCCTGCAGAGAACCTCCAGCAGCACGCTGCATGTGTGAGAAAGTTTCACGAAGATCTGCACAGACTTGTTCCCGGTCTGCGGATCGAAGAGTGTTCTTCCGGCGGACACCGTATGACCCCCGGCTGGGCAAAAACCGGAGATTATGTCAGCTGTACCGATGCTCATGAAGGCGTGGAAATCCCGATCCTGGCAGCCGAAGCATTGAACTTCTGCTATTTTGACAAAGCACTGGTCTGGACGACCTTGCGCCCGACAGATGACGATAACCGTTTGTCTTACAGCATGTGTGCCGGGATGATGGGGCAGATGACCCTCTCCGGAGATCTGGAACAGCTCTCTGCGGAACAGCTTGCAACTGTGAAGAAATACGTTGAGTTCTACGAAAAAATTTCTCCGGAACTGCGTTTGAACAGCAAACTGCGGATCGACTGCAGCAGTTCCAGCCGGGTCTATCCTTCCGGACGTCAGGTCATGACCCTGGAATCTGCTGATGAACTGCTTCAGATCGTTCACTTTTTCGAGACCGATGTACAGACTGCTGAGTTTGCTCTTCCTGCCGGAGATTGGGAACTTGCAGATACTGTAAAGGCGGATTCTCTGGAATTTTCTGCCGATGGAAAGTGCGTGAGATTTACGGGGATCGCACCGTTTACTGCGGCGGCATTCCGGTTCCGGAAGAAATGATTCCGGCAATATCCTGTTATAGAGGACGGAGGTGCTTTGATTGCATTTCCGTCTTTTTTTTGGGGGGCAAAACAGAAAAAATATACTTTTTCGTGAAGTTTGATTGAGTATGTTTGTTTAATTTTTAACAAAGTAGCACGAAAAATACAAAAAACAGATTGAAAATGTTGCATTGACGGTGTATATTACAGGGAACAGACAAAAGGATCGTTTTTCTGTTTATTTTCGAAGATCTTTTTTTCTGTATGAAAAGTACAACGTTTACAAGAGGTCGCAAGAGACCTTTTTAGGATAGATATTTATGCGTATGCTTTCAGCAAAAAGAAGCATTTCAGCGGGGAGGGGGGCTTTATGTGTGTCGCTCTGCCGATGAAGATCGTCTCTTTTGAAGACAAAACTCATTGCACAGTCTCCTTTTCCGGGATCGAAAGCAAAATCAATATCCGTCTTCTCCCCGATTGTCAAGTAGGGGATTACGTTCTTGTCCATGCCGGTCATGCTATCGAAAAAATCAACCCGACAGAAGCGGAAAATACCCTTGAAGTGTTCCGTCAGCTGGCGGAGGAGATGGGGAAATGAAAGCCGGACGGATGTTGGTACAGGATGTATTGCGCGGTCTGGCTGCCAAGGTTGGCAGACCTGTCCGTCTGATGGAAGTCTGCGGCAGTCACAGCTTTGCGATTGCAAAGGCGGGGATCCGCAATCTTCTTCCGTCTTCTGTTCAACTTCTCTCCGGTCCGGGATGTCCGGTTTGTGTTTCCGGCGAAGATTTCATCTCTCAGTCGATCCGTCTTGTCCGCAGTGGAGTCCGCGTTGCCGTGTTCGGTGATCTGATGCGGGTCCCGTCTCCTCTCGGAACTCTTGGCGGAGAGAAAGGTTTGCTTGTGATTTATTCCCCCGAAGAAGTGTTGCAATATGCTGAAAATCATCCGGAGGAAGAAATTGTTTTTGCCGCTGTCGGGTTTGAGCCGACTCTCTCTGCTGCAGCGGTTCTTCTGGAAACTGTAAAACAGAAGAAATTGCAGAACTTTTCCATGCTTTGCGACTTCAAAAATGTCCGTCCTGTGCTGGATTATCTCTGTCAGGATCAAGAGACTGCTTTCGACGGTTTTCTGTTGCCCGGGCATGTT
>JAFTJI010000231.1 GCA_017456495.1 Lentisphaeria bacterium | reverse complement strand
CGATCTGCAAATGGAGCGTTTTCGGCTTGTCCTCCATAGCTTCAGCGAAGGAGGATGGTAGCCACGCTCAAACTACCATTTCCAACTCATCAACAATCTTTTTTCAGCCAAATTTTGCCGGACTTTTGAAATTACCTCATTAATTATGTTGTTTTTTTATATTATTACAGCTTTTGAGATAATATAAATGCGATTTTTCTGTTTTGCAATTTTATGCATTGATTTTTGCTTGTTAATCAGTAATTCATTGATTATTATTTTGTTATAAGACTTGAAGTATTGCATAAAATGAAAAAATATTCTTTTTTCGCTTGCAATCTCAGAAAATAAAAATATATTATTTCAGCAGGAGGTTTTCCGATGAAGAAAAAATATACAAGCACCGATATTGCAAGACTTGCAGGTGTCAGCCAGTCGACTGTTTCGCGGGCGTTGAGCCCCGGAAATGCCTGGATGATCAGCCCGGAAACGCGGGAAAAAATCCTCAAACTCTGCAGGAAATACGGTTACTTCCCGAAACGCAGCGGCGAAAAAATTTATCATAAAACCTATAAAGTCGGGTTCCTGCTTGGGGACATGGGGAAAGATTTGACTTCAACCAGTTTCAGCATCATGCTCCGGGAACTCTGTGACTTTCTGCAGTTCAGCAGTTATACCATGACCCTTATCCGTGTCGGGAGCAATCAGCAGAAAATCACAAGCGAAGTCAAACGCATCCTGAAATCCAATATCGCTGATATTTATATCGCCAGCGACAGTATTCTTTCCGGACAGGCTCTTGAACTCCTGCATGCAGTCAATACCCGTTTGATTCGCTTCACTCCATTTAATGCTCCGGTCAGAGAACTGCACTCTTATCACGGAATTTCCAACGTGGAATATGACTATGTCCCGGCATATGACGAAGCTGCAAAAATCATCCCGAAAGAGGCGTATTCCACCATGCTCTATCTCGGTTACGGCGATGTTACCGACAAAGTCAAATATGATGCTCTGCAGAGAATGATTTTCCGGCACCAGATAACAGAACTGAAGATCCCCTGTTTTATGCAGGAATCCGGCAGCGTTATCTGGGATCAGACTTACCGGAGAAACAGACTTTTGATCGAACAGATCTGGCAGAGCATCAAAGGGAAAAAATATTACTGGGTCGGCTGTCTTCTTCTGGCGCAGGCTTTGTCAGACCACATGCAGAGTCTGGGAATGATCCCCGATCAGGATTTTTTCATCATTACTTATGGTGTTTTCGGGAAAATCAATGGTCTTTCCGGCTCTTCACCGGATCCGTTTTCCGTGATCGGTTATCATGCCGGGAATGCTGCCGAGATCATGGGCGAACTGGCAATGGATCTGCTGGAAGATCCATCTCCCCATAAAGCCATGATCCCGGTCACGTTTCAGCCCTCTGCCGCACTGGGCGGAAAGAATCTGAAAAATTTTATTTAGTGCGAGCCTATGACAGATTCCGGAACCAACAGAACTTTATCGCAATAGGCTTTCTTTTCTGCCGGATCGAACCGGAGGGACATATAAACAATATACGAACCTTCTTTCGGGATCGCGGCTCCGGCGTTGATATTGATCAGCCAGCGGTTCCCGTAAATCAGCATGTTTTTTGTCAATTTTACCGGTTCCGGGAATTTGTAAAATGCGTAATCAGCTGAAGTTTGGAGCACGGCGGGCTGCAAGGTCAGACAGCGTTTATTGGCTTTCGTCTTGTTGTCGTATGTTCCGAAGAATAACGCTCCGGCTCCATACTCTTCCCAGACAGCTTTCCCGCGTGTCGCTTTGGAGTCTTCAACGGTATTTTTCCGGTTGAATGCTGCAAGTGTCGGATAAGCAGTAATGATCTTGTCTGCAGGAACCTTTGCCCGTTCAGCCGGGCGTTTTACCGTACGGGCTTTTTTCCGGATCAGAAGAACATGGTCAAAATAGACTTTGTTGACTTTTGCTTTGCTGCCCGGGACTGCCGGACCTTCAAATTTCAGGGAGAACCATACTTCCCAGACGGTTCCGGGAACTTCCGGATAAGCATAGAGCCCGCCGTTCCGGAAGAAGTAGGAGCCGCCGGTCAGAGAAAAACGGGTCGCTGCACTCATTTTGACTTCGCCCAGACGGTAATATTTATATTTGTCCGGGGTGACATCTTTTGCTTCAAGCTCCGTTTTCTGCAGCAGGGTCCACTTTGCCTTGATCTTCTTTCCAATGGTCTCCATGATGTAATCGTGAGCAAAAATTCCGTAGGGGAATGTCAGTCCGCCGTGCGTTTTTGCAATTCCGGTGATGGCATCTTTATCTGCTGTACCTGCCGGGAAAAAGACGATCCGGACATCTTCTGCAGCAGCATCAAGATATTTTGTTTTGCCCCGGCTGAGGGCGAGTTTTTCCAGAACTTTTGCTTCTCTGATCTGAACGTCAAAGTCTCTGACATTCATCTTTGCGGCTTTCATCTTCTGCAAAGTATCGATCACCCGTCTGCTGATTATTTCTGCTCCGCCAAGCCGGATGGGGGCATCTTTTGCAAAATCATGGAACCGTCGCAGGATCATCAGATCGAGTTCATAACGGACTCTTCTGATCCGGAACAGCGTTGCGGGATCGCCTGCAACAAATTTTTCAGCCACATCAAAGAGATTGTTCCAGCGTTCCAGATTTGCCGGTGTCATATACTTCAGCTCTTCGGGAGAAACAATGAAGTTTCCGGCGTAACCTTCATGAAACGCGCTTTCCCGGAGTTTTTCCAGTTCGTCAAAATAGAGATACATCAGCCCTGCGGCTTTTCCGTAAGCAAGGTTCATATATTCCATGATCAACTCTTCGCAGCCATAGAGATCCGGAGAGTTATCCCCGTAACCGCTGAACATCCGGAGCAGTACCCAGGATTCCATGTCGGCAAAATTGGAATTTGTGCGGGCGGTCACGTCATGTTCATAAATGGTTCCTCTGATGCCGAGCCGTTTCATGATTTTGAAATCCAGACACGCACGGCGCAACGCGGAGTAAGGTCCGAGATAACATTCGTATGGATTCGGATAGTACCAGATAAAGACATTTTTAGAGATTTTGCACCATTTTTTCAGGTGTCCGAGAGTTTCCCAATTGGAAACATGTATCAGATCGGCAAAAAGGTTATCATCAATGGGCGCAAAGATCGTCATGAAATTGTCGGGGAAAACCAGACCGTTTGGCGGAATTTCTGTCTGTTCTTTCCGGTAGGCGAGGGTAGCGATCTTCAGTTTCGGAAAATCTTTCTGAACACCTGCGCTGATCTCTGCCAGAAATTCAAAAAATGCACCGCATGGAGTTCCGTATTGCTGTTCTTTTTTCAGACATTCCGGACAATAGCAGAACTTTCCGCCGTAGTCCATGGCAGAGAGTTCAATATAACAATCTCCATAATCGTCAATGGCTTTCTGATAGCGGGTCTTGGCGTGTTCTTTGACATTTTTCAGGAAGATTTTCCGCATCTCCTTGCTGGAGAAACACATCTGTTTGTTTTTTACCCGTTTTCCGTTTTTGTCCATGGTATAGAATTCCGGATGATCCTTGAAATATTTGTCCGGGGGCATGAACTTGAAAATTGAGTGATGATCTTTTCCGATGGGAGTGAGCTGACAGAGGAAACCAAGATCTTTAGAGCGGACTTCCCAGTTCTGGAAATTGCGGAAGAAAAACTCAAAAGTCGTTTTGCGGTCACGATGATAAATGTAAGTCATCAGACAGCGGTAGTCAATGCCGTTGCTGAAACTGCGGTCCTCATTGACAATGATCTCTTTTTTCTGCGGAATGACTTCGTCGCCGAAAGGACTCAGCATGCGGTATCCCAAAACATCCTGCAGGAAGTGATAGACGGCAAAGAGAGTTCCGTTTTTTCCTTTTCCGCCCAGATAGAGATTTCCGCCGATGACGGCAAGATAGCTGTCATCGTTCGCTTTGGCGGGTAGCTGTTTTTCCAGATAAATCTTAGTTCCGGGAACTTCGGTTCTGGAAATTTTGAATGTTTTTCCAGTGATTTTCCCAAGGATCAGCTGCAGTTCATTTGCGGCATGCTCTGTGTTCCGGCTGCATTTTTCCGGCAGAATGATCGTGGCTGTCACTCCATTTTCCGTGCAAATCACGGCAGGTTTTTCAACCGGAGCCCCTGACGCACAAAAAGCGGCAGCAAAAGTGAAAACTCCGAGCAGTGTTTTCTTCAGACTTCTCATGTCAAAACTCTTTCTTTTCAATAGTTTCTGGGAGCATTCAGCTCAAGTTTGATATTCCAGGGGGATTCGTAATATTTTGTTTTTACGATTGCTTCCGGTGCGGTGTCCACGTTTCCGCCGATGGCAAGGAACGTGACCCGGCTGGAATTGTGCCGCGCGATAACATGGCTCGGATAGTTGTAGAAATGGCCGTTCGTATCAGCATTGGCATCAGCATCGACATTTTTATCTGCCACGAACATGTGATGGGAAGGATTGGGGATCTTGCTCAATTTGATGGGATAGGGAATGGCAACTTCTTTCCATGAAACGATTGCCAGTGCGGAAAGATAGTGATTCATGCCGTAAGAGATGAAGCTGACATCGTTTTTCGTGCAGTTGTGTCTGTCGGACGGACAGTAATAGATGGAACTTCTGAGCCCGATCTGGTTGGTTGCTTTTCCGGGGTAAAGATATTTGAAAAGCTGCATGCTCCAGCGGTTTTCGGATTTCGTATTTTCCCCCGGCAGGACATCATCATTATCGGTCGTGTACATCAGGAATGCGGTTCCGATGCCTTTCAAATTGTTGATACACGCGGTGCCGCGGCCTTTTTCCCGTGCATTGTTCAATGCCGGCAGCAGCATCCCTGCAAGGATCGCAATGATAGCGATCACAACCAGCAATTCAATCAATGTAAAATTGCGGAATGTTTTTTTCATTATTTTTCTCCCAGTTCTTTCTCCCGTGTCGGAAAAACATCACGGTTTTTTTGTTTGATGTTGAAGACTTTTGAAATTGCCTCTTTGAAATCTTATTTTTGTTATGCTATATTATAAAACAGAAATGATAAAATGACAAGGCTTGATTTTAAGAAACTTGTACGTTTTATTAAGAAAAACTTGTCAAAAATTAAGATTTTTGCTTATGGAACTGGATTATAATAATCTGACATTAAAAACGATCAAGGTTCACAAAATTCTGGTTGGACCGGAGTGGCGGACGGAAAATTTTCCCCAGCCCTGCCGGATCATCTCCTGGAGCCGGATCTATTTTCCCGTCAGCGGGGAGGGGATCGTTACAGATGGCGACCGCCAATATGCCCTCAAGCCGGGCATGATGCTGCTTGTCCCGCCCTTTTCCAATGTCCGCGTCTGCTGCCCGGAACGGCTCTGCAAATACTGGACCCATTTCAATGCATTTCTGCCGGGAACCCAGACGGATATCTTTTTCCAGTACGGAAAGTGTATTGAAATCAATGTCGAAGAGCAGCAGGAATATTACAGTTTGCTGTTTGACCGTCTGATCAAAATTGAGAGTCAGGATTCAAAATCAACGATAGACCATTATGAATATGACTCCTTTTTGCGTCTTCTGATTGCTCCGTTTCTCCGTGCCGTTGCTGAAATGCCGGTGAAATCCGGTTTACCGCAGGCAATCGAACTTCTTCAGTATATCGAAGAAAACTATAACAAGAAAATGACCCTGAATGAGCTGGCTAAAGTTGCCGGAATGCACCCGAATTACCTCAGCACAAGTTTTCACCGGAATATGAAAATGAAAATTTTTGAATATATCGAACGAGTTCGGCTGCATCATGCTTTGGAATATTTCCGGCAGGGAAAAATGACGATCAGCGAAATCGCCGGGGAGACCGGATATTCCTCTATTCAGGCATTCTCAAAGAGTTTCAAAAGAATCTATGGGTTATCCCCGAGAAATTACAGGGCAATGGAAAAACAGGAAAAAAATGAAATCGCCGCAGGCGTTCCAAAATCCGTTTTATCCGCCCCGGTGCAGAAATGATAATGTTTGGTATTTGGGGAAGAAGGGTAAATTTCCTGAAAAACTTTTTCCTTCTTCCCCGATCATAAATGACTGGTTGATTATCTCAACTCAGCTTCAATGATTGCAAAGTCATGTTTCTTGATGGGGAAACTGATCTTGTTTCCGGAAATATTCAGGGCTTTGCCTGTTTCCAGATTTTTCGCAGACTTGACTGCACCTTTGCAGGTAAGAACCGCGTTGATGTCTCCGGTATAACTTCCGCAGACGATCAGCAGTTTCTTGCCGCGCTGATAGGTGCTGGTCAACAGTTTCGGATCGGCAGACTTAACCGGGTTTTCCGGGTTCCAGTAAGCAGTGTACTTGCAATCATCTTTCCAGACACCGAAGTCGTAGAGATGATTATAGGAATCAATCAGCAGCTTGCCGTTACCGCCGCGGGGGATCGTGGGACGGATCTCGTGGGGCATCAGGACCGCGATCATGGTTCTGGTTGCCCAGTAACGCTGCTCCTTCGTACCGCCGACAACACCGTCAAGGATGGTGGGATAAAGTCCCGCCTGAAGTCCCTGACAGACTGCACGGATGTAATCCGGAGAGAACCGTTCCTGGAAGTCATGATAACCGTATTTCCATTCCATACCCATGCAGTTTGTTGCGAAACCGAGAGTGGGCAGGATGTTGGCGTTCGTGTGGTGAACAGTGATCCAGGGTTCGATTCCGCGATCCATCATGGTCACAGCCTGACGGCGGTGGTATTCGCGGTTGTTCCACAGGTTCAAGCCGGGTTTGACTTCTCCGGTTTCCGTGATGTAAGCATCACCGGTCGCCCAGGAGTAATTGCAGCGGAAGAAGGTGTTATCGTCATAAACACCGCGCATTCCGGCTTCCAGCATCTTGTCAAGATAATAGATGGCGTAATCGGTGTAGGAACCGCAAACACCGTAAGAGGGGTTCGCCCATTCCCCTTTCATTGCGGGATATTCCGGCAGAGCTGCTGCGCCATCGGCATCACAGGTGTAGAAGTAGAGAACAGGATCTTTCTTTCCGTGGAAAGACTTTGCCCGTGCGAATGCACTTCTGGTATGAGATGTCACATAAGGTCTGCGGGCTGCAGGTGCTTTGCCGTGGATCCAGGGCACATCCGCTTTGGAACCTTTGAGGATCCGTTCGATCCATGCGTTGACATACTTCTGGTCGATGACACCGGTTCTCACGGTTTCAGCCAGTTTCCGGATATACCCGAAGTCCTGGAACGCAGGATAACGCATTGCCCAAGCCATATAGCCGCCCCAGTACGGAGGACTTGCAAGAACGCCGGAGTATTTATTTCCTTTGTAATTGAAACCATCGGACCAGCCGCGCCAGCCTTTGGGCATGGGCTTCACAGGGGATGCCTGCAGTGCGATCTGGATCGTCCGGGCGCGTTTGTACCGGACAGGTGCATTGATCAGGTTCAGACGGATGCTGACATCGCCGTTTTTGTGACGGAACAGTTCGACTGCATCCCGTTCTTTGCAGTGGACCCAGTCTTTATCCCAGTTTGCCGCATAGCAGATGCCGCGGGTATCGGTTCCCAGCCAGAGATAGGGGATGAAGTTTGTGATCCTGACCTGCTGGACGTTGCGGCTCTTGAAGATCGTTCCCTGTCCGGCGGGCGTGAATCCTGCGGGGTTTGCACGGATATGTTCTCCGATGGGGTGATAAAGTTCCGCAAACTCTTTCTTTACAGGGATATCAACATAAACACGGTCCGCATTGAGATTTGCCGGGAAGGTCAGGTCGAGGATCAGAAGACCGTCCTGTTCCATTCTTCCTTTGACTTTCATCTCTTTTCCGGTGGCGGTGTATTCGACTGCAGTATCAGATTTTTTGACAGGTGCGACTTTTGCATTGCCTGCAGCGGTTCTGACTTTTCCGTTTTTCACAAAGTTGACGGTCACAGGACCTGCGAGGATCTGTTTGCCCTCTGCAACGACTTTTTCCGGAAGTCCGGCATTGCCGATGGTGTAATCCCGCAGAACTGCAGAGATCACATTGCCTTTGACCTTCAGCGGTGTGAATCCCGGAAGAAGAACATCCCGTTTTCCGAGCTTGTTTTTCTGCCATTTATAGCTCTTGACAATAAACTCTTTTTCCAGCAGGGCACTTTCAGAACCTTCCGGAGAAAGACTCATGATATAATCGCCGTCAGCCAGTTTGAACGGCAGTTTGACCGCTTCATGGAGAACCAGAAGCTGCTGGCTTCCGCTGCTGATCTTTGCAGCTTTTTCCATGGAAACTTTACCGTTATAGACCGTTTTTCCGGTTTTTGTGACGATCTTGAGGACAACATCTTTGCCCTTGAGCTGTTTCGGATTGCAGTTCAGGTCAAGAACAATGGAGTTCAGACTGGGATACCATGCCATTTCACCGGAAATGCTGGATTCCCCCTGTGCCATTGCTTTGATCTCCTGCGGCTCAAGAGTCCGGCTGTAAACCACATAATCATCAATGGCAAAACCGACACCGTTGCCGAATGCGATATCTCCAAGTTTTTTGGGGTCGATGGTGATGGCAAGATCCTGTTCACTGACTTTCATGCCGTTGCAGTAAAGTTCGATCCGCTTCGGCTGAACGTTGATGGAAACATGGGTCCAGGTCTGAGCTGTCGGACGGCGGGAGACCATGATATTCTTGTTGCCGCCCTTGAAGTTGTGCAGAAACAGCAGCAGGAATCCGGGGTGATCCTGAAGTCCGATATAACCGCTGGGAACAAAGGAGGTGTTGAAGTAACGGACACTGCCTTTTTTCGTCCTATCATCTTTCCAGATCCAGAATGAGATATTTCCCGGGACAGGGAGTCTTCCTTTCCGAACTGTGAAGCCCTTTGCATTGGCATCAAACTGAACAGCCTTGGAGCCTTCTTTTCTTCCGGCAACCAGTGACGGCATTGTCTTTGCAACAACTTTTGCGCCTTTGGGAGCTTCGATGAATTTATTGATGCCCTGCTCAAAATCCTGTTCAAGAACGATATAGGATTCCGGAGTCGTCCAGATCCTTGCAGGGAGTTTTCCGGTCTTGAAGTTACGCTGGAAGACGACTTTTCCGCCATCCATGATCTTCATGGAGTATGCTCCGGGAACTGCAGAGGGAAGCGTCACAGGCAGCGTTCCTTTGAGAACTTTGCCGTCAACAGTTGCTTCATAGTTCAGCGGTTTGGAGCTTTCCCACTTCAACGGATAACGGGTTGCGGCATCTGCATAAAGCTGACGGACCGCAGGAGCATTTTTCCGGAGCTTGTAAGTCGGGTAGGACTTGGACGCCATGAAACTTGCAACCGGAAGGAACGGAACCTGTCTGCCCGGAGCGGAACGGAAGTTCACACATGCAAGGATCTTCCAATCCAGTTCGCCGAGCTTGCTCATCCCGAAACCTTTTGCCGGAATGGAAAATTCACAGACCCATTTTTCGTTTTCCACTTTGTTGACGACTTTCATTCCGCCGGTCACCCAGTTGCGGACAGGCAGTCCGTAGCCGGGGTTGTGATGCTGAAGCAGCATTTTTCCGGTGTTGCTGATGATCATCTGAAATTCCCCGAACTTCCACTGTTCGTGGGTACGGGCTGACTTCGGAGGATCAAACCAGAATTCTACGGAATCATCGCTGACAGGATTTGTGCTTACATTCTGTACGAGTCTTCCGCGCGGGGGCGTTTCTGTCCGGACAGCACCGTAAATATTCTTTTCGTCCCAGGTCAGAAACAGCTCTGCTCTCCGGTGGTCAAGGGTTCCGCCGGTTCCGGAGATGACGAGAGCATCTTTCCATTCGCCGGGAGAGAGTTTACCGTCGATGACGGGAGCTTTTGCTGTGCTGCCAACCGTAAATTCAGCAGCTCCGGCGAGCAATGCAAAACCGGCTGCGGCTGTTGATAAAAGTCGTTTCAAATTCATTTCTGTTCCTTACTTAGCCAATGCTTTGATTTCATCTTCGGTCAGAACCCGGTTGTAGAGTTCATAAGAATCCATGATAATACCGCTGGTTCCGATGACCAGATTTCCGGTGACATTGGAGATGGACTCCGGAAGATCGGCAGAAGAGGTTTTGACACCATTGACATAAACATCGATATGCTTATCCGTGAAGTTCACGGAAACATGGTTCCACTGTCCGAGGGGAAGAGGTTTCACAAAGATATTTTTGTTTTTCTTGTTGAATCCGTGAACAAAGATCAGAGCATAACCGGTATATTCCTGAAAACCGAAATAGCCTTTGGAACTGTAAGTGGTTCCGAAGAAACGGCGGTAAGCACCGCTGCCCTTGACTCTGTCAACATTTTTGACCCAGATGGAAACATTTCCGGGGACAGGGAATTTTACTCCGTTGATGCTGAAATCTTTTGCTTTATTATTGAACTGAACCGCTTTGCTGCCTTTGGTTCTTCCTTCGATAACAGCCGGAGCGGCTTTCATGTTGATTTTTGCAGTTTCAGGAGCTTTTACAAATTTGTCAACGCCCTGTTCAAAGTCCTGTTTCAGAACAAGGTTCGCTGCAGGATCCGCCGCCATAAGAGCTGCACCTGCAAACATTGCAACAAAAAGAAGTTTTGCTTTCATATATTTTTCCTTTCTTTTCCTTTATATATTATTCGTTATGCTCTTGAATCAGTAGGGCCAGTTCCAAAACGGCTTATTCCAACGTCCGTTTCCACCATTGACAGCTTGAAGCTCAATAAGAGTCAGGGGACCCACATGGCCATCAATATAAAGGACATTTGCCTTATTTGCATGACGGAAACCAATACGGTTATCGCTTTCACTCACATTGGTTGCAATGGAGTAACTTCCTATAATGTCTGTAGCCCAAGCTGTCATTGATGGTTGTCTGACTTTATTGATTTTTTTGTAGGTAGCTCTTTTCCATTCCTCTACTCCAGCACTATTTTTGCCTGTACCGGCTGTCGGAGATACACTTCTGGAAAGACCATAGCAGTAATTTCCGTTGTTCAACTGAACTGTACCTGATCCCAGAATTCTTTTATCAGAAGGACATTTCATAAAATTAGGCATTTGGGAAACAATGATGTTCCCATAACCTTTGAATGCTCCGGATTCCACCAAATGCTGTCCCCAATACATAGTTTTGTAAGTACAGGTAACGATGATATCATTGTTCATTTCAGAATAAGCTGCCAATACATGATACAGCTGCTTCTGGTTATTGATGCAGCTTGCACTTCTTCCGGATTCTCTTGCGTTGTTCAATGCCGGCAGAAGCATCCCTGCCAGGATCGCAATGATGGCAATCACAACCAGCAATTCGATCAGGGTGAAACTTCGCATAACATCTGTTATGTTGAGCGATTTACACTCATTTTTTCTCATAATTTCTTCCTTTCTGTTCTTGAAATTTCATCATTTAAGTTCAATGGTCAATGGTTGACTTCACATAACAGATGTTATGCGAAGTTGAGATTTTACAGATAAGAGAATAAAAGGGTCTTTTCTGTGCTTATATATTATAGCACATACTTTCGATTTTTACAAGACCCCTTGAGAGCAAAAAAACGGCTGTTTATCGCTTATAGATCCGTTGTGGTTGCATCAAACCAGTCGATATAATTTTTCAGCCAGATAACATGCTCCCGGTGAGACGGCTGGCTGTACCATGCACCTTGCGGCAGAATGATACCGTCGATGATCCCTTCCCAGAGATGTTCACAGCTGGTTTCAACACTCTCTTGAAAGATATCCAGGGGCACCGGATGATGGCATTTTGTGACCGGCAGTCCGGAAGAACCGAAGTCATGCAGATAAAGCCCCTGCAGGATCTTCTTTTCCGGTCCCACAATATCCCGGATCTTTGCAATATCATCTTTGTGGTGGCTCCAGAAATCCAGAGAGGGAACCCAGCACCAGCGGCTGAGGATATCAATATATTTCAGGTGCGGAATGAAATCACTTTCATTCTGATGGGTGTAAGTGACGGTCACTATTTTCAGATCGGGGTTGATCTCTTTCACTTTATCATGGATCTCTGCCAGCATATCGCCGCCCTGGTCGGGTCTGAAATCGTCAAAGTGGATCCCTTTGATATTTTTATATTTCAGAGAAGCCCGTGCGATCCGGAGAGAGGAATCCAGATAATTGAGATGTTCCGCTGTACAATAGATCTCTTTCATTGCGGAGAGCCGTTCCATGTGGTGATCGGAAAGCAGGTTTCTGACACAATTTGACAGGATTTCGGGATCCCACGGCGGATCGGTGAAAGTTCTGCGGATGTACTCTTCGTTGAACATGGAGTTCATATAAAACGTCCGTTCTGCGCCGAGATAAGCTGTTTGTGTTTCCAGACTGCAGCGGGATTTTCCATGAGTAAGGAACGGAACAGCCGTCGGGACTTTATCCAGAATGTAGCCCCAGGTATAGATGTGATCTTTGAGAAATGCCATTTTCAGAACTCCTTGGATTTGTTTGCGGAGTAAAGATAATGTGCAGTACACAATATTGTCAAGACAGTGAAAGAAAAAATATTGATTTTTCATGAAAATTATTTGAAAAATGCTGTTTTGCAGGTTATTGTAGCAGGAGAAAAGGTTTTACCCACCTCAGATTTCAGAAAATGCCAACGAAAGGAGCCCATTATGGCGGACATCTCTCAAAGCGTTTGTCTCAATCATCCGGACACCCCGGCAGTCACCCGATGCGCAGCTTGCGGAAAACCCATTTGTGAACAGTGCATTGTGGAAAGCAACGGTTCCAGATTCTGTTCTGAACAGTGTGCCGAGAATGCTGCAAAATCCTATGACCGGGTAACTGCAATGGCAGCAGGAAAAGCCCGCGCCGAAAAACGTTCTTCCTTACGCGCAGTTATCATCGTGATCATCCTTGCCGCCATCGCTGCCGCTGCATATTATTACTATACCAACAACAAGAAAGATGTTGACCGTCTTGTCAGAAAAGCGGAACAGAAAGTGAATCAGAAGATCCAAAAAGCCGGGAAAGATGCCAAAGATGTTAAAGATGATATCAAAGATAACGTCCCCGGAAGTTCCAAATATAAAAGAGACCGGGAAAAGATGGTGCAATAATTTTTCTGTCATTTTTTATCCTGACTGCCTCCCCCGGCGATTGACGGTTGACCGGGGAGGCTTCTTGCGGTGAGTTGTTCAAAGTCGGAGTCAATCGCATCGGTGAACATGATGTCAATGACAGGATCAATGGGATCTCAGCACGGCTGTACAAAAAACGGGAAAGAACCTGAAAGCATGGCAAATCCTGTACAAGGAAAAATCTGCAATTGCAGCATACTTTCCGGGACTGCGGGGGCAGTTTTTTCAGGGTTTTCTGGAAATTTGAGCTGATTTTTCAGATTTTTTTTATAAAAAACAGTTGATTCTTTTTCCATTCCGTGCTATAATAAGGATGATTCCCCTTCTTTCAGGGAAAGACTTTTTACGAAACACGATCCGGGAAAGCCAGATATTGTTCCGTAGAGAGTCTTGGGAACGGGGGCTTAATTTTGGAAGGAATGAATCTTATGAGAATGTCTGTACTTGGAATGATCCTCGCCGGAGGCGAAGGAACCCGTCTTGCACCGCTCACCGATCAACGCGCAAAACCATCTGTCCCGTTCGGTGGAAAATACCGTATCATCGACTTTGTTCTCAGTAACTTTGTCAACAGCGGGATCAACAGTATTTTCGTTCTCACTCAGTTCAAATCCCAGAGCTTGATGGAACACATCATCAACGGCTGGAACATTTCCAACACTCAGGTGCGTGGCAGCTTCATCATTCCGGTGCCCGCTCAGATGCAGACTCAGGATCGTACATGGTACCGCGGAACCGCTGATGCCATCTATCAGAATATGCACCTCATCGAAGATTTCAATCCAGATCTGGTGGCAGTTTTCGGCGGCGACCATATCTACAAAATGGATATCAGCCAGATGATCGACTTCCACGCTTGCAACAATGCAATCGCAACCGTCGCCGCCATCCCGGTTCCCATTTCTGAAGGACATCAGTTCGGGATCATTCAGGTGGACAAAGACTGGCGGATCATCGGATTCCAGGAAAAACCGGAACATCCCACACCGCTGCCCAACGATAAAAACATGTGTCTCGCCTCCATGGGCAACTACATTTTCAACACGAAAGATATGATCTCTCTCCTGAAAAATGACTACGAACACAAAAACAGCAGTCATGACTTCGGAAAAGATATCATTCCCAGCCTTGTGGAAACCAAGCGGCTTTTCGCTTATAACTTCTATTCCAACCGGATCCCCGGTCAGCCCGCCGCCGCCAAACCCTACTGGCGCGATGTCGGTACTATCAAGGCTTACTTTGAAGCAAATATGGATCTGCGTTCCACTTCTCCGCAGCTCGATCTCTACAACGACAAATGGCCCATCTACAACTACCATTTCAGTCTGCCTGCTGCAAAATTCGTTCACAACGAAGAAGTCGACACCTACGGTCTGCCCAGAATCGGAAAAGCAATCAACTCCATCGTTTGTGACGGCTGTATCGTCTCCGGAAGTACCGTTACCAACTCCGTTCTTTTCAACTCCGTTCACGTTCACAGCTATGCAACCGTTCATAACTGCATCCTGCTGAACGATGTCTCTGTCGGTGAACACAGCCGTATCCGCAACTGCATCATCGACAAACATAACGTGATCCCGCCCAACACTGTGATCGGTTATGACCGTGCTGAAGATGAAAAGCATTATCAGACCTTCCCTCTCGATGATCACTCCTGGCTGACGGTCATTCCCAAAAACCGTCACTCTCACCAGCTGGAACTGAAGAAGACTCTGGAAACCAGCGCACCTCAGCCGGAAAAGAAAGAGTCGAAAGAGTAATTCATGAACGATGAACTTTTTCAGCGCGTACTCCAGCGGGTACGCGCTATTTTTTCAGGCGTCCGGGGCGGTCATGACCTCGACCATACCATGCGGGTTTATGTAAATGCCTGCAAGATCGCAGAGATGGAACTCCCGGCAGAGGATCAGGAATCCCGCCGGATCATCCGTTACGCCGCGTTGCTCCACGATTGCGCCCGCCCGGAAGAGGATTCCGGAAAGGGAAATGTCTGTCATGCAGCTCTCGGTCGGACAAAATCAGTTGAGATCCTTCGGGAGCTGGGCTGTACAGATGAAGCCTTCCTTCATGCTGTCGGTGAATGTGTCGGAAAGCACCGTTACCGCGGCAAAGATACGCCGGAAACTCCGGCAGAAAAGATCGTTTACGATGCGGACAAACTGGACTCTATCGGAGCTGTCGGGATCGCAAGAACATTTCACTTTGCATCCCATGTGGGCGCAAGGATCCACAATACGGAAAAACAGGCGTTGGAAGGTGCGGAATATGGACCGGAAGACACCGGTTACAGGGAGTATCTGGTGAAACTGCGCAACGTTCCCGGGCGTATGCTCACCGCCTCCGGAAAAGCTCTTGCCGTTCAACGCGGCGAGTTTATGAAATCCTTTTTTGATGAACTGAACGCCGAAACAGAAGAAGTTTTTCGTTTTACCGGAGAGCTTTCATAAAGAAAAATGGAAATTGGGGAAGCGGGAAACAACTTTTCAGGAAAGTTTTTTCCCGCTTCCCCAAGCCCCATCACCTTTTTTCAAACCTTTTTGCGGCATATCAATTTTTTGAAAACAAAAAATTAATATGCCATCATGAAGTGTTTAATAGAAAATTTTTTATACAATGGCATTCTGATTTTTGCTTGCAAAAATCGGAATGCCGCAAAAAGGTTTGAAAAGAGAAAAGAGGGGGTACGGGGAGAAAAGAGAAAAAATTTCCTTAAAATTTTTTCTTTTGTCTCCCCGTT
>JAFTJI010000230.1 GCA_017456495.1 Lentisphaeria bacterium | reverse complement strand
CAGCGGGTGCGGTCACGGCTGGCTTAACTTCGGGCTTTACGACAGCGGGTGCGGTCACGACGGTCTTAACTTCGGGCTTTACGACAGCGGGCGCGGTCACGACAGGCTTAACTTCGGGCTTTACGACAGCGGGCGCAGTTACGACTGGCTTAACTTTGGGCTTTACGACAGCGGGCACGGTCACGACAGGCTCAACTTCGGGCTTTACGACAGCGGGCGCGGTTACGACTGGCTTAACTTCGGGCTTTACGACAGCGGGCGCGGTCACGGCTGGCTTAACATCTGCAATCTGAGGTTCAACGATCTTCCGGGGAACCTCTGTTTTATTATCGCCGGGAGCAGATGTAAATTTACCGACAAGATAAAAAGCTGTTCCAACAACAGCAATCAAAGCGACTGCCATCAGAATCTGATTCTGGATCTTCTTTTTGTTCGTATTTTCTTCTGTCGGTACGTTGCTGATAACTGCTCCCTGCGGCACAACTGCTGCCGGAGAAGTAATTGTCTGAGGAACAACTGCCTGAGGGGCAACCGCCGGTGACGCATTTTGTTTATTCCAATGCGGGAAAAGTTCAATGTCATCCCAGTCATCCGATATATCGGACCAGGTCACTTTTTGAGGGTTCGGCGTCCCGCTGATCTTCAGGCTCTTTTTAAATTGCTGAAAATTGTAAATATCGGGACATTGAATACTGTTCAAAAGAGTTCTTGTAAAATATCCATGTCCGGAAGCATTATCTTCATAAGCCTGTTTGCCGGGCTCACAGGAGTTCAGGATCAGCGGAGTAAGGATTTCTGCATTTTTTGGAATCTGCTTGAGTGCGTTGCTCAAGCTGATATCGCGGGTTTTATCCTCTTCTCCGGAATAGACTCCACTTCTGTCTGCAAGAATATTGCTTCTGCAGCAATCAAGAATAAACAAACGTTTTACTCCCGGCTTGTTGGAAACATTTATCAAATTCGAGATGGAAATAGAACCTATCTCAAACATATCTGCTGCGGCACGTCCTGTGGGACCGACAAGATAATGCGTGTTCCTGAACTCTCTGCCATGTCCGGAAAAATAGAACACAAACAAGTCGTCCGGTTTAAGATCACTGACAAGTTTTTCCACTCTGTCCAGAATGGCTTCGCTATGGGCTTCCGCATTCAGAAGGGAATCTACTGTATCAAACTGAGCTCTGGAAAATGCAAAAGACAAATCTCGCGCATCTCTTACTGCACAATTCAGTGCCGTAATACCGTTATTGTATTCATCAATTCCGACAAATAACCCAACTCGTTTCATCTTTGCTCCTTAATTGTAGTGTTACGTCTTAAAAAATCTTTCTTCATCTGTAAATGACAGATTCCTTAAAAGTGAAAATCTGACACTGAATTATAACTTTTACCATTTTTTTTTGTTTTTTTTCTCAATCCATCCCCAATGATACTTTATTTTCCTATGCAGAACCGGGAGAAAATATCATCCAGCACATCCGGTGCTGCCGATTCTCCCGTGATCTCTGCCAGTTCCTGACGGGCTGCCCGGAGATTCTCCGCGGTCAATTCGTACATCTCAGATTCAGTTTCCGGAATTGCCATCTCAAGCAGCGAAATCGCGCGCTCCAACGCCCCGGCATGCCGTTCTGATACTGCACACTCCGGAATGGATTTATCACCGCCGCCCCAGACAGCTGTCTCAAACTCGGAAAGCAAGGTCTCGATCCCGGTTTCGTTTTTGACAGAAACTGAAACTGCAGGGCAGCCGGTGTCCGGCAAGGCAAAACCTTCCGGGGCAAGATCGGATTTGTTCCAGACTGCAATTACTTTCGCTCCGGCAGGAATTTCGTTTTTCATTGCCTGAAGATCTTCCTGCGGGTCACGGGAAGAATCAAAAACCCAAAGCACGATCTCTGACAGTTTGATCGTATCCCGGGAACGTTCCACACCGAATCCTTCCACCGCATCAGCAACCTGATCACGGATCCCGGCTGTATCTGTCAGTTCCACAGATATCCCCCGCAAAACAGCCTGTTCAGAAAGAGTATCACGGGTCGTTCCGGGGATATCTGTCACGATCGCCCGTTCATACCCCAGCAGCAGATTCAGCAGACTGGATTTTCCAACATTCGGGCTTCCGGCGATAGCAAGACGGACTCCGTTCCGGATCACAGCAGAGCGGTCCCTGCCTGCCAGAAGCTGTTCCAATGTTGCTTTCACCTGATTGATACGGTCAACGATCTGTGCCGGTGTCTGCCAGTCAAGATCCTCTTCCGGAAAGTCAAGACGTGATTCGATTTCAGCCAGGATCAGAAAAATCTCTTCCTTTGCACTGCGGATCTTCTGTCCGAGCATTCCGGAAAGCTGCCGTTCTGCCAGCCGGAACGCCGCTTCCGATTTCGCACTGATCAGATCAGCCACCGCTTCTGCTTCGGTCAAATCCATTTTTCCATTGAGAAATGCCCGCTTGGTAAATTCACCCGGTTCGGCAAGACGTGCTCCGTTGGCAAGCAGACGGGTCAGGATCCGGCGCGGCGCACAGGCTCCTCCGTGACATTGGATCTCAACGATATCTTCTCCGGTGTAGCTGGCTGGTCCCGGCATATAAACAGCAAGACAGGTCTCTCCGAGGTTCTTTCCGTCTTCCAAACGGACCCTGCCGAATGTCAGTACACGGGGATTCTCCGCAGAAAGTTTCCGGGAAGAGTGCCAGACCGAATCCGCCAGGCGCAGCGCATCCGGACCGGAAATGCGGATGATCGCCAGGGCTCCGCCGGGTGCTGTACAAAATGCGGCGATTGTATCAGAGTGTTCCATGTCAGAAAAACAAATCCTGCTGTGTATATTCCGGCGGATGCAGAATCAGCCGGACAGGTTCAAACGTTGTACGGTGGATCGGCGTTACCCCCAGTTTCTGCAACGCTGCAAGGTGCTGCGCCGTTCCATAACCTTTGTGTTCACAGAACCCGTAACCGGGATATTCCCGGTCATATTCATCCATCAACGCATCGCGGTAAGTCTTCGCCAGAATACTGGCAGCCGCAATGGAGGCTGAGTTCGCATCGCCTTTTACAATGTTTTGAGAAGGCAGCGGAAGCCCCTGAACCGGATTGCCGTCTACAAGAATAAATTGAGCCGGCGGAATCAGCTGCTCCACGGCAAGTCGCATCGCCTTCCATGTCGCACGCAAAATATCAGAATTGTCAATTTCTTCTGCTGTCACAACACCGACAGCCCATTTGATGGAGGGTTCGGAAATAATTTTTTGCCGGAGCAGTTCCCGTTTTTCAGCGGAAAGAGCCTTTGAATCATTAACACCTGCAGGAATCTTTTCATAATCCGTGAAGACGACTGCTGCAGCGACGACCGGACCGGCGAGACAGCCCCGTCCGGCTTCATCAATTCCGGCAATAAAGGAAAACTCCCCGCTCCGAACTGAAGATTCGTATGCGAGGAGTTTATCCGATAAAGCTAGATATTCCTGAGGATGATTATTTTGCATCCGCTGAGAATCTCTGCTCTTTCACTTTAGCAGCCTTACCGACTTTGTCGCGCAGGTAGTAGAGTTTAGCTCTGCGGACGCGACCCTTGCGTTCGACCTGGATTTTGTCGATACGGGGGCTGTGGAGCGGGAAGACACGTTCGACACCGTAACCGGCAGCGACGCGGCGGAGAGTGAATGTTTCACGGATTCCGCTTCCGTTTTTAGCGATAACAACACCAGTGAAAGCCTGGATACGTTCGTTGGAACCTTCAACGATCTTTGTGAAGACCTTGACGGTGTCACCGATATTGAATTCGGTCACGTTTTCTTTGCACTGCTTTTTTTCCAGCTCTGCAATAATCTTG
>JAFTJI010000229.1 GCA_017456495.1 Lentisphaeria bacterium | reverse complement strand
GGAAGCTTGGTGATATAGTAAACAAAACGCACGTGATTTTGATAATCGCTCAAATAAAATGTGCGCAAAATTCAGGACACTACTGTTCCAACTTGAAAAATATCGCAAATGTGCTATTAGTAATGTTGTGAAGGAGAATATCAATTTTAATGGGGAGTCACAATTTATGTCAGACCAAGTATTGTATGAACACATCGTTTGTATTTTAGCTGATGCAGATGATGTTCTGGCAGAGAGCTTGATAAACGAATTTTCTTCTCAATCAATTGAGACTACTCTGATCACTCCGCAGATATTGAGTACCAAGACATTCCAGGAGACTTGCCAGATATTTCAGGAGTCTATTTGTTTAATTCTTTTACTCAATTCGGAAAATTTGAAAAACAGTCTTATATCTTATGCGATCCAACATTTCGAGATATGTAAAAAAGACAGAAATATCATCCCTATTTATACCGGGAATGATTTCAGTGACTCAAAAGTCAGTGAATCTCCAATCATCCGGAAATTTGGAAACCAGTTCATAGAAAGTGTAAACTTCTCTCCTAACGAGTTGCTGAATGCAATTATGTTTCGGGTTCACGGTTTTGCAAATTTTCTGGAACTCGCGAAGCAAAAAGTCCAAAACGATCCTCAGACCAGGTCTGACAATATCTTTACTATCCGCAATTCTTCACTGAGATTGATTAATGGCAACATTCTTGATTCAAAGTGTGACGTAATCGTAAGTTCAGACGATAATTTGTTGACTCATGGCGGTGGTGTTTCTCTCGCGATTTTCAATGCAGGGGGAAATATGATTGAAACAGATACAAAAAAACATCTTCCGGCACCTCTTGGAGAGGTGGTTGTCTCTACGGCGGGAAACCTGGTGCAAAAAATGATTTTTCATGCGATAACGATAGCATTGGTTAATTATGAGAATCGCAGTGATGAGTTGCTCTCGAAAATTGAGCAAATTGATATCCAGGAATATATTATCTGCAACGTCGTTCGGCGATGTTTCCTATTATTATCATCTCTTCATTTATCGTCAATCGCGTTTCCTGTCATTGGATCCGGAACCGCTAAAATTCCTTTTGAAAAAGCAGTTTCTTGTATGCTGAAAACATTTTCCCGGGAAATTTCCCGAACAGCTCAGGCTTGGAAGATCGAATTATGGGTATATCAGGATAACGGGATAGATCTCAATTCGATGGCTAAGGAAATTCTTGTACAGGAAAACAAAACAGAATCGCTTTCGCTGTTCACTCCTCCAAAAGTCCAGATGAAGCATGACGTGTTCATCAGTTACAGTCGGAAGGATTCTGAAAAAATTCAAAAGATTCTCAGTTTTTTGAAGGAAAAAAATATATCTTTCTGGATAGATATCGATGGTGCTTACAGTGGCAAAAGTTATAAGTCCGAGATCATTCAGGCTATCAGACAAGCAAATATACTCCTTTTCTTATCCTCAGAAAATTCCAATAAATCCGAACACGTTATCAAAGAAATTTCCTGTGCGGTTTCCTATAAGAAAACGATTATTCCTGTAAAAATCGACAATGCACGTTACTCAGACGATATAGAATATGACCTTATTAACATTGACTATATAGATATGGAAAACGACAGCGATGCGCTCAAAAAACTTTACTGTTCTATTGTAAGCAGACAGCAATAATTTTATGTATCATCATGTCTTCCGGCTCTCGAAGAGTATTGGTCTTAAGAAACCTTTGATCTTTGGTTCAAACCCGGCAGGTCCCACCATTTTTTTTCCTATATTGCATTATTACAGCTTGTATTCTTCTCTGCAACGTGATATATTCCAAGATAAATCTTTTGATTCAGGGAATTCTGTTTATTTTGGGTCCGGAATAAGAATTTCGTTTTTCAGCTGTAACGGTGCTGAAGTTTTTTCGGGATCAAAATAAACACCCCGGCAAGATCAACATCATAAAAAAGGAAGAAAAATGGAAGAATTTGCTGAACTGTTCAGTCGTTATCTGAAAGCCGCCGATGCGTTTTTGTGGGGACCTCCGCTTTTGATTCTGCTGCTGGGAACCCACTTATTTTATACATTCCGGTTGAAATTTATTCAGCGGCATCTTGTTACAGCGTTCCGTCTGGTGGTGCAGAAAGATGATTCTCTCAGCGGAAATGTGGCACCCTTTGCGGCGTTGGCAGTTGCGCTTGCTTCCACGATCGGAACGGGGAATGTGATCGGCGTTGCAACTGCGATCGCTCTCGGCGGTCCCGGCGCGGTGTTCTGGTGTATGATCACCGGAGTTTTCGGAATGGCAACGAAATATGCGGAGTCTCTTCTTGCAGTCAAATACCGTGTGCGGGATAAAAAAGCTGAAGTTCATGGCGGACCCATGTACACCATTCTGATGGGATTGAAATGGAAGTGGATGGCGATACTCTTTTGTATTTTCGGGAGCATTGCCGTTCTTGGAACGGGAAATCTGGTGCAGAGCAATGCGATTGCAACGATCATTAAGAAAACATTTGATGTTTCTCCTGTGGTTACCGGGCTTGTGGTTTCTGTTCTTGTGGGCTTTGTGATTGTCGGGGGACTTCAAAGTATTGCAAAGGTTTGTACTTATCTTGTACCGTTTATGTCTTTCACCTATCTTGCGGGCTGTGCGGCTTTGCTGATCATAAATTACAGCTATCTGGATGATGCTGTTCTTCTTATTGTAAAGAGTGCGTTTTCCCCGAAAGCGGCAGCCGGCGGAGCTGTCGGCTACGGTTTTATGCTTGCCGCCCGGTATGGGATCGCCCGCGGATTGTTTTCCAACGAGGCAGGGATGGGCTCCGAGCCGATTGTTGCCGCGACTGCCAAGACCCGTAACCCTGTCCGGCAGGGATTGGTCTCTTACACCGGAACATTCTGCACGATCGTGATTTGTTTTCTGACCGGTATGGTCATTGTTTCCGGATACCTGGCAAGCCCCGCAACCGTCAAACTTGTCAATGACGGATTGCTGACCCAGCGCTGTTTTGAACAGTTGCCGTATGTCGGAAAATATCTTCTTTCGTTTGCCATTTTTGCCTTTGCGATCACCACACTTCTCGGCTGGTTCTACTACGGTGAACAGTGTTTGCGTTTTATGATCAACACGCCGAAAGCGACGATGGCATACAAGATCATCTATACACTTATCGCTTATCTCGGAGCTGTCGGAACTCTTTCCACTGTGTGGGATTTTGCCAATTTTTCCAATGGCTTGATGGTGATTCCCAACGTACTGAGCCTGCTGCTTCTGCATAAGGTGGTAGTCGGAGAGACAAAGAAATATCTCTGGAGCGGGAAACTGGATGAAAATGATCCAAGATGTGTCCGGGGGAATAAAATCATTGATCCGGAATGATAAATGAGAGAACACAATTCTTTGCAGGAAAAGCAGTTCTTGACGGGAACTTCTTCCAGCGGTTTCAGCTGTGCCTGAAAAAATAATATGAAAACATGGAAAAAACGGTTGAAAAATCCGGAATTTATGGTACATTACAGAACACGATAAACCCGCAACTTTTACTCAAGGAGATGGAAATGAAAGTTTTGGTTGCATATTCCGGCGGACTTGATACCTCCGTCATCGTCAAATGGGTCAAAGAAACCTATAACTGCGAAGTCGTTGCCTACTGTGCAGACGTCGGACAGGAAGAAGAAACCGATGGTCTTGATGAAAAAGCCCGCAAGACCGGTGCTTTGAAGTGCATCGTTGATGACCTCAACGAAGAATTTGCTCAGGACTTTATTTTCCCGATGATGCAGGCAAATGCAATTTACGAAGGAACCTATCTTCTCGGTACCTCCATTGCACGTCCTCTGATCGGAAAACGCCTTGTGGAAGTTGCCCGCGAAGAAGGCTGCGATGCCATCTGTCATGGTGCTACCGGGAAAGGAAATGACCAGGTTCGTTTCGAACTCGCTGCTTACGCTCTCGATCCCAAAGTCAAAATCATTGCTGCGTGGCGCGATCCCAACTGGACCTTCAAGGCCCGTACCGAAATGATCGAATACGCTCACAAGCACAATATTCCGATCACCTCCACCGCCGAAAAACCCTACAGCATGGACCGCAACCTTCTCCACATCAGCTTTGAAGGCGGTATCCTGGAAGATCCCTGGAACGCTCCCAAAGATGATATGTACTGCCTGACCAAGCCCCTCATGGAAGCTGCTGACGATCCCGAAGATGTCATCATCACATTCGAAAAGGGTATTCCTGTGGCTGTCAACGGCGAAAAGCTCACCCCCGCAAATATCATGCGCCGCCTGAACAAACTCGGTGCAAGACATGCAGTCGGAAGAATCGACATCGTGGAAAACCGCTTTGTCGGTATGAAGTCCCGCGGTGTTTATGAAACTCCGGGCGGAACCATCCTCCACATCGCTCATCGCGCTCTTGAATCCATCACCATGGATAAAGAAGTCATGCACCTCCGCGACAGCTTCATTCCCATCTACTCCAAGATGGTCTACAATGGTTTCTGGTATGCTCCCGAACGCGAAATGCTTCAGGTCGCTATCACCGAAAGCCAGAAGTATGTCACCGGCGATGTCCGCGTGAAACTTTACAAGGGCGCATGCCATGTCACCGGAAGACGTTCCGAATACAGCCTTTACGATGACAAGATCGCTTCCTTTGAAGCTGAAGATGTCTACGATCAGAAGAATGCAACCGGCTTCATCAAGCTGAATGCCCTCCGTCTGAGCGTGCTTGCAAACAGCAAACAGCGCAGATACTGATTTTATCATCACAGATCCCGGCTATTATAACCGGGATCTTTTTTTAAAAGGATCATCCCGATGTTTTTATATATCTACTCCGTTATACAGGGGATCGTTCAGGGAATTACTGAACTCCTGCCCATCAGCAGTACGGCACACTTGAAAATCGTGAACCGCATCATTGCAGCCTGCGGCGGAAGTACTCCCTCCGAAGCCTTCAATAACATGTTTGATGTCGTGATCCAGCTGGGATCGATCCTTGCATTCCTGGTTTATTTTCATGAAAAACTGGTTCCTGCAGCGGCATTCCGCAATAAAGCTGTTTTCCGGAAGACTTTTCTGCTGTGGTTCAAAAGTGCAATCGGTGTGATTCCCGCTATCATTGCCGGTCTGCTCTTTGCTGATTATGTTGAAACGCTGGGAATGAAGACTTTTATTACCACGCTTCTTGTTGGCGGTATTATTCTTCTGGTTCTGGAAAGCCGCAAGCAGAAAGAAGGCGTTCAGAAGATTGAAGATATCGAAAAATTCTCTTACACCAGAGCGTTGGGGGTCGGTCTTTTCCAGTGTCTTGCCCTGATTCCCGGAACTTCCCGTTCTGCGGCAACGATCATTGGCGGTTTGATTCTGGGAGCCTCCCGTCCGCTGGCTGTGGAGTTCTCCTTTTTCCTTGCCATCCCGACGATGGTGGCAGCTTCCGGTTACTCTCTTCTGAAGCACGGTGCATCCTTGAACAGCAATGAATGGATCGCTGTCGCAATCGGCTTCGTTGTCTCTTTCTTTGTTTCCTGGATCACGGTTGTGCTGTTTATGAAGTACATCCGCACCAAAGATTTCAAACCGTTCGGCTGGTATCGTATCGGATTGGCTGCCGTTCTTGCATTTCTTCTTTTCCGCGGGATCCTGACGAACTGATCGGGTAACCGGAGATTTTCAGATGGCTAAATGTTGGCGTTGCGGAAGAGAATACAATACATGGGGCTCTTTGTACTGCCCGGATTGTGAACTTCTGAAACAACAGGAAGAAGCTGCCGCAGAAGCCCGGGAGCGGGAAAAACGTGACCGGGAAGCCCGGGAATGGGCAGCCAGAGAAGAAAAGTGGGAACGGGATCGCATAGAAGCCGACCGGAAAGCACGGGAAGAAGCTGCTCTGGAGGAACAACGCCGTATGGCAGATGAGCGCGAGCGGAATGACCGTGCGCGGCATAATGAGCTCATGGCGGCTGAACAGAAGCGCATTGAGGCTACAGAACAACTCCGTCAGGAACAGGCTGAAAGACATCAGATACTGCTGGCTCAAAAAGAGAAAGAAGATGAACAGAAACGGCAGGCTGAAGCGTACACCGAGGCTTCTCCCAGATGTAAATGGTGCGGGAAAAAATATACATTCAAGGATGACGGTTTCTTTGAATACTGCAGCAGAAAATGTGCAAAAGAGGATCTGGGAAAAGAAAATCTGGAACAGTATTCCATTGACGGCGAAGAGCATTTACGGAATCTTTTTTCTGAGGCTGTCAGACAGAAAAACGGATTGCGGGCTTATATTCTCTCTGAAGGGATCAGTCATCTGACTGCTGATGAAAAATGCCGATTCGGATATTTACTGGAAAAACAGAACATTCGCAATGAAGCCATTCCGAAAACACTTTCTGTCGATTTGCTGTTGGATGCTGTCTCTGAAGGAAATGCAAAAGCTGCTGAACATTGGCTGAATTTCTTTCCCGACGCGGTCAGCAGACTGCATGAGACTATCTTGACTTCCGATGCCAGCAGCAATGCTGATCTGCAGGAGGTCATCAGAAAATCTCTGACAAGCAGATCCCATATTTCAGCATATCAGAAAATTCTGGAAAAATACCGATCTGAACTTCCGGCAGAGACAGCAGAAGCTCTTTCCGGCATTGCTCAGTCTGAATTATTTGCAGTTAATGCGGAGGATTGTGAGAATATACGGAAAGCGTTACTGAAAACAAAGGATTATCCTTCGCTGTATAAATTGCAAAAAAAGCTGGAACCGATCTTGAAAGATAAGCATCCGGGCAGTTCGGAACTACTGGAAGATTTGAAGAAAAAATCTGAACAGACCCTTTGTGATATCGTATCTGAAACAGAAGCAAAATGCACTTCCTTTGAAGATTACAATCTGTTATATACAGTTTGTTCCGGCGGAAATTACGGTGATCTCATCGCTGCGGCAGAAAAAATTACAAAAGAGAAATACAAAACGGCTTCCGCTGATAAAACTTTACCTTTGATTTTTTCTCAGCAGATGGCTCTGCGGGATTCCTGCAATGCAAAAGCAGTTGAATGTCTGAAAAATGATGCAGCTGCGGCTGATTCTTATTTAGCGTTCTACAAGCTGCAAAAAAAACTGGAACCAATCATTTCCGAAAGATACCCGAAATGCCGGGAACTGGCAGATGAACTTCAGCATAAGGCAGAAGCTGCTGTCCTTGAATATTTTTCCAAAATTGCCGGAAAATGCAAAACTGCCGATGATTATATCCTGTTAAGTACCGTCTGCAGTAAAGGAAATTATGGTGATTTATCCGCTGCTGCAAAGAAAATTACGAATGAAAACGAAAAATCCAAACTCAATGCTTCCGACAGAAAAATTCCTTTGATTTTTTCAAAAAAGAAAAAACTTGCTTTGACGTATCAAGTAAAAGCCGCAGAGATTCTTGTCCCGGATGCCCAGAAGAAAATCGACAGTGCATCCACCTATCAGGATTATATTGAAGTTCAGGCTCTTTGTGAGAAACTGATAACTCTTGAAATCGAAAATGCTCAGGATATGGCAGATTTTGCGAAAAAGAAAGCTGCGGAAATCAAAAAAAATCTGAAAGAATCAGCTGCCGCTCTTCCCCTGAATCCGGAAACGATCTCTGAATTGAGTCATGCGAAAGAACTGTATCAGCGATTAGTTGAATGTGATGATAAATCTGCTTCGAAGAAAGTATCACAGTATCAGCAGAAGATTGATGTCTGGAATCAAAAAGCCAAGACCTCTATGACACTGTTTACTTTTTATTTCCTCTTCTCTTTCTTTATATTTTTGGCAGTTTTATTCCCTTCTGCGATTCTGATTGTTCACTGGGATGAGTGGAATATGACCAGCGGTGCTGTTCCGGGTTTTGTGGTTTTCGGCACAATATTGCTGTTAGCATTGTGTGCTGTAGCGACTTGTGTTTGGAGATTGCGCCGTCTGGGATTGTATCATCCTTTTTACAATCTGAATTGTTATCTGACCAAAAAATCGCCGGAAGAATACAAGTAAAAAATTGCCGGGAATCACGGAAAATATTTTTCAGCGTTTTCAATGGGAAGCTGATTTTTTTCATTATTTTTCAAACATGGCTGCTGCGTGTTTCATAGCAGCGGAACCGCCGCCCAGCATACGGGCGATCTCTGTGATCCGCTCTTTTCCGCTGACTTCTGTAACGGTAGTTTCTGCGGTGGAATCCGAGGTTATTTTCTCGACTTTGAAGTGCTTTTCCGCACAAGCCGCGACTTGGGGCAGGTGGGAGATCGAGATGATCTGTTTTGTTTTCGCAAGTTTTGCGAGTTCCTCCCCCACGGTCACTGCTGTTTCACCGCCGATATTGGCATCGATTTCATCAAAAACAAGCGTGGGGATCCTGTCAGCTCCGGCGAGGACGGTTTTCAGTGCAAGCATGACCCGGCAGAGTTCTCCGCTGCTGGCGACATCCCGCAAGGGCAGGGCGCGTACACCCGGGTTCGCAGAGAAGAGAAATTCGATTTTATCCGATCCGGTATTTCCGGGGGCAGCTTCTTCAAAAGAGATGGAGAACTCAGACCGTTTGAATCCCAGTTTTTCCAACTCTTTTTTCAATTGTTTTTCCAGAGATCCCGCAGCACTTTTTCGTGCTTTGGAAAGCTCTTTGCAGAACTCAAGATGGATCGCTTCGGCTTCCGCGACTTTCTGATCCGCTTTTTCCCGTGCATACTCAGAATTTTCAAAAATATCAACTCTGGACTTTGCTTCTTCCAGATAATGAAGAATGTCCTCAATGGTGGGACCGAACTTCCGCTTCAGGGTCTGCAAATCGTGCATCCGCTCTTCCATTGCGGCAAACGACTCTGCATCAATGTCCACTGTTTCTGCGTGACTTGTGATCTCATCCGACAGGTTTCTGACAGCATCCGAGATCTGTTCCAGCTGTTCCTGAAATTTGACAGACGTTTCTTCATCGACCCGTTCCAGAGCAAGCAGGATCCGACGGACAGCTGTCAGCCGTTCCAGAAGAGATTCTTCCGACTCTGTCAGGAGATCGACAGCAGAAGAAGAGAGCTGCAGGATTTCCCGGGAGTTTGCAGCAACGGCATGAAGTTTTTCGATTTCTGCATCCTCGCCCGGTTTCGGATTGACCTTTTTGATGTTTTCCGCATCGATCCGGAACCGTTCAGCTTCAAACGCCGACGGCATGTTTTTCAGGAGATCCTCTTTCTCTTTTCTGGCTTCAGAGACTGCTTTCCATGCAGTTCCGCACCGGGTGAGGAGTTCCTGATTTCCGGCAAATCTGTCAAGGGAAAAAAGCTGCTCTGCCGGATTCAGCAGGGTGACTGTTGCCGAAGCTCCATGGATATCTGCCAGATACGCCCCCAGGGATGCCAGCAGCTTTGAATTGGCAGCGGAGGCATTGACAAAAATTTTCCCTGTCGATGGTGTGAAGACCCGTTTGATCAGCAGGTTATCCCCGTCGCAGCGTTCCACTCCGGCATCGTCAAGAATGAGATTTATCTTTTCCAGCGCATCCGGATCAACGGAAAAAAGACCGGCAATTTCACAGCGGTCGGTCCCTTCGCGGATCGCACTTTTTTCAAAACGTGCGCCGAGAAGGAGACGCAATCCTCCCATGAGGACAGATTTTCCTGCACCGGTTTCTCCGGTTACAGCATTGAATCCGGAATCGAAATCAAGCGCAGCTTCTTTCACCAGCGCAAGATTTTTGATATGCAGCCATTTCAGCATGTAAGATCAGCGGTTGAAATGTCTGTAATTTTTTTCACTGAATTTTGCAATACTGTTGGCAGTTGCCTGATCGACAGGACCTTGCAGCAGAACAGTAACGCTTCCGGTCTTGGGGTCGATATCATCCGGATTCGGAATATTGGGCATGAATGCACGGTAGAAAACACCGTCAACAACGAGTCCGAGTTTTTCCCCGCGATATTGGATCGCGATACTTGACCAGAGCATCTGACCGCGCTTGTCAAGATGGAGCACCAGATCAAAGAATCCGGCATCACCCTGACGGGGGAGAAGTTCAACTTTCTTGATATTTCTGCTGTGCAGGAAAGGGTTCATGTTGACACAAACCGTTCCGCCGGAGAAGGTATCGATCATCCGTTCAAGATCTTCCCCTCTGCGGTAACGGATGATCCGGTGAACAGAAATAACATATTCGGGATCTGTGGGATTCAGAGAATCTTCCACTTCCTGGATCGCTTTATCCAAATCACAGCCTGTACCGGTCAGCAGAGCGAGCGCGGCAAACATTGCAAACAAAAAGAACTTCTTCATGATGAAGATCCTCACATTCTGGCGTTCAGGGCATCACGCTGTTCTTCGGTCAGCCCGGCAAATTTCGGGTTCCCCGGCATGATACCGCGTTTTGATTCTTTGATAAAATCGCAGAAAAGAGCGACTTCCGCAACAGACATCATTTCCGGATCAGCTTCAATTTTTGCGATTGCGTTGGTGGAATTCAAGCCATCGAAGAAGAATGTTTTGATAGCTCTGCGGATCATCAGACGCTTATGGTTGTCAAATCCCGCTCTGCGGAGTCCGATCACGTTCGGTCCGGTAATAAAGTTCATCTCCCGGAGCATGGTGAACGGCGGAACATCCTGACCGATCATTGCTTCAGGAGCGATCATCGCAAGAGAACCGATCCGGCAGAACTGATGGATCTTGACATACCCGGAAAGCACTGCACCTGCTCCGATCTGAACGTGTCCGGTAAGTGCCGTATGATTGGAAATTGTAACACGGTCTCCGATCACGCAGTCATGAGCAACATGAACAAACGCCTGAAGCAGAACATGGTTTCCGATCACTGTTTTCAGAAAATCGAATGGCGGACGGTGAATCGTCACATACTCCCGGATAACGGTATCAGAACCGATTTCTGTATAAGAAACGATTCCTCTGGTGAATCTGTGATCCTGCGGTTCTCCGATGTAGGTTCCGAAATAGATCCGGCAGCGCGGACCGATGGTGGTGTACTGTCCGATTTTGACATGGGCATCAATATAACAATTATCGCCGATTGTCACATCATCTTCGATTACGGTGTAGGGTCCGATTTCAACATTTTCTCCAATGACAGCTTTGGGAGAAACGACTGCTGTTGGGTGAATATTCGACATATTATCTGTTTTCCCTTCCTGAGTGAAAGTGGTTGTAAGAAATAAAAAGATCAATCACAGACTCATGAGACGTCTGAATGACCTATGGAATTATACCCTCTTTTTTCAGAAAAACAAGTGAGTTTCCTGTAAAAATATATTATTTTTTGATAAAAAAACAAAATTAGCGAAAGAAAATACATCAAAACGCAAACTTTTTGATTCTTGTGTTTGAAAAAACGTCTTTTCTGATGTAGATTACCAATGAGAATACTTTAATTTCAACTTTACAGGGAAAATCAGTCTTATGGCGCAAATAGAATACTCCTGCAAGCGGAAAAAAGACTTTGTTACGTTTATTGCCGTTGCGTTGTTTGTGATAATTTTTATTTTTGAGATCTATCTGATCGTTTTTATCAGAATTCAGCTGCAGCGGGAAAATGCTCTGGCTCATGATGTTTTGAAGCAGAAAATGCTTCGGAGAGTGGAAGATGTCCGTCATCGGCTCAAAAATGTAAAACCGAAAACACCGCTTCAGAATTGCGAAGCGGAGATGGTTGGAAGTGCCCTCGAAAGCGTCGTCCAGTTCGTCCGGCAGAATAGGGATGTAATGACTTCTCAGCAGATCGTTCAGTCGGATGATCTGTTGGTGCAGCTTATGACGTACACCCATGTATGGCGGAAAAAACAGTTTATGTTCAAACAGGAAAAACTGGAGTTTGCTCCTGTCTTGCGTTCCATGGAAGAAAAACTGGATAAAGCTGCCGCAGAGGGTCGTTGAACTGTTTTCCCTGATAAAATCTTCATAAAATGAATATGACCTCTACCAACTTTGCAGAAAATATTTATGATGCGCTGCTGGCTGCCCATGGACCTCAGCAATGTTTTCTTGTCCATAATTCAGCTTTGCAGCTCCTTGTTGCAACGATCCTCTCTGCTCAGTGTACGGATAAAACTGTAAATATGGTTACAGCGGATCTGTTCAAAAAATATCCGGATGCAGCATCTTTTGCTTCTGCGATCCCTTCTGAACTGGAACGGGACATTCATAAGTGCGGTTATTACCGTGCAAAAGCAGCTCATATCATCGGAGCCTGTGCAAAAATCTGTTCCGATTTTAACGGCGAAGTTCCGGATAATATGGAGGGACTCACCTCTCTTCCCGGCGTTGGAAGAAAAACAGCAAACGTGGTTCTCGGCGATTTTTTTCAGATTCCCGGGCTGCCCGTCGATACCCATGTGATCCGGCTGTCAAACAGGATCGGACTTTGCCGCACCACGGATCCGGTGAAGATCGAACAGAGCCTCTGCAAACGGATCTCTCCGGAAAAGTGGGCGCAATATTCCCATCTCCTGATCATTCACGGCAGACGCCGCTGCATGGCGCGCAGGCCGGACTGTGCCAATTGTGAAATATCATCTTTATGTAAAAAACGAGGTGTTTGAATGGGTTTTTTCAAGAAAAAATTCAGAGATATCAAAAAATTTCCCGATTGGATCTTTCTTCCGATCGTTGGACTGATGTATTTTTATAAACTTCTGATGCGGAAACGGTACATTGACCGGGAAGGCGTCATGAAGCAGCCGAATCCGCCCGGAATCGCTGTGACCTGGCACAACCGCCTGATGTTTTTTCCCCTGATGTTCCCGAAAAAATTGCGCAGCTGTACTTCCGCTGTGATCAGTGCATCCCGTGACGGACAGTATGTCGCAGATCTCGTCCATTGGATGGGGATCGGAAGTATCCGCGGTTCCAGTTCCAAAAAAGGAATGAACGCAGTGAACGGTGCAGTGCGTGCTCTGGAGTCCGGGCGTTATGTCGCATTTACGCCCGACGGCCCGCGCGGTCCCCGTTATCACATGAGCAACGGCCCGATTTATCTGGCTTCCAGATTCCAGGTGCCTGTCTATCCCGTGGCGATCAATTACTCTTCTTACTGGGAATTGAAAAGCTGGGATCGTTTTCAAATCCCCAAACCCTTTGCCAAAGTAACCTTGGTCATCGGTGAAAAAATCCATATCCCGCCCAATCTGACGGAGGAAGAAGTGGAACACTGGCGCGTGGTCGTTGAGAATAAACTGAAAGAAGTAGCTGAGGTCAAAGAATCATGAACGTTGCAATAATCTGTACCGGTGATGAGCTTCTCAAAGGAGCTGTGACAAATACAAATCTCCGTTTTATGGGAGAACAGCTTCTTGCAAACGGAATCATTCCGAAACTCGCCATGGAAGTGCGGGATGGTATGAAAGCAATCAGTGAAGCTCTGGAAATCGCATTCTCCAAGGCTGATACCGTTATCGTTTCCGGCGGGCTCGGTCCCACCTCCGATGATGTGACAAAAGAGGCCGCTGCAGAGTTTTTTAATTTGCAGTTCGTTCAGGATGATAAAGTCTATTTCTCCCTGATGAAACTCTGGCAGAAATTAAAGGATGAAGGTCGGGATACTCCATCCCGTTTCCTGAATCAGTGCATGATCCCGGACGGTTCCGAAGCAATTCCGAACCGGCACGGAACTGCGCCCGGAATATATCTTGAGACGGAACGCGGGACTCTCATTCTGCTGCCCGGACCGCCTATGGAACTGGAGCCGATGTTCACAAAGCAGATCATGCCGATCCTGCTGGAAAAGCGGAAACGGGAAGTTCATTCCGTCCTGCTTCACGTCGCCGGTGTTCCGGAATCTGAAGTCGAAGAACGTATGCTCCCTCTGATCAGTCCGAAATTGTCGGTGGCGTACTGTGCTTCTCCCGGACTCGTCAAACTCTTTCTTTCTTCAACGGATATGAACCTTTTGAGAGAGCGGCTTGTCGGCGTGAAAAAAGAGTTCCAGAGGGAACTTCTCAACAGTAAGCACATGACTCTGCAGGAAGAGGTCGTCCGTTTGCTGGAACGTGCCGGTTTGACTCTTGCAACAGCTGAGTCCTGCACCGGAGGGTTGATCGCGGAGCGGATCACTGACGTGCCGGGATCATCCAATATCTTCCTCGGAAGCGTTGTTTCCTATTCCAATGAGCTCAAAGAAAAGATCCTGCATGTCTCTCCTGAGACACTGGAAGTTTACGGCGCAGTCAGTGAAGAGACCTGCCATGAAATGCTCAACGGAATCGCTGAAGCAACCGGAGCCGATATCGTTCTTGCTGTGACCGGGATCGCCGGACCGGGCGGCGGTTCCGTGGAGAAACCTGTCGGTTTGGTCTATACCGGAATCCGGATCGACGGTGAAAATCATGTAACGGAAAATCATTTTCGCGGGAACCGTCAGCAGGTGCGTGAACGGACTTGTGCAGCGATCCTGAACGAACTCCGTCTCAGATTGAGCGAATAAATCAAACGGTGAGATCCACCATCGGAGCAGAGACAAATTCCGCTAATGTTTCCGGATTCAGCTCTACATTTGTGCCGACTTTCCCTGCACTGACACAGATCGTGTCATAGAGGATCGCTGTTTCATCCAGAAAGGTCGGGAAGTTTTTTTTCATGCCGATGGGTGAGCAGCCTCCGTGGATGTAGCCTGTCAGGGGCAATAACTTTTTCTGCGGGATCATCGCAATGCTTTTTACCCCGGCAGCCCGGGCGGCTTTTTTCAAATCAAGGGTTGCCGGACCGGGGATCACAAACACATAATACTCCGGTCCGGGGGCTTCGGTCACGAGCGTTTTGAACACTTGATCCTGATCTTTTCCAATTTTCCGGGCAATGGAAATCGCATCCAGATTACCGTCGGAAACATCGTATTCAAAGGGCGTGAACGGAATTTTTGCGTTTTCCAGCAGCCGTTCGACATTTGTTTTGATCATGCCCGGACTCCGGAAAGAAAACTGCGGATCGCCTGTTCCGCCCGTTCCGCGGGAATCGCGCGGTGACAATTATTTTCCGGACAAACCCGCCGGAAACATTTCATGCAGGGGAGATCCTGCGGGGTCAGAACAATGGCTTTTTCTGAAAACGGCCCTGTTCTGACGGGATCCGTTGGGGCAAACATGCAGACGACCGGCACTTCCAGCGCAGCCGCGATGTGCATCGGACCGCTGTCGTTGCAAAAGAGAACGGCTGAGGCTCGGATCGCTTCCAAAAGCCCTACGACAGAGGTTTTACCGGTAAGATCAAGGCAGGGCGCATGGATCATTTCGCAGAGCTTTGCTGCCATTCCGGATTCATCTTTTGTTCCAAGTATCAGGAAGGAGCAATCCGGAACATTTTTCTTCAACAGTTCCGCTGTTTCTGCGAAATAGGAGACCGGCCAGCATTTTGAGGGCCATCTGGCACCCGGAGCAATCGCCACGATAGGTCCTGCCGGAAGTGATTTCAGTTGGTCTGCAATCAGTTGCGCTTCTTTTTCATTCTTCAGAAATGCAGTTTCCGGTTTTCCATCGGGATTTACACCGAGAAATTCTGCAATCAGCCGGTAATTTCTTCTGACGGCATGGATCGCCGGGGAGCCGGAATCAATTTTTTTATCGTAAAACAATCGGGAAATCTTTTCTTTTGGCTCTTTGGGACCGATCACGATATCCGTTTTTGCCAGTGTCGTGATCAAGCCGCTGCGCAATAACCCTTGCAGATCAATGACAGCCGTATAGCGGTTTTTCCGGATCATTTTCGCAAAGCGCATGGCTGCTGACGGAAATTTTGTAATTTTTCCGAGTTCCTTTCTTGGAAACGGAATCACCTGATCAACAGCAGGATGCAGCCGGACAACATCAGCAAAAGCAGGAACAACGACCCAGTCGATCTTCGCTTGCGGTTTGTGTTTTGCCAACAGGGAAACAGCTGGAAATGCGTGGATCACATCTCCCAGACTGCTTGGTTTTACGATCAGATAACGCTCCTTCATGGAGAAAATCTCACATTCCGCGTTCGAGTCTGTTGGCAAGCCGCTCAGGAAGTCCTGCTTCAAGGATCTTCTTCTGAGCCGTCTGGAAATCATAGGGCACCCGGTAACGGGTTATCATCTTTGTATTTGAGTCATAAATGACAAAAGAGGCTCTGCGGTCACGGTTGCGCGGCTGTCCCACACTACCGATATTGATAAGGTATTTATACCCGGGCAGGATCGGGCAGGTGATGGGAGAAAAAACGCTCATTTCTTCCTCATCGTAACCGCCTTCGCGCCGGTCAGCCCATTCCGGGATTTCTTCAATTTTTCTTCCGGAGACCATAGTGACAGGTTTCTTGGCAAACATCGCCGGAACATGAGTATGTCCGTAAAAACAGAGTTGGGTGAACTGGTTTGCAAAGTTATCTTCTGCCTGATAAACGTCAAAAATGTACCCCCAGGATTCCGGACCGTCCAGTGTCGCGTGAACAAGTGTCATGTTGATTCCGCGGATATTTTCGCGCATCGGAAGATTGGAAAGATAATTTTTTTCTTCTTCAGAAAGTTGTGCCTGAGTCCACATAACAGCAAGTTTTGCATGGGGATTGAATCCGCTATTGGCAATTTGACCGTTTGTTGCGTATTCATCATGATTTCCTTTCACGCAACGGAATCCCGGAAGTTTTCTGACAATTTCCATACATTCTTTGGGATTTGCATTATAACCGACAATATCACCGAGACAGTAATACTCGTCGACATTATTATTACGGCAAACTTCCAAAATAGCATTGAGGGCTTCCAAGTTGCCATGGATGTCGCTGAAAATTGCATATTTCATATAAAAACCTGTCCGTTCCGTATTCTTCCTGAATCATGTCTGAGATTTGCCGTAAAGCATTATCCCGAACCTTGCACAATATCCCTTAATATAGCACACAAGTCACAGATTTTCAAGTTGTAATGTAAAAATAGATCAAATAAAGCTGACTCTCAGATCAGCATGCCGCAGAGAAATGCGCAGGCAAATTCAACCCGCAGAATATGCCGTCCGCAGGAAAATTTCTGAAAACCATTCTTTTCGAATGCAGCGACTTCAGACGGCAGGAACCCGCCTTCCGGTCCGATGGTCAAAAGAATTTTTTCTGCATCCTGTTTTTGTGTAAATGGTTGATCCGGAACGGGATGTGCAACAATTCTGTGAAAATCCATGCTGCGTTCATTGGTCATAGATATGAACTCCCGGAAACTCCGGAAAAATTTCATCTCCGGCATTCTGGTCGTGCAGCCCTGTTCCAATCCTTCGATCAACTCCGATTCCAGTTCTTCCGGATGCAGAACGCTGCTGTTCCAATAACTTTTTTCCACCCGGGCAGATTGAAAAAGGATCAACTCGGGGATTCCGGCAGAGGCGGCAAAATGCAGAACTTTTTTCAGGCTTTGCGGACGGGGCAGGGCAACTGCAAGCGTAATGGGAAGTGCCGGCGGCGGGGGCGTTTCCAACGTAAAGGAATCAAGCAGAACTTTTCCTTTTTCTATGGAACGGATCACTCCATGTCCGGACAATCCGCCCAGAACACCGGCTTTCAGGGTATCTCCAACTTTTGAACGGAGAACTGTCCGGATATGTTCCGCTCTTGCTCCGGTGACAGTAACTGTACTTCCCGGAGCAGGCGTTTCTTTCAGGAGCAACTGATTCATTACCAGGTGATTTCCCCGGTTTCTGCATGTTTCCGCAGAATGTCGCGCTTGATCTTTCCGGAAATCGTTTTCGGGAAACTTGTCACGAACTCGATCTCTCTGGGGTATTTATAGGGCGCACTGTGCTGCTTTGCAAACTGCTGGATTTCCCGAACCATGGATTCTGTTGGTTCATAGCCTTCGTTCAGCAAAACAGTTTCAATCTGGCTGGGGAATGCTCTATTGCAGGACTGACGGTCATTTGATGAAAGAGATTAGTTTGTTTTT
>JAFTJI010000228.1 GCA_017456495.1 Lentisphaeria bacterium | reverse complement strand
TGAGCATTTCTGAAGCGACATCGGCGAGTATATAATCTGCTTGCAGATAGAGGTAAAAAAAATACATTGCCAACAAACCGGCAGGCAGTGTAACGAACTTTCTGTACTGATGATTTTATTTATCTTTCCGGCAAGAACTGCGCGACTGCTCCATGAGATATACTCTAATGGGATATGTTATCAGAATTTGGCAGAATAAAAAAAATTTGAAAAAAAGATTTATTCATAATCATTCTCAGATCACCCCGGTATTTTCATTTTTTAAGTATAACATGATGACAATCAACCATTATCTTACTGGATACAGACAGAAACAAATCCCTGTCGAAAAATGAAAAAGATATCATAGATTTTTTGAAAGCGGCAAAACTTCCCCCGGAAAATATCCGGGCGGAAATTAAAGGAACGGCTCTTTATTGCAGCGATGAACACAAATCTCATCAATAACGGCATTCCCACGGTTGGCAAGGAAAAACCAGACGATATCGGCGATCTCCTCCGGCATGATCATACCTTCCTCAGTAAGATCCGGACGAGAGACTCTAACCATATCGGTATAAACTCCTCCGGGGCAGATGGCGTGAACTCTGATATTGTCTTTATAGTGTTCCCGGGCTATGCTCTTGGTAAATCCGAGCAGCGCGTGTTTGGAAGCGGAGTAGACACTTTGCAGAGGATAGCCGGAATGCGCCACCACTGAAGCAATATTGATCACCGTTGCAGCAGGAGATCTCTTCAAAAACGGAAGAGCATACTGGGTGAGAAAATACGGAACTTTAGTGTTGATCGTCATGATTCTGTCAAATTCTGCAACCGAAACTTTTTCAAACGGAGTGCTCTGAGCGACTCCGGCGTTGTTGATCAGAATGTCGATTCTGCCGAAATGGTTGTGTGCTGCCTCGATCCCGGAAGCAAGAAATTCCAAATCAGTCAAATTACCGGGTAAAACCAGACAGGATGGATATTTTTCCACTTCCAGACGGGTGACTTCCAATTTATCCGGATTATTACCGCCCAGCAGAACCAGACGCATTCCTGCTTGTGCGAGTTTGATGGCAATAGCGCGTCCGATGCCGCCGCCGGCACCAGTCAAAACAACAACGTTCTCTTTCAGGTTACTATTCATAATCTCTGCGATTCCTTTTTTGTTCCATTACAGTTTCAACAGAAAATATACCTTATAAAAATGAAAATGCAAATTGATTGGTAATTTTCCGGCTTTCAAAAGAGAGTTTTGAGAGAGTTTCAGTCCGGAAGGAGTCGTGAAAAGATCCGATCTGCTTGAGATTCCCGTTCATAACTCATTGAGTCCGCAGATGGATATTTTAAGAGATTTTGCATATTTCAGCAACTCTTCCAGCTGGGAAATAGAGATATGGTGGGAAGGAACCTGGTTTTCTGTAATATCATGGGCATAAAAAACAAGCACAGCGTTATCTTCAGCCGCCCGTTTGATTGCAGTTTTAACTTCTTCCATGTTGAAATTTCCGCTGGCAGGGAATCCGTAAAAGAGCTGTTTTCTGCCAACTTTTTTCACAAAACAGCCGTCTGCTTCTGCAAGTTTCATCTCTTTCTTTTTGACATCGGTGCAGTTTGTTCTCAAAAAATCAAAAACAGTAAACAATTCTTTATCCGTCTCGCTGGATCTCTGGCTGAAGGGGTAAGCAAAAGCACGGATTTTTATACCGTTTTTGCGGCAGATCTCCAATTGGGGCATGATCTCATTTTTCAAATATGTCATTGGCCCGTGCTGCTGCAGATAATCTGATGCACGCAGATGATTTTGACCGTGCAGACCGATTGTATGCCCTGCAGACTGAAGAGCTTTCATGGAAGCGATCGACTTATCATCAAGCTGTTGAAAAACAAAAAAGGTAACTCTTGCATCGTATTTTTTGAAGAGCGGAATCATCTTTTCCCAATTCTCAAAATAGCGGTCATCGAATGTCAGACAAAGAGTCCCTTCGGATGCAGAGCTCGAACTGCAAAACATAGAGGCAAGCAACATTAAAAATCGTTTCATACAGTACCTGTTCTTTTATTATTTCATGATAATATAGCAAGAAATATAAAAAATACAAATCATCATTGTTCAGGATTTGACCATGCTTTCTGTTAATCCGGCAATTTTTTCCGGGTTACGAAACGCCGGAAAAATTACCGTTTGAGAAATTCAGCATTCTTTCAGGGGAAGACCTTTGAAGGAACGGATGGCATTGCCGCGTTCAAGATTATAATGGTCGAGCCACAATGATTCTTTTTCAGCGATTTTCCGTTGTTCAGTCACAAGATGTAATTTTTCCTGCAACCGCAGAAGTGCCAATGCTTTGTTACGATTTTGTGAACGTTCCTCGCTGGCATTTGCTTCTATACCGGTCGGCAGATGAATAATCCTGACAGCAGAATCGGTTTTATTGACATGCTGACCGCCGTTTCCGGATGCACGGAACGTTTCGATCTTGAGTTCACTGACCTTGAAGCTTTTGTCTGCGGTAGTTTCAAATGTAAAAAATGAAACCTTGACGAACCAGTTTTTCCGGGGCCAGTGGGGACGGATCGTGCTTTGCCAGATCCATTTGACCGTACCTTCCCAACATTTCCGGAAGGCATCAAGATTTTCCCCCTCAACAGTAAAGCGCATGGAGGCGATTTCTCTGTTTTTTGCCGGCAGATCTGTCAAATTATTGCATTGCAAATTATTTTGCGCTGCTTCCCGGCAGATGATCTCAGCCAGAAGGGGGACAAATTTGCGGCACTCTGCCGGACCTTGTCCGGAACTGATTTGTAATATTACAGGCATGGTATTTCCTCACGGTTTGATATTGACAACAGGACGAAGCACTGCTGCGGCAGAAGCTAAATTGAAATTTTGCAAATCGGCAATGACTGTGCTGATATCCTTGTATGCTTCAGGAGCTTCTTCATAAAGCAGATTCTTATCGGGGCAGATCACTGCTGACCCCAGTTTTGTTTTCAGGAGATTCTGCACATCATCATGTTTTGCACGGATCCGGTCACGGGTACTCTGCCGGTTCCACTTGCGCCCTGCCCCATGAGCAATAGAATGAATGTTTTCAATGCCATTCCCCTGCGGCAAAACGAGATAGCTGTACGTTCCCCGGGAACCTGCAACAACGACAGGCTCACCGTTTTCCGTGTTGCTCGCACCTTTACGGTGAATAAAACAGTTTTTGCCAAAAGGAGTAATGCTGTTATGAGTTGCATTGAGCAGTTCGGTCACTTCACAAGCAGCCATAAAGCCAAGAGTTTTTCCGATCAGACGGCGGTTAAAACTTGCCCACCGGATGAGTTCCGCGTGTTTTGCCAGATAATCTGCGCCATCGGGAGAATCATACAACAAGCCGTTATCGCCATGTTCTGCAGCGATTTCACGCCACAGAAATTCGCCGTAACATCTTGATCCGGAATGAATCAGAAGGAGGATATCATTTTTTCTGATGTTCAATGCCTCGCATTTTTCAACATTGATAATCTTCTCCACTGCAAGGAATTCCGCAAAGTGGTTGCCATGCCCGAGCGTGCCCAGCATATTTTCCGGATCGGAAACCGGTTCATTCTCAAAATCAAGCAACTTTTTTGCTGATGTCTGAAGGGGCTCTTCCGGTTCTCTTCCGAGCCGTCGGAAAAGCTTATCTTTTTTGAATTTATGTTCTTTGATTCCGGTTGCAAAAAGAGTCATGCCGCATCCTATATCGTTTCCGATCAATGACGGATAGATGATCTTCTCCGAAAGAAAAGCCGCTCCCACCGGAACACCTCGTCCGGGATGAAGATCCGGAAATGCTGCGCCCCGAATAATACCGGGGAATGTCATAACATGTTTGAATTGTTCTACAGCAGGTCCTTCAAGCCAGGTTTTCTTTCCGCAGTAAATATTTGAAATTTTGTCCATATATGATCTTTCTTACTGAACGTTTTTTGGTAATCGGGGTGTAATAAAACTTTGTACGCCCCATTGTTAATTGCAGATTTCGAACAGATGGAAAAATTGACTGTTTTTTTCATAATAGCTCCTTTCATATTTTACACCGATAATATACTGTCAAGGGGATGACAAATTATGTCATAGCGGACAGTTTTTGAGAGAGTTTTGAAGTGATTTTAATATACTGCAAAATTCAAAAAATTCAAACAGTGCCGGATTTTTTTTAATTTTATGCGAAAGCAGTGAAATGTTTTCAATGTTTGTTCGTTAACAGTAATAAAAGCTGTTTGCATCGGGAGCGGCATGAAGATCATGCCCGCCAACCGGGGTCGGATCCCACGGTGGTACGTTTCAAAGAAACCGTTATTCATTGAAGCGATGCGGACTTGCCTTTCAAAGGCAGTCAAAAAAAATCCGTGACATTATGTCATTGCCTCCGGATGCTTCCCCGGCATTTCCGCCGGAAAGGAAGAAGAAAAATGATTATCTACCCGAATCGTCCCGCAATTTACCGCAACTGGGCTTATTGCTGCATCAAGATCCGCAAACTTTCTGATCTTTGGGAAACTTATTATGCCGGAAAAATAAGAGGTATGGGTGAGTATGGACTGCTCCAATCACAAGGGCGCAGAGCTTATCTTCATTATTGCAAAGAAAAATGCAGCAGAATTTCCCGTAAAATTGCCCGCTATGAAAAGTTGAAAAATCAAATCGCCGGAAAAATCGGGGATCCGGAGCAGCATCTTCTTCTAATTGAGGATGCTATGGCTCTCATCGGGAATGTTATTGAACTCAAACCACGCCGCAGCAAAAAAGGAACTTTTATTTTACTGACGACGCTGGAAAATTCATCAGATTCATTCCTCCTGAATGGGTATGATACGTACGACCTTCTGTTATATGGTTACGGAAAAATGGATCAGGAATATACGGGAAAATCTGTTTCCGATAACAGTTGATTGGAGAAAGAAAGAAAAAACTTTTGAGAAAAATCTTTTCCGCTTTTTCCAATACAAAATCTTATCTGAAACAGAGCAAAAAAAAAGATATTATGAGAGCCGCAACTGGACCCTCATAATATCTTGCTCTTACCTGTTTTCAGGAATTACTTCGCTTCCGGCGCATTGACAACAGTAATAACGCGCTGCGGGAGGGGAAGATTCAAACCGGAGGATTCAATAACAGTCTTGAGTCCGGCTTTTACACTCCAGTAGGCATCCCAGTAGGATTCCGTGTTTGTCCAGAACCGGAGGTTCAGATTGACGGAACAGTTGGAGATTTCTGCGACGAGGACTTCCGGTGCGGGATCCTGGAGGATCAGCTTGTTTTCCTTCATGAATGCAAGAAGAACTTCAACAGCCTTTGTCACAGAATCACCGTAAGCGATACCGATGACGATATCTGCACGGCGGAGTTTGTTGCGGGAGTAGTTCTTGATCGGCGCACCGAAAACCACATTGTTGGGAGCGGAAATAAAAACGCCGTCAACGGTTTCAAGTTTTGTCGCAAAGAGTCCCATTTCCTTGATCGTTCCGGATGCGCTTCCGCAATCTACATAATCACCGATCTTGTAAGGACGGAGGATCAGCAGCATCAAGCCGGCTGCGATATTGCTGAGAGAATCTTTCATTGCCAGACCGATTGCCAGACCGGCGGCACCGAGTACGGTCAGAATACTGGCGGTGTTCACACCAAAAAGATCAAGGACGATCAAAAATGCGATCAGCCAGATAAAGACACGGCTGATGGAGGCAAGGATTTTTCCGACTGCCTCATCCATATGCGGTATTTTTTCCATAGCTTTGATGATTGCCGCTTTCAGAATCTTGGAAGCCAGCCAGGCAAGGACGATAACAACAATCGCTAAAAGGACAGCTTTTCCAAATTTTACGATGTTGTCCTGCTGATTTTCCCAGAAATCTGAGAAGCAGTTGGATGATGCAAGAATGCAAATGTGTTCCAGCATGATAATTCTCCTGTGTTAAGTTTGATATTCGTGCCGATGTCTGAAATATAATATCTGTTTTCTGAAAAAACAAATGGAAAGAAAAATTTTTTTTTGAAAATTACCGGGATTTAAAATAACTTGCATTCTTTTATTCCGGCGATAACCATTTGAACTGCAACAGCCGCAATAATCAAGCCGGTCAAACGGATCAGCGGTCCCTGAAGATGCAATTTTGTCAAAAGGCGGTTGATATTTCCGGAAAAAAGCATCACGACAAAATTCACTGCAATTGCAGCTGTCAGAGAAAGTGACATAAAAAGCCATCCATACTCTGCGGTTCCGGAAATACTTGCTGCAATTGTTCCGGGTCCTGCGATCAATGGTGCGGCAAGAGGCACAAGAGACAAATCCGTAAAATCAACTTCTTTACTCTGAACGGGTGACTGCTCCGGATGTTCTTTCTGATTCACAAAACGCCCCTCCCGGACTGCAAGCCAGCCGATCATAAACAAAACCATTCCCCCGGTGATTTTGAGAGAGTAAAGCTCTACACGGAAAACTTTGCTCAGAACGATTTCCCCTGCCCCGGCAAGAGCAATCAGGATCAACAACGCTGCCAAAGAAGATTTCCATGCCAATTCCCGGATCTGTTTCACGGAAAGCGAAGGTTCGTATGTTGCCAGAAACATCACCTTGCTTGCCGGATTCAGCAGAGCAAGCATATAAAGAGAATTTTCAACAAACGCGGTCCAATTCATTTTTATTTTTCTCCGATCGCACTCAGCAGTTTATCATGATATTCTCTCAGATAAAGGTTGCCGAGATGTGCTCCATGATCAAACCACAACAATTTTTTCCCAAGAGTTGATGAGAGATAATCAGCATCTTTCTGAGAAATCAGAGGATCGTCCAGATTGTGGAAAACTCTGATATCCGGGCTTTCTTTCAGGAATTTTTCCAGCACTCGCAAACCGCTGTTGAAACGGAGCTGATCCATCGTCAACTCCGGATAACGGCTCTTTACAAAAGTCTCAACATAAGCCCGTCCGGTGAGAGAATCGATTTTTTTATACAAAGCTGTCCGGCGTCCCCACTTATATTCATATTCCGGCGGAAGAAATCCGTTTCTGGCATTGGAAAGCATCAGTTCCCGCAGGATCATCCGGAACGCAATGGAAATCAGACCGGCTGCCTGTTCAGGGGAAATATTGGAACGGTAGATATAATCAAAGGGGATCTCGGCATCAGCTTTACCATCTTTTTTCTGATGCGGATGGTTGTTCATCGCAACAGGAAGATAATGAACAACAGCGTGCCCGAGATTCTGGAAATACTCTTTTTTTGTCCATTTTTTCGTGATATCGCCCAGCCGTTCAAACTGTTCCATAGCGTAAATCAGATCGACGGGCGGATTGATGGCAACGTACCGGGATGCTCCGAGAGTATTCTCTCTGCTCTCCACCTCTGCCAGATGCAGCGTTTGCAAAGCACCGAGAGAGTAACCGACGATCACAATGCGGTCAGGAGTGAACTGCTTATTCTTTTTCAAATCGTCCAGAATCAGCCTGAGATGCCGTCTGATGTGCTTGACATCTTCCGGAACATACCCGGGAAAGGCGGTCGCTTTTGTCGTTGCAAAACTCCAGTTCATGGTATTTGTTGTTGCAGCCACAGCGTAACCGGCACTGGAAAAGACCTCCGCAAACGCCCGGAGCATTTTTCCGGTATAGTGGGTTCCCACCCCCGGGATAATGATCACAAGTTCATTTTTCCGCTTGATGCCGCCTTCTTTCTGCGGTTCGTTCCAGAATTGATATATTCTGGGTTCCGTATCCTCCGGTTCCAGCGGATCTCTGATTTCGCGAACATCTCCGAGATTTTGAAAATCGTTGTTCCAGAGAGAAGTATTTGTCCACCATCTGGAATTGGTCCGCTGCATGGAAAATACATTTACCCGCAAGGTATCTGATAAAGGATTTTCCGGCTTATAGTAATGAGCTGTACGGAAAACATCCACACCGCGCCCGGGCAAGAGCAGACGTTTTTCAAAATTCGGATCCGATTCCGTTGCCTTGAAAATATAGTCATTGATCTGGGGATAACGCAGCAGAGACATGGCAAGTTTGAATTGCTCATACGGATCGGCAGCGGATTCCACCAACGCATTGAATGGATCATAGGAACTGATCGTCCGGTTTGCCCCGGCAACGGATCCGGCATAAGGAATCACTATTTTCAAGTCAAGCAGAGAATCAAATGCCCAACCGACTTGATCCCGCACATTGGTTGCACCGGAAAACGGAAGAATCAGAACACAGCCGGGTCCCAATCCCCACGAAGCAAACGCATGTCCCATATTTTCATGACGCCTTTTCAGCCCCAGAAAATGATCCGCCGGATCAAATATCCCGGCGATCCCCACTGTCGAGTTGATCAGAAATCTGGATAGGGAAATCCCTGCGCCTTTCCATTTTGCCTGACACAGACAGCTCACCATCCGACCGGGGAATGCAAGGTTGTCTGAAACATTATTGATCCTGACAATAACCTCTTTCGGAAGGATGGAACAGTAGACCCAGCTGATCGGGCGGACGATCCAGCGCATTGCAAAGTGATTGACTTCGAACATGGATCGGTTGAACGGTTCGATGGGATCATCCCCGACAAGAACTTCTTCCGTTTCTGAAATGCTCCATTTCGTTCCGGCGGAATTATCTGTAAAATCCGGACGGGTGGCGCACCCGGTCAGGAAGATGACACTCAACAGAAAGATTAAATAGAGAGATTTCCTTTGCATGATTCGTTTACCCCCGTGATTTTCAGGATTTCCTCTGCCACTTCCCGCTTTGATGCAAGCGGAATCGTTACCTGTTCCCCTTTGACAGAGAAAAGGATCACTGTGTTTGTATTACTTTCGGCACCCTGCCCCGGAAGATCCAAACGGTTCGCGGCGATCCAATCCAGATTTTTCCGCTGCAGCTTGCCGATGGCATTTTTTTCCATGTCATCTGTCTCTGCGGCAAAACCGATCAATTTCTGATCTGCTCTCTTCATTTTTCCCAGAGAAGCCAGAATATCTTCGGTCCGTTCCAGTTCAATGACCAGTGTATCATCACTTTTTTTGATTTTCGAAGCAGAGAATTTTTTCGGGCGGTAATCAGCCACAGCGGCACACATGATTGCAGTATCTGCGGCAGGAAATTCAGCTTTGACAGCCTCCGCCATATCTGCGGCAGAAACCACGCTGATAAATTTAGCCAGTCCCTCCGGCTGAGTCAGCGCACAAGGACCGGAAACCAATACCGTTTCATGTCCGGCTTTCACAGCAGCTTCTGCAAGAGCATAACCCATTTTTCCGGAAGAACGGTTGGAGATAAAACGCATGGGATCCAACGCCTCCCGGGTCGGACCGGCGGTAATAAGAACTTTCATCAGTGACGATCCTCCGCAATAAATTCCCGGCGCATCTGATGGCGCAGTCTGCGGCATTCCGGACACATGAAGAAGTTCAATCCAGCCATTTCAGCTTTCAGATCGGACATCCGGATCTCACATTCGGAACCATCTTTCACCAGCGGCATTTCCGGGGCATTGTCAGCCGTCAATTCGCCGGGACCGCGGATGATCTTGATGTTGATCACAGAACTTTCCGGCAGAACCAGATGGTTCACCAGTTCTGTGCTGTTGCTGAACGCCAAACCGATCCCGACACGGAATACGCTGCGGGTGATACTGCGGTAGTAGGCAGTCGCGCCATGCACTGTTGCGACCCCCAGACCGTCCCCCACGATCTCCCGTGCATAAAGGACACCGTCGATCCACACCTTGTAACGCAGCGCACTTGTCCGGATCCTGTTATGAAGAAAAATATCATTGATGGCATACATCGTTTCGCTGCCGTCGATAGTCGCCATCAACTTCGGAAGCGTTGTCCGTTCCAGCTTGTTTTCCAGAAACAGAGGAAACTGTTTTTCCAGCGAATGCAGCGGACAGAGAGGCGCAGTTTCTGAATCCCGGATCGGGTATTTCAACACTCCCGGGTAGACCCGTTCAGCACCAAGCAGAGAACCGTCTCCGCCATATACAATGATCATATCAGCTTCTTCCGGCGGACAGATCGTTATATTTTCTTTCTGCAGCATCTCTTTCAGCTGCGGACATTTTTTTCCGATAACACTGATCTTCATAATTCAGTAAAATTCCTTTTCTGCATATTATACCTATATAAGATAGCGTTTTTTACTGATTTTTCAAATTATCTCCGGAAAAAAAATACGGTTTTCACCGTTTCATTACCATTTTTGGCTCCGGATAATCAAAAATTCTCCATATCTGAACCTGCAAGATGTCATATCTCACCTCAAAGCCCTGCGTTTTCGGGGACTCGATGCATTCGTCCTGCCCGAAGCCGGATGTTTTTTGCAAAGCTCTGTTCCCAATAAAGGTTGTTACTTGAGGAGGGGAAAAAGCCCTTTTTAGGAAAGGTCCTTTTTCCCCTCCTCAAACTCCACCCCTTTTTTCCAAACCTTTTTGCGGCATTCCGATTTTTACGATGTAAAAATCG
>JAFTJI010000227.1 GCA_017456495.1 Lentisphaeria bacterium | reverse complement strand
GATCTGCAAATGGAGCGTTTTCGGCTTGTCCTCCATAGCTTCAGCGAAGGAGGATGGTAGCCACGCTCAAACTACCATTTCCAACTCATCAACAATCTTTTTTCAGCCAAATTTTGCCGGACTTTTGAAATTACCTCATAAGAAAATGAAAAAACTCAAGGAATGTGTTTTACTTTGATCGAATTATTGGTAGTAATTGCAGTTATCGCAATTACTACCAAGAGTTCGATAAGCGTAAACGCTCTTTTTTTTGATTGACAATTTTTCATTTTCTGATCTCCTTCAGTTGGAAAAAATCTTTCATTTTGCGATGATACAATTATTAGTAGTTATCGCGATAATCGCCATCCTTGCAGGGATGTTGCTGCCTGCACTGAATTCCGCCCGTGAAAGAGGCAGAACAATCAGTTGTGCCGCCAATTTCAAACAGGTAGGGCTTGCGCTCAGCATGTACGGCGGGGAAAATAACGATTATCTGACACCTTATCAGACAGGCGGCGGAACTTACTGGATCACATTGCTGAAACCCTATCTTGGAATCGAATATTTCAGCAACAGTAAAATTACCAGCTGGTCATCCGAAATACGCCGCCAGAAACATGCTGTTCTGGTTTGTCCCTCTGCCACCCATTCCAATGACGAAGGTTCCGGACGCGATAAAAAGTACGGCTATGCACAGCTCAACTCCAAAACACCCGGCGGGGCAAATCTCTCTGATATCTGTATTACATCCTGTTCCCCAGCTTATTATGCTTCCGGAACTTCCGATGGTCAGTATGCCGGAGGAACATTGAAAACCACCAAAATCCCTGCAAGTTCCTATGGCTGGCTCTATGAAAGTCGCGGGAACGGTGCATTCTGGGGATATTCCACAAGCAGCAGTATTTACGATGCAAATCTCGCAGACAAAAACGGTGCAAGCCGTCACAACTCCGGTATGAATGTCATGTATATTGATGGTCATGCCGCTTGGCAGAAACCTGCCAAGGAAGAAGAATTCGTCTCTTCTGACATCAATGCAAAGTATAAATAATAACAGATAAAGGAACGATAAATGAAATCTGTGTTTAATTTTCTTCTGTTGTTCGCCATGCTCTTTTCCGCAAGAGCAGCAGAAAAGGTGATTGAGGCTACAGGCAATCTTTCTTATCAGACGACCGCTGAATTTTTTTCTCAGTGGATTCCCATTGTGAAAGCTCCTGCGGGAAATGAACGGAGAATGTTCCCCGCAAAAGCTCCCGATGGAACCGTTGCTCTCTGCTGCGGAAGATATGGAAAGAATCAAGTCCCGCTTGCCCGTTTCGCCTTTGGTGACGGAAAAAATGAGACCGCAGCCCTGTTTGATGTTTCCGGAGCCGGAGAACAAAATGCGTTTACCGCACAGGTCGATTTCCTCTATCACCGTCAGCACAGACGCCCCCTTGAAAGAATTGAAATTACTCTTGGCGTGATGTCTGCGGATCAGAAAAGGATTTATAACGCTTCCATTTACACCAACAGTGATATTTGGAACAAGAACTATCTCAAGGTTATGAATATTGATACGGCGAACCCCAAGGCAAAGCCGAAAGCGATCCTCTGGAAAGATGCCGGAGTGAAAATGGAAAAAGGAGCCTGGTACCGTCTGAAATTCTCAATGGTTCGCATGAACGAAACTTCCCGCTCTCCTGTGATCCTGAAACTTGCACTGTATGAGATCAACGGGAAAAAAGCCGGTGGCTCAGATGGTAAAGTTTTGGCAGAGGCAACCTCAAAAATCATGCCGAATCTTGGCGATAAGGTCAAGTTTATCATTCAGGAACCTGCGTTGCCTCCCTATATTGTTTACATAACAAACATCTCAGCCTCAAGCGGAGCAAAAAAAAAATCTCTGACGGCAGACGTTAAGCCTGCCGGAAAGGTCTTCCGGAGTTCTGCTCAAAATGCTGCCGGGTTCCGGAAGTATCTGATGAATCGGAAAAACATCTATAAAAAAGGGAAAGAGACAGTTGTACTTGCCAGAAATGGAACAGCAGAATTTGTGATCGTTCAGCCTGCGGATGCTTCCAATCCGGTGAGATTTGCGGCTCAGGAACTGAAACAGCATTTGGACAAGATCACCGGGGCGAATTTCCAGATCGTTTCCAAGGTGCCCGCAGGAAAAAAAGGGATTTTTCTCGGAGATACGCCGGAAGCTGTAAAAGCCGGGATAAATGTCAAAGAAATCGCTCGCGACGGATACCGGATCATTGCAAAACCTGACAAGATAATTATTGCCGGATTCGATGAAAACAATGCGAAGAGCGAAGTGCTTTTCAATTTCATGAATCCCGAAAATGAACGGAAGTATTCTGTTTTCAGTGCATCTGCCTGGAATTTTCAGAGGGGATCTCTTTATGGGGCTTACCGTTTTCTGGAAGAGTTGGGCGTCCGCTGGTTTATACCGGGAGAGACCGGAACGATCATCCCGGAAAACAGAAATCTCTCCTTTACAGCTTTTGATACCCTGGAAGAGCCTGTTTTTGACGGCAGAAGCGGTGCTCCGGACGGACGCTTTTTCCGTCCGAACCGGGATGCAGAACGGACTCATCTTTACAGAAATGTTCTCAAGTGGAGCTACCGTGAAAACTTCCTGTGGGTGCTGCGGATGCGCCGTGCGACCGCTTTTTATCCTCTGAACCACCATCCGCCCTCCAACCAGTACGAAGAACGGTTCGGGAAAAAACATCCTGAATATTTTGCTCTTTACAACGGAAAGCGTTCTCTTCAGAGCGAGATGGGCGGCGGAAGAACGGGGGCTCTCTGTTATGGAAATCCCGGTCTGTTCCAGGAAGTCATGCGGGATGTCATGGCGTATGCAGATGGAGTTCACGCATCAAAACGCGGATATCTTTTGACAGATACACAGAACTATAACATGTGTGAAAATAACGGCTGGCCGGAGACCCATTTCGGGAATTTCTCCAGTCTGCTGCCTCATGACCTCTACCAACCCTGCGGCTGTAAGATTTGTTCTCCGTTTCTCTCTGCAAGACAGGATGGACAGATGTCTGATATCGTCTGGCCCTTCATTGCAAAAGTCGGAAACGAACTTTTGAAACGGAAACCGGGACATGTCATTACCTGTCTTGCTTACAGTTCCTATGCGGAACTTCCCATGACATTGGACAGACTGCCGGACAATGTCATGATCGGGATCCTTCCGAGCAAAGATCTGATGAATCAGCCTTATGCTCTGGCAAAGCCGGAACGGTTCAAGGCATATTTCAAACTCACGGAAGAATGGAACCGGATGAACAATATGCCGCTGGCATTCTGGATCCATTGGCTGTATCGCTCCTTTGAACCGAAAAAACATGCCGGTGTTCCGATGATCCTGCCGGAATTCACAGCAAAATATTTCCGTGAAGCAGCCAGGTACGGACGGGTCATGTTTATTGAGATGGATACCGATAATTTTGTCATGGAGCATCTCAACCGTTATCTTTTTATGAAACTGCTTCTGAATCCCTTTCAGGATCCCCGCGCGCTGGTGGATGACTACGCCGAAAAAATGTATGGACCGGCAGGCTCGATCTTCAAAGAGATCTTTGCAGATATCGAACGCCGCTGTTTTCAAATCGCCTCCACAGATGCGGTTCCGGCTGCAATCTGGAAAGACAATGATAAGTTCTCACCCGAAACGCTGATCCGTTACCGCAAAATGGTCACGGAAGCGGAAAAATTGACCAACGGAACCAGATACAGCAAAGCGGTTCAGCTTTTCTCCCGGTATTTCCTTGGTGTCATGGAAAAGAGTTCCAAAGAGTATCTGCGGACCGGAAATGCTGATCTGAAGCGCATGGCAATGATCAAAAAGGCGGATCTTAATAAAGTAATAGATCTGAGAAATAAAAAATCTGCAGCAAAAGAATTTATTCCTCTTTACGGTTACGAAGATTTTCAGACATCTGAAGCAGTTTTAAGCTGTAAATCAGGTGTTTTGAAAATCCACCTTGCAGGGAAAGAGAAGAATCCCGGCAAACTCCTTGCCAATGTAAAGAAAAACGGAACTCCGGCAGTGTGGAACGACGATTGTTATGAGATAATGCTTGTGAACCCCACAGGAACCGATTATGTTCAGATCATTGTCAACAGTATCGGAACATATTACATAAAACCGTTCCATAAAATGCCGCTTGGAAATTACAGGATCAAAGTCAACGGAAATGTTGCTCCTGAGTTTGGAAACTGGACTCTTGATCTGGAAATCCCTCTTGCCCAATTCAATCCGAACGGGCTGAAAGGAAATTGGAAAGTCAACATTTTCCGGAACCGCCGTACCAGCGATCCGAAGGCTTATCAGGCATCCGGATTATACCTGAAAGAGCTGCATTTCCATAAACTGGAACAGTTTTTTACTCTGATTATTGATTGAAGAGAGTTTTCCATGCAGAGAGGCTGTTGCAAAACCTGTTTGTAGAAAACGCATTTTAATGGTGTTTTTTGTACGGAGTGAACGGAGGTTACAGAGATTACGGAAGGGGTTTGGTATTAAAAAACAACCGTTGCCCAGGAGAATTTTTTTATTTCTTTTGAGAAGAGGTAATTTCAAAAGTCCGGCAAAATTTGGCTGAAAAAAGATTGTTGATGAGTTGGAAATGGTAGTTTGAGCGTGGCTACCATCCTCCTTCGCTGAAGCTATGGAGGACAAGCCGAAAACGCTCCATTTGCAGATCACAACAAGAATTTTCTGCCATTTTTGAAGACTTTTGAAATTGCCTCAGAAATCATCCG
>JAFTJI010000226.1 GCA_017456495.1 Lentisphaeria bacterium | reverse complement strand
GTTATTCAGTGTTGTTCAACGATTTACACAAACTTTATCTCCGAAGGACATGGCACGCAGTCCCAGAGAAAAACAGAGAGAAAGAGAGGTTTTTGAGGCGTTTTTGCCCGTTTGACAGGGACGGATAGAATTTCAAAGTTTTGCAAAGTCCTTTGTGGTAAGCACTTTTACGGCACAAAAAAAGCCAGTCGGTTGACTGGCTGAAATTCATTTGGTAGCGGGGGTTGGAATTGAACCAACGACCTTCAGGTTATGAGCCTGACAAGCTACCACTGCTCTACCCCGCAATAATTCGAATCAATTACTCAATTCGTTCAATATTACGTAATATATAGCATCTTTGTGCATTTGTCAAGTCAATTCGTAAAAAAAAAATCGTTTTTCATGCGTTTTTTTTAGATCAATGCTTGTATCAACTACAATACCCTCCCGTTGTCTGAAGAAAATTGACGTGAAATTCAGATCATTACTGTCTCACGTAAACATCTTTCAAAATGTTGCATGTTAACAAATCATAAGGAAAAATAATCCAAAAGAGATTATTTCCCTTTGGGGCCAAACCAGAAATATATCAGAAGTCCCATCAGGAGGATCCTGGAAACAGGCATGGCAAGCCATACGCCGTTTATGCCAATAAAACAGGGCAGAATGTAAATGCAAAGCGGTAAAGCAATAAAAGAATCTCCGTAGATCAACCAGGATGATTTACCGATATTTCCTGTGGATTGGTAATAAAATGCCGCAACTCGGACGACTCCCAGAAAAAGAAATGCAGGAGCGGAAAGAATAATCCCGGTCATTGCCAGTTTTTGCGCTGTACCTTCTGTTAAGCCCATCCAGGTTGGCATCACTTTGTGCATGGCAAATGAAAAAAGCATCAGACCGATTCCAGATAAAAATGAAAGGTAATAAGCGTAATTTCCGAAACGGTTCTGACGTTTGAATTTTCCTGCACCGTACATCTGTGCCGTCAGAGGCTGAATACCACAGGCAATGCCTGTCATCAGCAAGGATCCCAGCGATTCCAAGGCGGAGATAACAGTATATGCTGCCAAGCCATCCACTCCGCCGTAACGCAGACTTTGCGCATTGTGCATATAAAGCATGGCAATGATAGACAGCATATTGCCGAAAATCGGGATCCCGGTTATGGTGATCTCTTTGATTTCCTGCCATTGCGGACGGAGCATGCCGGAAGTATAACGCAGCTTTGTCAGAGGGGAAATAAAATAGAAGAATTCTGCAGCAGATGCAATTCCCATACTTATGACAGTTGCGATCGCAGCTCCGACAGCCCCCTGTTTCAGAATGAACACAAACACCCAGTCGAGCGCAATATTTACCAGAAGTCCGCAAACCATGATCGCCATTGACAAAGTCGGGTGTCCATCGTTCCGGATTATTTCCAAGCCCATGGTCATAAAGATACTCAGCAGCAGTCCGCCGACAATATATTGGGCGTAACGCAGGGAGACCGGCATGATTTCCGGTGTTGCTCCAAGGGCAAGCAATATTTTTTCTAAAAACGGAAATGTGATCAACGTCAGAACAATGCCCGAACCGACTGCAAGCAGAAGAACCTGATTGAATAACTTCCGGGCACGGTCAGCATCACCGGCTCCGGTACTTTGAGAGATCAGCACAGCACCGCCGGCACCAACCAGAGAGCCGGATGCCTGAAGCAGCATCACTACGGGCCAGGTGATAGAAGCTGCTGCCAACGCATTTTTCCCGCCCGACAGTCCAATAAAGACCGTGTCAACAATAGAATAAGAACCGCAAATAAGCATTCCTATGATAGAAGGAAGTACATATTTCCAGAATAAATTGGTATCTTTTGTCATTTCCGTTTCCTTTCAAACAAAAAACCGGACAAGATTCTGAAACAGATATCGCCCCTTATCCATTATCTCATACGTGAGATAAAACTCCGAAGCAATCCTGTCGCAGCATCTTATCCGGTTTTGCAGTTTACGTTCCGCACTACCTCCGATGAACGTTGAGGTAATATAACACAGATATCAGATTTTTCAAATCAAGTCCGGGAGTCTGTGTTATTTCCGGACTCATTCGGCGGCTGAAAAAATCAATGTGCGTGATTGTGGTGGATATCAGGCGTATGAGGGTGGCTGTGAGTACATTGTATGTGAGTATGTTCATGATAATGCACGCCGCTGACAGCTTTGAAAATGCAGGAACAGATCCACCGTTGAATCCCCGTTGAGCAAAGTAAATGAAATGTCGAAAGATTACACACCCGCAAGGAGAAATCCCTGCGGGATTTTTTTTGCGCAAATGTTTTTTGATTGAGTGAGAAAATTTGGCGGGGCGATATAGGAGCGTAAGCGAAGTGCTTCATATTTGGAGTGAAGCGGAAAATGCTTCATAGCGGAATGAAAATGCAGCTGCTTCATCTGAAAAGGCGGTTTATGAAGCACGCCTGTCGGCGTATGAAGCGGCACGTTGTGCCATGAAGCGCACCTTCGGTGTCATGAAGCGAAGCCTTTTCAGGCGTCATGTTTTTTGCCCAAAATTTGGGCAAAAAATGGCATCCCCAACGGGATTCGAACCCGTGTTACCAGGATGAGAACCTGGTGTCCTGGGCCTCTAGACGATGGGGACCCGGAAATCCAATCAAAAAAAAGATCACCGTTCAGGTGATCTTTGAAAGCCAAGTGGCGTCCCCACGGGGATTCGAACCCCGGTTACCAGGATGAAAACCTGGTGTCCTAGGCCTCTAGACGATGGGGACATCGTTTATCGGTATGCCATTAATATAGCATACTCTTTGAAAAATGCAAATGACTTTTTTAAATTATTTGATAATTTTTTGCACATTTCTGAAAAATGGGGATTCTGCAGTGCCCAAAATCATGAAAATAACCGATTCCGTCGCCATGACATTGACCCCTTTTGAACGGAGAAAGTCAAGGGCAAGCAGTTTATCATTCTCTTTTCTGGATGAAACAGCATCTGCGGCAAGATAGACATTAAAACCGCGTTCTGCGGCATCCAGAGCGGTCTGAAGCACACAAATATGAGATTCGATCCCGGCAATCACAAGATTTTTGCAGCCGCTTTCCGCAATGGCTTTCCGGAACTCTTCAGAACCGAAACAGGAGAAAGAGAGCTTGGAGATCTTCTGAGTCGTTTCTGTGAAATACTCCGGCAGCGGCGCAACAGTGGAACCCAGCTTCAGCGGGTTCTGTTCTGTGACAACAACTTTTACGCCCATCTCTTTTGCCGCAGCCATCAATTTGGCAGAAGCGGCAAGACATTCATCAAAAGCGTTGATGGCAGGTGCAAATTTTTCCTGCATATCGATCATACAAAGAACTGTTTCTTCAGCAGCAATGGTCATGGTAACCCTTCCTTATATTATAATGTTTCAGAGAAAGCACCGTCACCGATCCCGCAAAGGATGGTTTCAATGGTTTTTCCGGTTTTTACGCGATAGGCTTCTGCCAGACGGGCGGCGTAAGTTTCTGCATCCTCTTCTTTGACCAGATGGATACTGATCCCGCCGAATCCGCCGCCGCTCAAGCGGGCTCCTGCACAGCCGGGGATATTGTGGGCAAGCTCTACAAGAGCATCCAACTCATCGCAGCTGTTTTCAAAGAAATCACGGGAGCTTTCGTGGCTTTCAAAGAGAAGTTTGCCGAAGGCTTCCACATTATCTTCTGCCAGAAGAGCATCCGCTTTCCAGACCCGTTCATCTTCGCCGACAACATGTTTTGCGCGGCGGTAGTCGATGATATCAAGATCCTCTTTACAGGATTCCAGCATGGCAGAATCCACATCGCGGAGAGCTGTGATTTCCGGATACTTCTGTTTGATCACAGCTGCTGCGCGTTCACAGCTTTCCCGGCGCAGGTTGTAATCGGATTCCACCAGATTGTGTTTGACAAGTGTATTTGCCACAAGGATCTTCCATCCGGAGGGCATGGGGACATTTTTCAGAACTTCCACGGAACGGAAGTCGCAGAGGATCAGAGAATCTTTTTTTCCATAGAGAGAGCTGAACTGATCCAGAAGTCCGGTTTTCAGTCCGAGGTAGACATTTTCCACAGACTGACCGACTCTTGCCCAGTCAGGCAGGGGCAGTTCGATTCCGGCGATCTTCTTGAGTGCCATGCAGAAAGCCATTTCCAGCGCGGCGGAACTGCTCATTCCGGCAGAGAGGGGAACGGTGCTTTTGAAGAGAAGATCAAAAGCGGGGAATTCGATTTTTCTGCGGCGGAGTTCAACGAGACCCCCTTTCAGATAATTGGTCCAGTCGCCGCGCTTCGGATTATCGAGATCATCAAGATCAATGGTAAACTCCCCATCCAGAGGCGGGTTGACGATCCGGCAGATCCTGCCATTGCGTTTTGCCATAACCATCTGAGTTGCCTGTCCAACGGCGGCACTCAGCACAAAACCCTGATTGTAATCAGTGTGGTTTCCCAGGATTTCCAATCTTCCGGGTGCGCGTGAGAAAACTTCCGGAGCATAGCCGAAATGTTCCGTAAAGAGCTGAATCAATTCCTGTTTCATAAAACAAATCCTATCTTGTTAAAACGTTTGCAGTATATATATAATATATTACGCCTGCATGCGTTTTACAAGGCAAGGAATTGCTTTTTCGAATTCTACTGCGTAATTTACGTGATCCGGATCTTTCAGAGTGATGTCCATGCACTCAACGGTATAATCTGCCGCGATCTTGAGAGATTCAAGCAGGGATCTGCCCTGAACATAAGCACCTGTCATAGTGCTTGCAAAGACATCTCCTGTGCCGTGGAAAGAGGCATCCAAACGCTTGTGGAAATAGCTGAAATATTCATCTTTGACGGCATTATAGCCATAAATTCCAAGCTGTCCGGGTTCAAAACTGATTCCTGTGAGGACAACATTTTTTGCACCGAGTCCGGCAAGGCGTTTCAGGAGACCTTTCACCCAGGCTTCATCATAACCGGAACCGCAGTAAGGTTCTTCCAGCATGTAAGCGGCTTCCGTGAGGTTGGGCACGATCACATCGGCTTTGCCGCAGAGTTTCCCCATCGCCACAGCAAATTCGGGAGTGAATCCGGGATAAAGTTTTCCGTTATCAGCCATAACGGGGTCGATGATCACAGCAGTGGAATCCGTCTTAAAGGTATCAATAAACTCAGAAACGAGCTGGAGCTGTTCAAAAGAGCCGAGATAACCGGTGTAGATGGCATCGAACTTGAAATTTTCTTTTTTCCAGTGGTCGACGATTGCAGAGATGTCGCTGGTCAGATCGCGGAACGTGAATCCCTGAAACATGGTATGAGTGGAAAGCACAGCTGTGGGAACGACGGCACATTCGGATCCCATAACAGAAATAATCGGCAGAGCAACGGTTGCGGAACACTTGCCGATACAGGAAATATCCTGAATAGTAACAACTCTCTTCATCTTTTATTCTCCTTGAAGATATTCTGATTTTTATGACATTAATATAATACTTTTGATTGTATTATTCAAGAATAAAAAATGTATGCAATACAATAAAAAAGGCACACTCTGAAATCAGAATGCGCCAAGGATGTTCATTTTCTGACAACGGGACTTATTTATCGTCGAAATCATCCATATCTTCGAAACCTTCATCGTCGAAATCATCGCCGTCAAGCTCATCGCCGAATTCATCGTATTCGGAATCATCTTCAGAATCTGTGACGACCATACTCGGTGAGATAAAAGCACCGCATTCGGGGCAGCAGCCGTCCTCAGCTTCCAATTGAGCTTCGTTGATTTCGATGTCGCAGTAGGGACAATACATAACCATAGACAATTTCTCCTTCATATTAACGGTTATCATCATTCATGCGGAATTATAAGGACTAAATACGAAAAAGTCAATAGCAGAATGAAAAAAAAACGCATTTTTTTTTGATTTTTTTGACATTTTTGCTGAAAAAGTGCTTTTTTTTGAAAATTTTGATTGCTTTTTATCCGTTAAAGAACTATATTCCTCTGCGATATGGAAAGAAAAACAGAGTTTATTCAAAAAATAGAACGGAGACCTGACGGATGAAACAAAAGTTACTTTTGCTCGCAGCAGTTTTTTTTGGTGTACTTGCATTTATTCTGACGTTCCAGCAGATCAACAGTGAACGTGCCAGGATCCAATCCACGATGCAGGAAGTTGCACTTCTTGAGTTGAAAGAAGATGTTGCTGAGGGGGATGAGATCAAAGAAGAATTTCTTGTAGTGAAAAAATTTCAGCGTGCAAGAAGCCAGCTTTCCAATAACCGCGAAGTAACTGCGGATCAGAAAAATCTGGTGATCGGCAGAAAAGCATTGTTCCCCATCAGCCGCGGCAGCGTGCTTCAGTGGAATGACCTTCAGGCAACAATGGCTGCCGGAAGAGAAGGGGTAAACACCGTGATCCGGCAGGGATACCGGGCAATTTCCATTCCTGTTGACCAGACAGCTTCCGTTTCCGGACTGGTTCAGCCGAACAACTATGTCGACCTGATCGGAACGTTCAAGTTCCCCGGAACCCGCGGAGATGCCTCTCTTGATACCATTACATTGACGATCCTGCAGTATGTGCGGGTCATCGCAACCGGTAACGACTATGGAGTCCGTGTTCCCGGACAGGGCGGTGTCCGCAGTTACTCAACAGTCACCCTGGAAGTGACACCCGAAGAAGCCGAAATGCTGGTGTTTGCATCTCAGAAAGGATATATCCAGCTGAGTCTCCGTCATCATGAAGATACGGCACAGGTGGAGCGGCTCCAGAGCGTCAACTGGAAATTCCTCGAAAAGAACTTCCAGAATTACAACCGGAAACGTCAGGAACGCAACATGTCCGGAAGGAAGTGATTCATGCCTGATATCGTAATAGCACTCCCGGGGTATGAAGAGACAACTGTTCAGTTGTTTCCCGGGATCTACAGAGTCGGCTCGAGTCCGGCTTCTCATATCTCACTGTCGGAAGAGAGCATTCAGCCGCGGCATTGCCGTTTTGAAGTTTCCGAACATGGGATCAAGGTGTTTGATCTTTGCCGGGGAACATTTATCAACGGTTCAGAAATCGGCGATACCGGAATGGATTTCACCCCCGGAGATGAACTCCGGATCGGAAACGGTATTGTCTATTATAAAGGATATAAACCGCAGCTGAATCAGAAAGCTGTTCCCCGGATGGAAGAAGCTGCCCCACAACCGACCCCCTCCGCACCGCCTCCGCCGAAACCTGTAAAACGGGATGATTCCATTCCCATTCTGGAAATATCCGGCATCTCTCCGGCAAACCGGGAAGTCGTACAGGAGATCAAACGGCTTGCCCATGTGGAGCTGTTGAAGCGGCTGAATCTGAAACGGCTTGCTCTTTCCGGAACAGCTCAGGAGGTCCTGGAAGAACAGGCAAAACAGACGATCCACGAGATCATGCAGGCGTTAAACATCCCGCTGCCTTCAGGAGTCACCAGAGAAAAAATCGAACATGAGCTGATCCATGAAGCCATCGGTCTCGGTCCGTTGGAAGATTTGATCAACCGGGACGATATTTCAGAAATCATGGTCAACGGTCCGGATCAGGTCTATGTGGAACATAAAGGGGTCCTTTACCGAACAGATATGGCGTTTGCCGATGACCAGCAGGTGATTTCTGCTATTGAGCGCATCGTATCTCCTCTGGGAAGACGTATTGATGAAAGCTCCCCCATGGTGGATGCCCGTTTGAAAGACGGTTCCCGTGTGAACGCCATCATCCCGCCGCTCTCCCTCGTCGGTCCCTCTATCACCATCCGTAAATTCTCCAAGACACCGCTCCAGGTCGACAACCTGATTGCCTTCGGCTCTATCTCCCGGAACATGGCAACGTTTCTGGATCTGTGCGTGAAATTGCGGAAAAATATTATTATCTCCGGGGGTACTGGTTCCGGGAAAACGACTCTTCTGAACATTTTGAGTTCCTTCCTTCCGGACACCGACCGTATCATCACCATTGAAGACGCGGCAGAACTTCAGCTGCGGCAGGACCACGTTGTCCGTCTGGAATCCCGCCCGCCCAACATTGAAGGCAAGGGAGAGATCACGATCCGTGACCTTGTCCGCAACTCATTGCGTATGCGTCCCGACCGGATCGTGATCGGGGAGTGCCGCGGCGGAGAAGCTCTTGACATGCTGCAGGCAATGAATACCGGTCATGACGGTTCTCTGACAACGATCCACGCGAACTCGCCGCGCGATGCTCTTGCACGACTGGAAACGCTGGTCCTGATGGCTGGATTTGATCTTCCGCTGCGGGCGATCCGGGAACAGATTGCCAGTGCGATCTCCATTATTGTGCAGATCACCCGCGAAAAAGACGGTTCCCGTAAGGTGATCGACATCAGTGAAATCACCCGCATGGAAGGAGATATCATCACCATGCAGACTTTGTTTGAGTTCAAACAGGATGGCTGGTCAGAAGATGGCAAGATCATCGGAAGGTACGTTCCCTCCGGAAGCATGCCGTCATTCATGGAGGACATCAAACGATCCGGACTTCCGCTTGATCTGAATATCTTTTCAGAGGGGCGGCAGGGACCTAACGGAGGAATGTGATCATGTCGGAACTGTTTCATAATTTGACTTTTCTCGCCGGATTGTGTGCGGCTGCGGCTGTAACATTTGCCTCTCTGGTTGTGATCAACTTCATGACAGAGACAAGTGCGAAGTATAAGGAACGTTATATCCGGGAAACCGGGATCGAGTATGAAGATATTCTTCTTTCCATGCCTGCAGGCAGAGTGTTTGACTTGAGTCTCGGTGTTTCTGCGCTGGGAATGTTTCTCGGGATCCTTTTGGTTTCTATCGTTGCCGAATCGCCGGACATGCCGATGATCATTCTGGTTGGAATGATCGGAGCAGCAGTCTGTTTTCCGATCCCGCGTGCGGTTCTGAAACACATGAAGAAGAAACGTTTGCAGAAATTCAACGAGCAGCTGGAAGATGCGCTTCTTTCCATCAGCGGTTCCCTGAAAGCCGGATTCAGCATTCTTCAGGCATTGGATTTGATTGCATCGGAAAACCGTCCGCCGATCTCCTATGAATTTACGGTTCTGATCCAGGAACTGCGTCTCGGAGTTCCCTTCGACGATGCTTTGGAAAAGATGTCCAAACGGGTTGGATCTCAGGATTTTGAACTTGTTTCAGTTGCGATTTGTACCGCCCGTCAGACAGGCGGTGAATTGACCGGAGTTCTGGAACGTCTTGCTTCTGTGATCCGGGAACGTGTCCGCATTCAGCAAAAATTGATTGCCATGACAGCGCAGGGAAGGCTTCAGGCGTACATGATCGGTGCAATGCCGTTTCTGCTGCTCTTTGCAATGAGCAAGGTCGCGCCGGATATGATGCGTCCGTTCTTCAATTCTATTGTCGGGGTGCTGGTCATCTGCGCCGCAATTCTGCTGGTTGTCGCCGGGTTCTTTATGATCCGGAAAATCACAACGATTGACGTATAAGGAGGTTTGGAATGAATATTGTAACACTTGCAGCTGCTCTTTGTGCCGGAGTTGCAGGAACCTGTTTTCTCCTCCTGCTGTTCCAGTTTATGGGAAACGTGGATGTTGACCCGAATGCGATCAAAGAAAAACCGAAATACTTTCCGCTCTGGTTCCGTTTTTTGCTGATACTGGAACCAAGCACAAGGAGACTGACCCAGTCGAAGGGCTTTGAACGTGCGCGCACCGATGCAGAGCAGAAAATCGGTGCTGCCGGACTGGATGAAGTCCTGACAGTGGAGCAGTATCTCGGGCTTGTCATTCTCAGTCCCATTGTTGGATTGAGTATCACGCTGATCCTGCTTGCGACCGGCAGCGGCATGCTGGGGATCCTGCTGGGAGCCATGCTCTCATTCTGGCCCACTCTCTGGCTGAAAAGTTCCATGGCAAAACGTCACATGGAAATCATGAAAGCACTGCCGAACCTTCTGGACCTTCTGACGCTTTCGGTTGAAGCCGGTAAAGATTTTCTTTCTGCGCTGCGGGATATTCTTGCGAAGCGGAAAAAAGATGCTCTGACGGAAGAGTTCTCCCGCGCGCTCCACGAGATCCAACTTGGAAAAAAACGCCAGGTCGCGCTCCGCGAAATGGCAGAACGCGTTCACCAGCCGGAACTGATGTCAGTTGTCGGTTCCATCGTTCAGGCTGATGAAATGGGGGTCAGTATCGGTCAGCTGCTGAAAATCCAGAGTGACCAGCTCCGGATGAAACGGTTTGCGCTGGCAGAAAAACTTGCCAATGAAACCCCTGTGAAAATTCTGTTCCCGGTGGTTGTTTTCATTTTCCCCTCTGTTCTGATCCTTCTGCTGGCACCCATCATGATGCAGGCGTTCAATATTATGGGGAGCTGACGGCAGATGATCCTGAATCAGACCAGAAATTGTGTGATATCAGAAAATGAAGTCTGGGCAACCGGCTTGGGAACCAGGTTCCGCGGCTTGATCGGGCATGATTTTTCCGGATTTGACGGAATGTTTTTCCCCCGCTGTTCTGCGATCCACACATTTTTCATGGGAATGACGATTGATGTACTGTTTATTGATAAGAATGGAACCGTTCTCGGAGTATATCCGGAAGTCCGCCCGTGGAAGCCGAGTTTGATAGAACCCGGTGCATGGGGGACGATCGAACTGCCGGCTGGAACGATTGCGCGGACAGAAACTGTAAAAGGCGATGTTCTCCGATTGGAAAATGCAGAAAACGGTGCTATATTACCGGAAAACAGAAGAAAATAAGGGATAATATTATGGATTTGATTTTTTTAAATGGGAGTAACAAGGGCTCCCGCTGTCAATTGACCCCGCCCGGGATCAGTATCGGCAGTGAGTCCGACAATGATCTCCAGCTTACTGACGGCGAAGTTTCTCAATACCACGCAATGATCTCATTTGATGGAAAAGATTGGTATATCGAAGACCTCGGAAGTTCCACCGGAACATTTATCGGATCTCAGCAGATCACACAAAAACAAAAACTTTCCCCCGGAGACCTGATCGGTGTGGGAAATCAGAAATTTAAGTTCGGACAGGCTCAGAAAGCATCTGTTACTTCTGACGGATCTTCCGCGCAGTCAGATCAGCCGGATTTGGCAAGCGAAATCAGAAAATCAAAATATTCCATTTTCGGCGGTGGTCAGAAGAATGCCGCCAGGGATCAGGGCGGAAAAAAGAAGAGCAGACTCGGAAATCTGATCTTCACTTTGATCGTTATCACTATCCCCATCGCCGGTATCTTCAGCTTCATGGTATGGAGCGACCAGAAAAAACTTGAGGCAGAAAAGTCGAAAAAAGTGCCTATGAAACATCCATTCTTCCTCTACTATGAAAAGATCATCACAAAACCTGACAATGTCTTCCGGTTTGAGGTGAAGATTGAGGGAAATAAAGTGATCTTTACTGTTGATGATTTGAAATATGGAAGACATTTCATCAAGGAAGAAGTTCTGGAAAATGATAAAATCGAAAAGCTGAAAGAAGAAATCGGAAAAACAGAATTTCACAAGCTGACAAACGATGACTCCAATGCGCCCATAGGTCCTGTCGAAACATACCGCAGGATCGACCTCGCGCTGAATGGCAATTTTAACAGTATCATCGTAAATACTACTTACGGGAAGACCTCTTTTGAACGGGTGGAACGTGCCATTTCGGATCTGGCTCAGTTTTACAGTGTTCAGACAGGTTTGCTGACTGCTGAAGAGATGCGAGATCTTGCAAAAGAGTATTATGTACAGGCGGAAGAGCTCTTCAGAAATTATCAGGCATCGCCGAAGAATATCCGGTTGGCGATCAACAAGTATAACGCGGCATTGAGCTATTATGAGCAGTTTGAACCGAAACCGAAAGAATGGAACATCTGCCGGAAACAGCTTGAAAAAGCTCAGGAGCTCTACAAGAAAATATATGCTGATCTGGTCTTTAATATTCAGAAGTACAATAAGATGAACCGTCCGGATCTTGCTTCTCAGGAATGCGGAAAGATGCTGGAACTTCTTGATCCCGGCAGCGATACCCACCAGAAATTCCGGGAATATAAGATTGAGTTCGACAAAAAGAGCAACATTCTGAAGAAGAAAAAGAGAAAGAAATAAGAACTGCGGTTTTTGAGTTCAGAAAACGAAAATCAGGAAAATCAAATACACCCAACGGTTCTGCAAGGAGATATAATATATGAAAAAATGGTTTCTTATTTTTGCGGCAGCGGCAGCCATCATCGGTTTCACCGCATGCAGCAAGAAAAGTAATAAGCAAAATGTAAAGCCCACGATCGTAAGTATTGAGACAACTGTCGCGGACGCACAGATCTCAATCGACGGAAAGAAAGTAGGGAAAGCTCCCCTGAAGGGAAAATATAAACCGGGCAGTTACATTGTCATGGCAGAAAAAAAAGGTCATGAAACAGCCTGGACCAATATGGTCGTCAAAAAAGGGGAAACGACAAGTGTCAAACTTTCCCTGAAACCGATCACCTCTTCTGTCATGCTGACAGCATCCCGAAATCTCAAAGCCAATGTCACTTTGAACGGTGAAGTTATCGGTCAGACGCCGATCGTGATACCGGATTTGGCATTCGGGTCATATAAAGCAACGCTGAAAGCTCCCGGACATGCGCCGGCTGTCGTCAAATGGGAAATCACGGACAGACGTCCGCAGAAAATTACCGTTTCGCTTACGGAAAATACCGGGATCATCCGTATTGAGAGATGTGTTCCCGGTGCGCGGATCAAGATCAACGGCAGAGACCGTGGGCAGCTTCCTTACGAGTTCCGCACAGAACAGGGGGAATATAATGTTGAAGTCACCGCTCCGGGCTACGCGCCGTTCACCCAGAAAGTTGCGCTTGCCAGCAGCAGAAAAGAGATCGTACGTCCCCGTCTGACTCAGCTTCCCGGTGCATTGAGAATCACCTCAAAGCCGGAAGGTGCATTTGTTACGGTCAATGGAAAACGTTACGGAATAACACCTGTCAAGGTTGAAAATCTTCCTGCCGGAAAAGTCAAAGTTATTCTTTCTAAAAACAATTTTGACAGTGTTGTTATCGACAGAGTCGTTCTTCCCGGGAAAATGATTCCTGTTCATGGAGTTCTCCACAGCAGCCTCGGTTCCATTGAGTTCGCGACTCAGCCTGCCGGTGTAACAGTTTATCTCGATGGACGCCGTCTGGTCGTGACAGAAAAGGACCCCAACTCTCCGGGAATTTCCAAAGTATTCCGGACAGCCGGATTGCGTCCCGGAAAACATACACTCCGGTTTACCCATAAACGGGCAAAGCCCTCTACGATTACACAGGTTGTTACTGTTGAAAAGAACAAAAACTTCCGTATCGAAAAACCGATTGAAATGTGGGTTCCGAACGCAAAAATCAAAATCAGGAGCAGCGGTTCTGTCTACGTTGGGCGTATTGTCCGGCAGAATGATAAAGAAGTTACCTTTGAACCCGGTAGAAAGTCCAGAATCACCTATAAACGGTCTGAGCTGGAAAGCATCGAACTTCTTTCAGAGGAAGAATAAAAGATGAATGAACTGCTCGTTAAATTTTTCGGCAGCAGCATTCTGTTCCCGGTTCTGCTTTTTCTGACAGCTGCGGCAGCTGCGGCTTTTGCCGTCTATCTCCTCAAAGTCAATCAGGACAATGTTGAGAAAATGGAAAAGATTTCCCGCTGGAAAATTCCGGGGATCATTCTTGGCACCATTGTTCTGGCATGGTGTATTCCTCATGCCATGCCGATTTTGCCGGAAATATTTCATAAGTTGCTGTTTCCGTTTCTCGTTGCAGCAGTCATAGCATCCTGGTGCGTGCTGGATCATCTGTTTTCCAGAGCTCTCGGCGGCTATATGATCCTTACAGCCCATCTCTTTCTCCGGGATTCTTTCGGATGTGAAGAGATTTCCAACCCGTTTTTTGCAATTCTCTGTCTTGTTTACGGAACCTTCGGGATTTTCCTCTGCGGTCTTCCCTACCGCATGCGCGATATTGTCAGACTGGGATTGAAACCGAAATTCCGCTGGATCTTTCCGGTATTTTTCGGGATCGTATCCCTTGCGTTCATTATTATGGGGATCTGTTATCTGAGGATGGAAGTATGATCGAACCGAAAGAAGAAACCCTTGCGTTCATGAAGCAGTTTGTTCCGGAAGAATACTTTCCTGTTTTTCTGGAAAAATGCAAGATCCTGATGGATTTTCTTTATGAAACGAATAAGACTTTGAACCTGACCCGGATCCCGGAAGAGATGTTCTGGTCCCTGCATGTTGCAGATTCTCTTGCGTTTGCAGGGGAAGCCCCCCTTGACGGAAAAAAACTTTGCGATGTCGGCTGCGGAGCCGGTTTTCCATCGCTGGTACTTGCCGCAGCATTTCCGGATCTGCTTGTTACAGCCATCGACTCAACAAGAAAAAAAGTGGATTTCGTAGCAGCAGCGGCAGAAAAAATGGATCTTCCGAATCTGACCGCTATTCATGCCAGAGCCAATGAACTGGCTCGGAAAGAAGATTTCAAAGCGGCGTATGATTATGTGACCGCCAGAGCTGTGGCAGATGCTTCTGTGCTGATCCGGGAAACTGCGAATTTCCTGAATCATAAACGCGGACAGCTTTGCATTTACCGGACAACGGAGCAGCTTGAACGGGAAATCCCTGATTTGAAACAGCGGAAATTGAACTATCGGACAACTCCGCTGTTCCAGTTGCCGGAAGGTGCCGGGAGCCGCTTGTTCCTGATCCTTCCTTCTCAGAAGAGCATGACTCTCCGGCGGTGATCTCCGGTTATCTTCCGGATTGCAGATATCTGCTCCGGAAACCGGGATGTTTCAGATAATTTTCCAGATAACGCTGGAACTGTATCATAAATCTTTTCCGGCGGCGAACGGTGTTTTTTTTGACTTCCTTCATTCCGGGGGTCCTCCTTTCTGCGGGGGCAGCAGTCTTTTTCTGCTGTGGATAAGAAAGTTTTTTATCCATTCTGTTGGACAATACCTGCGGAAAAATGTTCCATAGTTTCCGGAAGTTTTTCACGGGGAACTTTTCATTGATCCCTGCAAATCGTTTTTCTCCAGTTGTAAATATTTGCAGGAGATGGTATATTAATGAATAAACGAGTTCACTTACGGAGAGCAACATGCCTGTAACGTTAGATCATCAGCTGAAAGAGCAAATTGCGTACGATCCGGCAGTTTTTCCGATTTCATTCTATCAGGATGAACTGGAAACGCTGGTGCAATGGAGCGGTCCACTCCATTGGCATCCCGGATTTGAGATCGCTACTGCAGAAGTCGGGATATTGGATTATCAGGTCGGAGAAAAACATATTCATCTGAACGCCGGAGACAGTATTTTTGTCAATGGAAATATCCTTCACGGGATCAGGCAGATTTCCGGTGACAGAGCGGATCCGATGCCCAACGTTGTTTTTGCCGGCAGTCTGATTGCTCCCGAGGGAAGTCAAATATATCAAAAATATATCTCACCGCTCCAGCAGTGCGATGATCTTCCGTTTATCGTGTTGCCCGGAAACGACAGTTCTCTGCAGGAAATAAACAGACTGATACAGGAGATTTATCTCTGTTTCCGGGAGCAGCCGGCATGTTACGAAATGACGATCCAGAGGAATATCAGTCATCTTTTTGAATATATTTATACCAATATAAACTCTTTTCCCCGTTATAAATCGAACCGCATTCAGCTTGTCAATCAGATCAGACTGCAGAAAATGCTTGATTTTATTTACAGTCATTACAGCGAAGAAATTTCACTTGAAACGCTTGCCCGGGCTGCCAATGTGAGCCGCAGCGAAGCGGGTCGCTGTTTCAAGACTTTTATGAACAGTTCACCTGTCGGGATCCTGATTCAGTATCGGCTTCAGATCGCTCAAAAAATGCTTGCGGAAAAAATATATACCGTTGAAGAAGTCAGCAGTGCCTGCGGTTTCAATTCGGTAAATTATTTCCGCAAACAGTTCAAGGCGAAATATGGGATCACGCCGGGAAAGTATTGCAGTTTGGGTAAATAGTGCTTCTTTTTCCCTTTTATAAGCTTTGATATCTGTCGTTTTTGGCGATATAGTATTGAATTACTATATAACAATTATTACCCGGGAGATATTATGAGCCAGCAGAAAAACTACAAAAAGACTTTGACCGCCTGTTATTTGGGATTTGTAACCCAGGCGATATCAGCAAACTTTACCCCATTGCTCTTTCTGACATTCAAGGGAACTTATAAAATCAGTTTGACCCAGATCGCATTGATCCCGCTGGTTTTCTATTTTACGCAATTACTTGTTGATATTGTTGCAGCAAAATATGCGGATAAAGTCGGGTACAGGCTCAGCGTGATTGCCTCTCAGGTTTTGTCTTCTGCCGGCTTGATTGCACTGACCTTTCTGCCTGATCTGCTGCCCAGCGCATACGCGGGGATTTTGATTGCTGTTGCGCTTTATGCCATCGGAAGCGGTTTGATCGAAGTTCTCTTGAGCCCCATCGTTGAAGCATGTCCTTTTGAAAATAAAGCAGGTGTAATGAGTTTGCTTCACTCCTTTTATTGCTGGGGCGCGGTGGGAGTCATTCTCGGATCCACCCTGTTTTTTGCGTTATTCGGAATCGGTCAATGGAAGATCCTGACGATCCTCTGGTCATTGATTCCGCTTTACAATGCCATCAACTTCATCAGCTGCCCGATTGAAAAACTTGGAGAAGACGGCTCAAGCATGAGTATCCGCCAGCTGTTGAGTGTTCCGATGTTCTGGATGATGATCTTTTTGATGATTTGCGCCGGATCTTCTGAAGCGACAATGTGCCAATGGGCATCTGCGTTCACGGAATCCGCGCTGAAAGTCTCCAAACTGACCGGGGATTTGGCTGGACCGTGTCTTTTCGCGGCATTTATGGGAGTTGCCCGTATGATGTACGGGAAACTGAGTGATAAGCTGGATCTGGTCAAAACAATGCTTATCTGCGGATTTTCTGCAGCGGCATGTTATCTGCTGGCATCGCTTTCGTCCTTTGCGATCCCGGGATTGATCGGCTGCGCGCTCTGCGGTCTTGCTGTCGGGATCATGTGGCCCGGAACGATCAGTCTTTCTTCCCGGAAATGTCCTTCCGGGGGAACTGCGATGTTTGCTTTTCTTGCATTGGCGGGCGACCTTGGAGCAACCGCTGGTCCTGTTTTAGTCGGAAAAGTTGCAGAAGCCACCGGGGACAACCTGAAAAACGGTCTGTTTGCGGCAACGATTTTCCCTGTTTGTCTGACTCTTGGACTTTTCTTCCTTTACAGACAAGCCAAAAAGAAAAGCTGACACCGTAAAACGTGTTTTCTGCATATAGGTTTTGCAACATCCCTCTTGAAAAATTCTCTCTTTTGTGATAAAGTACTGCCGTATCAGAAAAAAACTATCACAAGGAGGTGGAAGAATGGATCCCATATTCCGGCACGACAGTGACTTTGAGAACGGCAGAAAATTTTATCAGGGAACGCTTTGCATCGTCGATCTGAAGGGCTCTTTTTTTGAAATGGGCAGACAATACGGTGCGCTGCTGCGGAACGAACTTGAAAAAGTTTACCGTTTTGCCTGTGCGAATCAGGATGGTTTCAAATACCTCGGCTGTCTGGGCGGAAGTAATACTACGGTATGCGGATTCCGGAAATATGATGAGTTTTTCCGTGGGATGAGCGAAACCAGCGGACTGAGCCTGGAACAGCTTCTGGCAGTCAATGCAGTGGAAGTCATCTATCTGGATCTGATCGCCAAAGGAATGGGTTCCATGTTTGACGCCTCCCGCTGCTCCACGCTTGCAGCAAACGGTTCTCTCACAGAAAACGGAAACTCTGTCATCGGCAGGAATTATGACTGGCTGCCGGAATTTGAGGAGATCGCTGACACGCTTGTCCTCACCGTGTTCCATCCGTCCGACGGCAGCAATGCAGTTGCCTCATTCAACTGGACCGGCTGTCTGTATATGACCACAGGGCTGAACAGTGCGGGGATCTACATGGGTTTGAACAGCGGCATGTTTGCGGATAAAAATGCTTGTCCCGAACGGATCCATAATGTGTGGATGCTTTGGGAAATGCTCTGGAACTGTTCGGATCTTGATACTGTAAAACGCTGTTTCAATACGTTCCGCTCGGCGGCGGGCTATCTGATCATGGGAGCATCAGCCAGAGAGACAGAGTGTTTTCAATGGCATACGCAGGGGATGTGGTTTCCGGCTCCACGATCCGGAAATGGGGATCTGATTGCTGCGGCAAACCATTTTGCTTCGTCTGAATGGAAAAATGATCCGTTGGCAGAAGATGACACCATTGCAAGCAGCGTGCAGCGCAGAGAAAATCTTCTCTCTCTGGCAAAAAAATACAGCCGGATCACTCCGGTCGAAATGATGGAGCTCCTCTCTGTTCCCTACGCAGAAGGCGGTGCCAAAGTCAGAGGAACCATGTTCCAGATCGTAACTGACGTACAGGAAAAAATCTGGTATGTACGAACCTGTCTGATGAATGAATGGGCATGCGTTCCCCTTGCGGATCTTTTGAATGACCGGTAATGCCGGAATATTTTTCCAAAAAAAATAATGACTCACTGGAAAAAATGAAAATATGGTGTAGATTATATCGTACGCGTATTTTTACAGTCGTTGGAGAATCAGAGAGTCATGAATGATTTTCAAAAATACATAGAATCTGTCAAAGGAGATCTCGCTGAGATCTCCGCCGCCATTCATGCAAATCCGGAAGTCGCGTTTTACGAAAGAGAGTCTTCTCAGCTGTTGATCTCTTTTCTGGAAAAACAGGGGCTTATTGTCGAACGCAATTTCAAAGAGATGGAAACCGCTTTCATAACGCGGAAAGAAGTTTGCGGAGGCGGGTTATCAGTTCTGTTTCTCAGTGAATATGATGCACTGCCCGGGTTGGGACACGCCTGCGGGCACAATTTGATCGCAGTTTCCGGGCTGGCAGCGTTCGTTGCGGCTTCCAGATATGCAGAAGAACATCATATCCCATCGACCTTTACTCTCATCGGAACCCCTGCGGAAGAGACTTACGGGGGGAAAACGATTCTCAAGGCTAGAGGAGCTTTTGACGGATACGATGTCTGTTTCCTGCTGCATCCCTTTGCCGGAACGGCGACAGATCCGGGGTGGCTCTCATCTGTAAAAATCAGAGTCAGATTCAAAGGAAAGGCTTCTCATGCGGCATCCAGACCGGAAGACGGTTTGAATGCGCTTGACGCAGCTGTTCTGCTCTATAATTCTGTTTCCATGTGGCGTCAGCAGCTGCCGGAACGGGCGCGGATCCACGGGATCTTTACCGATGGCGGCTCTGCGGTCAACATCATTCCCGAGAAATCGGAAATGTTCTGGAATCTCCGTGCGCCGGAATTGCTGGCTGCCGGGGAGATGCGGAAACGTTTCCACAAGATGGTACAGGCAGCGGCTGAAGCGACAGGAACCTTTGCAGAAGAAGAGATCGTTGCAGTTTACGAACCGTCCGTATTCAATGCGCCGCTGAACGCTCTGTACGGAGATCTCTGGAAAGAGATGTTCGGAGAAGAGATTTTCCGCGGGAACGGAACGGAGGGGCGCGCTTCTTCCGACTTCGGAGATGTTTCTGTGAAAGTTCCCGGAGCGAATTATCTTTATGACATTACCCGGGGCGCGGATCATCCGCTTCATACTCCTGAGTTCCGGGAAGATGCGGCAACGGATTATGCCTTTGAAAACACCATGCGGGCATCTGCGATTACTGCAGCAGCTGCGATCCGTTTCCTGGAAGATGAAGATTTCCGGGAGCAGGTTCGTGCCGACTGGAAAAGACAAACATCATTTTAATATATAGAAAGGACCGTTGAAAAATGGCTCAGAAACAATCTGGTATGCAGGAAATGAACTTGACAAAGCGTCTTTCTGTTTGCGGAGCGGCTCCCCGCAGAAAGTCTGCTGAACTGATCAAGAACGGATGCGTTACGGTAAACGGTGAGGTCGAAACCAATCCGGCGACCATTGTCACAATGAAAGATAAGGTTTGTCTGAACGGAAAGCCGATCAATAAACTTCCGACACACGTCTATATCATGCTGAACAAACCGCGCGGATATGTCTGCACCAATAACGATCCCCACGCGAAGAAACGCGCGCTTGACCTGATCAATCTGAAGCAGGATCTGCGTCTTTTCTCCTGCGGACGGCTGGATAAAGACAGTGAAGGTTTGATCCTGTTCACCAATGACGGTGAATTTGCAGACCGGATCACCCATCCCGGCAACGGAGTTTTCAAGACGTATGCGATCTCCGTGGAGCATCCTTTTACTGCGGCTGAACTGAAACAGATGTGCAGCGGGATCACCCACGAAGGGGAAACGCTTCATGCAGAAGATATTTATCAGACCGGTCCCAGAAAATATCTGATTGTGCTGATGGAAGGAAAAAACCGTGAGATCCGCCGTATGGTGGAATATCTCGGCAATGAAGTGAACCGTCTGGAACGCGTTGTGATCGGGAATCTGAAACGCGGACTTCTGAAGCCCGGACAGTGGAGATTCATGTCTAAAAAAGATATTGCCCTCGCATTGAATGTTGAGATCACCGATCCGGAAATGAAACGTTTTCCGGCAGATCTTCTGAGAGAACAGCTCAAGACCGGAACCCCCAGCGCAACATTCTGCAAAAGAAAATCAACCTTCAAGAAAAAGGATAATTGAATATGCCGAACGGACCTTTAACAGAACCCGATATTTTTCAAATCGAACATCTTGGCGAAAGAAAATTCAATTCGCCTTTGAAAAGTGCGAATTTCATCCCGGATGATGCAAAAATCCTGTATGACCGCGACTTTTCCATCATGAAAGAACGTTTTCTGGAACATAACAAAGTCTTTGCCATGGAAAAAGCCGGTCCCCGGGAAAAGATCTATCACGATCCTGCATGGTGCAAGGCGGCAATCCTGACCGCCGGCGGGCTCTGTCCCGGACTGAACGATGTGATCAAAAGTATCACGCTCACGCTGAAACGCCAGTACCATGTGCCTGTCGTCTACGGGATCCGTTACGGTTATGCCGGTTTGAATCCCGCCTGCGGACATGAACCGCTGATCCTTGATGAAACGACTGTTGACGATATTCATGAGAGCGGCGGAACGATCCTTGCCTCCTCCCGCGGGGCGCAGGATACGGAAGTCATGCTGGAAACACTTGTCCGAATGGATATCAATCTTCTGTTCTGTATTGGCGGAGACGGCACGCTCCGGGCAGCTCATGATCTTGCAGTCGCAGCAAAAAAACATCAGCTGAACATCAGTATCATAGGCGTTCCCAAAACCATCGACAACGATATCTCCTGTATGGATAAGACATTCGGGTTCGAAACAGCGGTTTATGCAACGAACCCCATCATCACGGTTGCTCACTGTGAAGCAAAAGGAGCTTACAACGGAGTCGGTCTGATCCATGTGATGGGCAGAGATTCCGGATTCATTGCTGCTTATGCCGCGCTGGCGAATACACACGCAAACTTCTGTCTGATCCCGGAAGTAAAGTTCAATCTGGAAGAAGGCGAAAATGCGTTTCTGCCGAAACTCTTTGACCGGCTTCAGCGGAGACACCATGCTGTTGTGATCGTTGCGGAAGGAGCCGGACAGGAACTGATCCAGGGGAACCGGGAAAAGGATAAATCCGGAAATGTTCTCCATCAGAATATCGGATTGTTCCTGAAAGATAAGATCAAAGAGTATTCGAAAAAAGTAGGGATCGAAGCCACGATCAAATATTTTGACCCGACTTATACGATCCGCGGGATCCCTGCCAACGGAACAGATGCCGTGTTCTGTCTGCTGCTCGGACAGAATGCTGTTCACGCCGCAATGGCAGGCTGCACGGATATGGTCGTCGGTCACTGGAACGAATCTTTCACCCATGTGCCCATCCCCATGGCGGTTCGCGAACGGAAAAAGATCGACGTCAACGGCTCTCTGATCCGCGCACTCCGGATGATCACCAACTGCTGAGGTGCCCCGATGATGAAGCTGATCCTTACAGTAATGGTTCTGACCGTCTTTGCCGGGGTCAACGCGCAGCAAATCGTAAAGCTCACCGGAAAAAAGCAGGTTTTGAACGTCAAGGACCTTACCGCAAATGCAGATGGTTCCATCAGTTATACTCTGAATGGAAAACGTTGGACCGCGCCGGAATTTTCATACGATTATGCCAGAGTTCCCAAACCTGCGGCGATCTCTGCTGCCGACAAGTTCCTGAAAAACGGAAATTTTGTCAAAGCGGAGAAAATGTATCAAATTGAGTACCGGAACTATAAAAATCTCGGCTGGGGGATCTACTGTCTGATCGGCAGAGCGCGTGCGCTGGATAAACTCGGCAAGCTGAATGAAGCTTTGAAAGAGCTTGAATTGATTATGAGTGATACGTCTCCGGATGCCAATCTGAAGAATGATATCACCGTCGCGAAACTGTTCTATGTTGATCTGCTTATCAAAGCAAAAAAATATAAATCAGCGGCAATTCAGGCAGAGTCTCTGCTTGCCTCCGGAGATAATAACATTGTTTTCTTTTCCTTTGAACGGAAAGGAGACATTGCTCTGCTTCAGAACGACAAAAAGAAAGCTGTCAGGAACTATCTTCAAGCCTGCTATCTCGTGCTGGAACACAAACGGAGACCGGAACTCCTTTACAAAGTGACTATTTTATTAAAAGAGATGAAAGATAATCGCTGGAAGCAATTTGCAGCCATATTGAAAAAGCAATATCCGAATTCGCAGTATGCGAAAAAAATATGAGTTTAACAAAGAAAGGGAAAAACTCTATGAACCTGATGCCCCGCATTCTCTCAACATCCTTATTAGCGGGACTGTTGCTTCTCTCCACTGCGTGCGGAGAGAAAAGCAAGGAAACAAATGTAGGTTCTCTGAAAATCATTCAGGGGGAAAATCAGCTGGCTCTGCCGGGGGAGGATTTCAGCAAGGAAATCATTATTGAGTTGTACAGCCCGCCGGGAAGAAGTGTCTTCGGAGGAGAAGCTAAGCCGGTCCCCGTTGCAGGGAAAAAAGTCAAAGTCGTTCCAGGTCCCGGATTGACCATTACGGATCAGAAACTGGTCAGCGACAACGGCGGGATGATCTCTTTCAAAGTGAAAGCCGGAAAGAGCATCGGGGATAAATACCTTACGATCATCCCGGAAGGGTCTGAGATCAGCCAGGAGATCCGTTTTGTTATCGGTGCAAAACTGGAAGGCGGAAATCAGGAAGGGATCGCAGGGGAAAAACTGGCAAAACCGGTTTCTATCAGACTTGTCGACCAAAATGGAAAACCGGCTGTCGGTGTGCCGGTCTATTTTACAATCACAGACAGCCCGGAACGGAAAAATTCTGCGTCTGTCGGTTCCGCTGTGGTGAAAACTGATGAAAAAGGTGTTGCATCTTCTGAAATCAAACTCGGAAAAAGTACCGGAGTTTATACCATTGGCGTGGAAGTTGCGGATCCTGACAATAAGTATTTTATCCGCACCCAGAAAGTAAAACAGCTTGGGATCGACCGTCTTTCTGTTGTTCTCACGCTGATCGGCGGTTTGGCATTCTTCCTGTTCGGGATGAAACTGATGGGAGATGGTCTCCTGAAAATCGCCGGGGAAAATATGAAGAAAATCCTTCAGTTTTTCTCCAAACGGACGACTGTTGCAGTCCTTGCCGGAGCGGTTGTGACGGCGATCATCCAGTCCTCCAGCGCGACAACTGTCATGGTCATCGGGTTCATCAACGCCGGTTTGCTGACGCTCCGCCAATCCATCGGTCTGATTTTCGGGGCGAACATCGGTACGACTGTAACCGGTCAGCTGGTTGCATTCGATCTGGCGGAGGTTGCGCTTCCTGCGGTTGCGGTCGGTTTCCTGGTGATGCTTGCCAAGAAGCGGATCATCAAAGGTTGGGGTGAAACGATCCTCGGTTTCGGTTTGCTCTTCTTCGGTATGAACCTGATGAGCAGCGAAATGAAACTGCTTGGTGAATTTCCGTCCTTTGTGAATCTGTTCCGCTCCTTTGACTGTGCGCCGGAACCGGGCGGTCTGATGCCTGTCGGTGCAGTTCTGGGAACGATTCTGATTGGGGCTCTGGCAACATTTGTGATCCAGTCCAGCTCTGCGGCGATCGGTATTATCATTGCACTCGCTGCCGGAGGATTGATCAACTTCTATACAGCGGTTCCGCTTCTGCTGGGAACCAACATCGGTACAACGATCACTGCGTTTCTTGCGGCATTGACAGCCAACCGGGTGGCGAAGCAGGCGGCTCTGGCGCACATGCTCTTTAACGTGATCGGAACGCTGGTCATGATTGTGCTGTTCTACATTCCTTACGGACCCGCGCGGCAGCCCTGCTTCCTGTACTTCATCAACTGGATCACACCGGGCAATGCGTTTGCGGCTCATCCTCAGAATATCGAGCGCAATATCGCTATGGCGCATACGTTCTTCAACATCTTTGCAGTGGTCCTTCTGACTCCGTTTGCCGGAATCTTTACAAAACTCTGTGAAATGATCCTGCCGCTGCGGGAACCTGTCAAGATCCAGAGACTGGAACCCCACCTGCTGAAAACCCCTTCCATCGCTATCGAACAGGTGGTCAACGTGCTGCGCAGCATGGTCAAAGATGCCTGGGTCATGGTGGATGAAGCTGTCAATCAGCACTTCATGAAAGGGGAAATTGATACGGAATCAACAGAAAAGTTGGATGAACAGGAAGAGAAGATCGACGACTTGCAGGCAGAGTTGACCAACTACCTTGTCCGCATTACGCGCCGTCCGCTGACTCATCATCAGTCCGCGATCATCCCGCTGCTCATGCACTGTACCAATGATGCCGAACGGATCGCTGACCATACAGATAATATCCTGAAGCTGACAAAGCGTCTCCACAAGACCGGACGGAAACTTTCAGATGTTGCGATCCAGGATTTGAACAAACTGTGGTCGGTGCTCGATGCCCAGGCAAACAGTGTTATGCTCGCCCTTGCCTCGTCTTCCGACAAAGGCAATGTTCATGATGCTCTGGAAAGTGAAAAGAAAGTGAATAAACTTGCAAAGAAGTATGAAAAGAACTACACCCGCAAGAAAGATCTTTCCGAACTGATGGCAGATATCGACGAAGAGGAACTGGAACTTCCTGTTCCGGCGGAAGACGATGCAGAGATCGAAGTTCCCAGTGAAGCTCTGGAAAATAAACGTGAGATCAACCAGCTTGCGCGTCAGTATGAAAACGATCATGTCAAACGCCGCGATGCCGGAAAATGCGCGGTCGAAACCAACGTTATCTTTGTTGAAATGCTGTGGGAACTGGAAAAACTGGGCGACCACCTTGCAAATATTGCAATGCGTACCCCGAAGATCCAGGAACACTATGTGGAAATGGAGTAACCTGTGAGCTCTGCGGATCAATGGAAATCGGTGGAAAAGAAACAAGAGATCTTCCGGACAAAGATCTTTGCCGTCTGTTCTGAAAAATTCAAATGTCTCAGAACAGATGCGGAAATCGACTTTATCACGCTTTCCTCCTGGAACTGGGTGAATGTGATCGCCCGGACTCCCGAAGGAAAGATTCTGTTGATCCGCCAGTTCCGCCCCGGAACCATGCGGGAGGAAGTGGAGATCCCCGGCGGATGTATTGATCCGTCGGATCCCTCCCCCGAACATGCGGCAGCACGGGAACTTCTGGAAGAGACCGGATACGCCGGAGAAAATCCCAGGATCATCGGAAAAGTCACCCCCAATCCGGCAATTCAGGGAAATATCTGCTTTACCGTTCAGATCGACAATGTGAAGAAGATTTCAGAACCGCTGTTGGAAGATACGGAATGTATTGAGACAGAAGAAGTTTCCCTTGACGTGATCCGTGAGATGATCTCTTCCGGGGAGATCCGGCACGGATTGGTTCTGAATGCACTCTGTTTTCACCTGATGAAGATTGATTGAAATAACCAGGAAAGGATAATATTTATGGATCGAGTCAAAATGCTGCGCAGTGATGAAAGCGGGTTTGCCTATGAAATGGAAAACCAGCCGTTCAGCCCTAACATTTATTATGATTCCCCCTGCGTGGATGTGGATCAGGCAAAAGTTTCTCACAAAATACTCGGGTTCGGTGCTTCGTTCACCGATGCCGCATGTTATATGTTTCAGAAAGTCGATCCGGAACGGCGTAAAGCATTGTTTCAGGATCTCTTCTCCGAAGACGGTCTGAATCTCTCCATCGGACGTCTGAATATCGGTGCAAGCGATTACTCCACAAAGGTTTATTCTTATCACGAAAAAGAAGATCCGGAACTGAAAGATTTTTCCATTGACCACGATAAGAAATATATCATCCCCATTGTGAAAGAAGCACAGGCGATCCGTCCGGATCTCTTTCTGTTCAGCTCTCCGTGGAGCCCGCCGGGATGGATGAAGACCGGCGGCAGCATGTGCGGCGGGTACATGCGGGCAAAATATCTTCCGGTGTTCGCGGATTATCTGGTAAACTATCTTCAGGCATATCAGGAAGCCGGGATCCATATTGATGCCATGACCATGCAGAATGAACCCGACACCGATCAGCGGGGATGTATGCCACAGTCTCAGCTCCACCCGGATTTTGAAATGGAACTGGTGGGACACCTCCTGCCGTCCCGCCTGAAAGCTGCCGGACTTGATACGAAAATGTGGCTCTATGACCACAACTATCAGGGCTGGAAACGGGTGCTTTACATGCTCTCCGATCCGGAAGTCGCTGCGAATGTCGATTCCGTTGCATGGCATCCTTATGACGGTTTTCCGACAATGATGAATCCGATCCGTGAAAAATATCCGGATCTTGCCTTCCAGCTGACAGAAAAGGGTCCGAACTACAAGAAAAATTCAGCGGAAAGTCATCTCCTCTGGTGGTCCCGGACGATCACTGGCGCACTGAACAACGGCTGTTCCTCATTTGTGGGCTGGAACTATGCGCTTGACGAAAACGGCAGTCCGAATCTGGGCAACTTCAAGTGTGCCGGACTGGTGGAAGTCCACTCAAGAACCGGTGAGATCACCCCCAGCATCCAGTATCACGCGTTCAAACATTATGCTCCATACCTGAAACGCGGGGCGGAAGTTCTCTCCTGTCCCATGAACTTCCCGCAGGAACCCATGGTGGATTGTCTGCTGGCACGGAATCCCGACGGTTCTGTTGTCGCTGTCGTCGGAAACGGCGCGGATAAATTCTCCTCCATTCAGTTCAAATACAAGGGCGAATATCTGAAAATTTATTTGCCGGAACAGACCATGACGACCATCGTACTCAATTAAAAACAAGGAAACAAGATGAACATTTTCAAAAAATCTGTAATGAGTTTTGCGGCGGTTATCGCGGCAAGTTTGCTGCTGCAGGATGTTCAGGCTTACGATCTGAAAAATCCCGCACTGACACCTGTAGAGATCCGGAAAGCGGAAAAACATGCACCGATCCAGCTGGTGAAAAACGGTCAGCTGCAGTTTGCGATCATTGCCGACCTCGACAGAGAGACCGGTGCCGTTCGCAGCCGCAGTATCTCTTATGCTGTAGATGAACTGAAAACCGGGTTCCAGAGCTGTACCGGGAAAACGCCGGAAGTTTTTCCCAGCAGTCAGATCGCCCTGGCAAGAAAGAAATATCCGTTCGTGATCTCCGTGGGAGATAACCCGATCTCTGCTAAATATGTGAATGTGAAAAAGCTGAAACAGGAAGGATTTGAAGTCGTTACATTCCCCGGCGGTGTCGTAATCGCCGGAACGGATTCATCTCTTGATCCCAGCTACAACAAAGATCCTCTTGATATGAAAGGCGGCATCCGCGGAACTCTTTGGGGCAGTTATGACTTCATGGAACGCATCATGGGGATCCGTTACTATATGCCCGGAACAGGAACGATCTTCCCGGCAATCAGGGATCTGACTCTTACCCCATTCCGCTATTATGACTATCCGCGTCTGCCCGGCAGAAACGGGATCTTCTTCATCAACTGCACCATGCTTCCCTCTACAAAAAATTCCTACCGGAAAGCCGGCTGGGTGGAAGATTGGATCCCCTATCTCGGGAACTCTCTGAATATCAAGTGGGCGGATCTGATGAACAACCGCTGGAGAATGGGACAGGTCAATCCTCCTTTCGGCGGACACGATCCCCATGACAAAAAGTTTGCCAAAAAGCATCCCGACAAGCTGGAAACGATCTTCTACCGTTCCCCCAACGGAAACTTCTACTACGAACCCCACGAACTCGTCGGCTCCTATTACGATGTGGTCGACCTGAAATTTGCGGATATTCTGATCGATTCCTGGAAACGTTATTTTGCATCCAAAGGAAAAGACAACGATGGCTGGAGCTGGGCAAACAATCAGTATGTCTCTTTCGGTGTGACTGACCACCGGATCACTCTGGCGGATGTGGAGATCGACCCGGTCGTGAGAAAGTTGAACCTGGTCACCGACGCCGATAAAAAACGCGGGGCTCCTCTTGCCAACGTCTATGCCCGTTTCCTGCAGTATCTGGATAAGCGGCTGCAGCAGGAACTCCCAGGCGTGAAACTGGCTGTCATGGCGTATTACGATATCCAGCACGCCTCCCGCGACCCCAGATGGAAACTCTCCAAAAACGTGGAAGTCCGTTATTGCGAAGGTGCATTCCCCCGTCTGGTTCATAACAAGGCTGAATGGGCAAAAGTGGAACAGGGGCTGAAAGACTGGGAAAATGCAACTGGCAACCCTGTCCGTTCCATCTGGGCATACAACCACAATACCAACGTTTATTCCCGTGCCATGATCGGACAGATGATGGGAGAATCCATCAAAAAATGGGGAAATCTCGAGCAGCGCGATCAGGTATTTTTCGACCACGGAGGACACTATGATTTCTGGAACCACTTCCCCACAAAATATGTGATGTACCGCTCCATGTGGAACCCGGATTTCAACTGCGATGCAGCGATTTATGAGATGTTCACCATCCTTTACGGAAAGAAATCTGCTGATATCCTGATCCAGTTCCAGAGATTGCTGAAAAAAACTTATATCGACATCTCTTCCAAGCAGCAAGATGGCGATATCCTTCCTCCGCTTGCTGTCGTGAACCAGATGGAAAAACTGCTGAATCAGGCAGAAGCCGCTCTTCCCGCAGGCAATGAACGCGCGAAGAAACATTTCCAGCTCTACAAGAAATTGTGGCCCGGAGCTTTCCAGGGGACCCGGAACCGGTACTCCTTTGAACGCGTGACCTACAATGTCTATCAGCTGTTGAGAAAGGAAAAAATCGTTGTTGATGGTGAAGCGGAACCCCTTTGGACCAAGATCAAGCCCATGAAAATGATCTGTCCGAATGGAACCGGCAAAAAGTTCAAATATCCTGCAGACATCCGCCTGGTCTGGAACAAACAGGGAATTTACGGCTTTATTACCATGCCGTACAAGCCCGAAGCAAATTTCCCTGCCATGTGGCGGAACGATACGGTCGAAATGTTCTTTGCACCGGGACTCAAAAAGGAGAAATATTTCCATCTGGTCTTTGATGCTTACATGAAACACATTGAAAACAAAGCTGTTCTGAATCCGATTCCCATGCCTTACGGAAAATGGCTTGCAGCAGGTTATCAGTTGAAAACAAAAGTCCGGAACAACAGCTGGACAGCAGAATTTTTCATTCCCTTTGCGGCAATGGATGTCCCTGTACCAAAGGCATATGACAGCTGGCTTGCAAACCTTGTGACCAACAAGATGACCATGCCGGCGGAATATTCCGGAACCTCATTGACATTGAACAAGAATCATGATGTTGAAAAATATTCCATCATCAAATTTGCCGGAAAGGGCGATCTGGGAAAATAAAATCAGCCCGGAACAGAATTTAATCACAGGGAATGGAGCAGAGATTGTTCCATTCCCTTTTTTCTTCCGTCATAACCTTATGGAAACCAAATAAGATTTTTCAAAAGAAGGATTGACTTTTCAGAAAAAAGTGTTATTTTAAATAGAGTGAACAACTATGAACATGTAAACAATTATGAACAAGCAATGGAACATGATACGATGTCACGGAATGTTGGAGGAATAAAAATCAGCGCAGGCAGGGAGCTTCTGGAGGTGAATCTGCGTAAAATGATCCGGAACAATGAACTGGATCCGGCGAAGCCCATCCCTTCAGAAACTGCGTGGGGAGAAGAATATCATTTATGCCGCAATACTGTCCGGAAAGTTCTGCAGACTCTGATGGATGAAGGTCTGCTTTACAAACGGCAGGGACGTGGCACTTTTATCATATCACCCGAAAACCGTTCGCCGGAACAGGTCAGGAAAACGAAGTTTCTGGTATTCCTTCCGGAGTATCAGGGCAGTGCCTCCCGGCTGCCGTCTTATGACAAAAATCTGCTTTCCGGCATATCTGATTTTGCATTTCAGAACTTCGGGAAACTGGAATTACGCCCGGATGGCGACAGCGCAGAACGGCTGCTGGATCAATACCGGAATTTGAAATTTGACGGTATTATCTGGGAGCGACCGGGGCAGATATACAACAGTGTGATTGAGAAATTACACCGTCACAATATCCCGCAAGTAACGATCAGCCGGAGCATCGGGGAGATTCCGTCAGTGTTTTTTGATTACCGGAACGGTTTTCTGGATGTATTGGATTTTCTTTTCCGGATCGGACACCGGCATATCGTTTTTCTTGACCTGCCTGATCAAGCTCCGATTTTTACAGACCGGCGTCGTTTCTTCACAGAAACGCTCAGAAAAGCCGGGATAAAAAATCCGGAACGCTATGCTTACAACATCTCATTCCGGGACGACAGATGTGCCGATATTGATTCGATTTTAGCGGAACATTCTGAAGCGACAGCATTTTTCTGTTCTGCCTCCCTGATTCTGGAGTTCCGGAAGAAACTGCTGCAGAAAGGATACCGGATCCCGGAAGATTTTTCTCTTGTTGCATTCGGAGACAGTCAGGAGTATCTTTCCGATTGTCAGATTTGTTCGCTTCGTGAGCCCCGTTCAAAGATCGGCTGGCGCGCAGCAGAAATAATTCAGGCGATCAGACAGAACAGAGAAATATCCGCTGTTCCGGAGATGATTTCCGGTGAATTGATCACACGGAAAAGCTGCTGTTCCCCGTTTGCTCTTTTACAGCCGCGGTTTCTGTCAGAAAATCAGCGGCATCCGGGAACACCGCAAAGAATATCACTTTGATATAACAACTTCAATAGGAGTAACAGGAATATGAAAATGAACAAACTGCAATCTTTCACGCTAATTGAACTGCTTGTGAATAAAACTTGTCAAATAGGTGTTTTGCCGTTGTATTACCTCAAAAAAATCTATAAAAACAACACATCCTTACGCCCGGCAGGGCGCACTTCACGCAGTTTTGACAATTGTCAAAACTGCTCTTCACACCTTCACATCTTCACTCGATCAGCGTTCACGCTGATCGAACTGCTTGTTGTAATTGCAATCATTGCAATTCTGGCTGGGATGCTGCTGCCGGCTCTCAATAATGCAAGAGAAAAATCCAGACAGGTCAGCTGCCTCAACAACAGTAAAATGATCAGTACCGGACTGTCTGCATACGAAAATGAGTATGACGGCTGGGTAAACGGAACATGGCGTTTTGAAGATGCGGAGGGAAATCATCTGGGGTGGTCCTATCGCATTTATACTTATGTGACAGGTCTTCCGGTGAAATGGCACACCAGCGGAGGAATCGACGGCTCAAAATCTTCCGAAGTTTTTTACTGTCCGAGCAGCACCGGAAACGGAATGGCTAAAAGTTTGAGAATTTATGATACCAGTGCAGGTTACGGAGGAAATTATGTCTTGAACTCACCAATGAAAAAACATCATATTATCAATCCCTCACAGAAAGCGATTGCTATTGAAAAATGGCGTTGTGCAGCATGGTACGTAGAAGGACGCAAAAGAAATACAGCCACACAGTACCGTCCGGCAATGCGGCATGCCTCCAACATGAAGCTGAATGAGTCCGATGAAGTGGCAAAGCAGAAGACAACGGATATTTTTACCGCAGGCAATACCGGTGCAGCCAATACGATTTTCGGCGACGGTCATGTGGAAATGTGCAGATATTCCCGTTTAACTGCCGACACACACAATATGTTTGAACTGAAAAAATGAGAATCTTCTGCATAATCTTTTTATATTCCATCTTCCTGCTTGCATTTGCCGGGAATGGAAATCTTCTGCAGAATGGGGCAATGAAGCCGGACGCTTCCGGAGGATTGCCCGGATGGCTCCCGTTGGAAAAACACAGCCGCTATCTTATAAAAGATGGTATGGTCGGCGGAGTTTCTTCTCAAGGAGGGCGCAAACAGGAATTTTCCTATTATCAGGAGATCATTTTCCGGAATCCGGACAAATCACCTGTTGTATTCCGGGGAGAAAGCTGTTCTGAAAATGCCGGATACGGCGGAGATTACTGCATTTATGCTGATATCCATTATACGGATGGTTCCATTCGTTATGCTGTAAAAGCGAAATGGCGTCCGGGAACTCATTCCCGGGAAGAAGCGGTCATGTGTTACTATCCGGAAAAGCCGGTGAAGAAAATCGTTCTCACTGTTCTGTTGCGGAACAGTACCGGAACGGCATTTTTCCGGAATATCTCTCTTCGCCGGGGGGATCCGGGACCGCTGATGGAATATTGTTCACTGCTTTCACTGGCTCCGCTTTCCAAAAAAAGATATCGCCTTGATCTGGGATTTTTCAGCCCGAAAACAGAATTTAAGGGTGTGATTGCAAGCAGGAAAGGGAAAATCCTTGCGGAATTCAAGGGAAAAGGAAAACGTTTCCGGAAATCGTTTCTGCTCCCGAATACAGATTACATCTTGAAACTGGAAATGAAAAAGGGTGACCGGGTCAACCGGATCGAACGGAAGATTCCGGCAGTAAAGCTCCCGACAGGAAACGGATCTGTTCAAGTCTGGTGCGCCGATTCCATGAAAAAAATTTCTCCGCTGACGAAACCGGAGAAAAACACGGCGCAGCAGATTCTGCTGGAACTTGCCGGAAATGAACGGGAAAGCATGCAGGTAATCGTCAGCAATGGAACCACCAATGATTTGCAGGGGATAACTTGCGATATCGCCGGATTGAAAAATGAAAAAGGTATCCTCTTTCCCGGAACCGTTGAGTTCCGGAGGGTCGCATATATTCCAAGGATCATTCCTTATGCAACCCATCCGGAACAGCTGCCGGAGCAGGAATATTGGCTTCCGGATCCGCTGCTGCCGATGAAACCGTTCAATGTTCCCGGAAACGGAAATGCCGGGATCTGGCTGACTTTTTATGCCCCAGCCGGAACACCTGCCGGAACTTATACCGGAACGGTAACAGTAAAAAATAAATCAGGAGAACTTGGGAAAATCGCAGTTAAGCTCCGGGTTTTCGGGTTTGATCTGCCCGAAACCTTTTCTTACCGTTCCGCATTTTCTCTCATGGACGGATTCCTGGATTTTTATTATCCGGGTAATTTACGCAAGTTCAGGCGGATGGCATGGGATCTCATGCTGGATCACCGGCTGAATCCGGATGATATCACCCGGACGGAAATGCCCGAAATCTCAGACTTGCTTTATGCCAGAAAACGGGGAATGAACAGTTTTAATATTCTGCATCTCGTTCCAAAACCCAAAAAGAAAGTTCTCTGGACCCTCTGGAGTGATCTCTCTTCTTATAACGAAAAGCTGTTTCAGGAATTTTCGGAACGGCTGGACGGCTATATCCGGGAACTTGAAAAGCATGATTTGAAAAAAATCGGTTATTTTTACGGTTTTGATGAACGCCGGAGAGATTCTTTTGATGCATTGAACCGGACGCGGAATTTTGTTAAGAGGCGGTGGAACGTTCCTTTGCTCTCCACTTCAACCATGTTTCAGGAATCTGTCAAACATCCGGAAGATCCTCAGTTCCGCACAACAGATTGGTTTTGTCCTTTAACCAATTTCTACCATAAGGGACACGCGGAACGTTTGCGGAAAGCAGGACATCAGGTCTGGACATATACCTGCTGCGGCCCGGAATACCCTTATGTAAATTTTGCAAATCTGGAATATCCGTTTCTGAATGCCCGTCAAATCGCCTGGCAGGTTTATGTTCTCGGCGCAGATGGGTTCCTGTATTGGCATGTGAATAACTGGCATCGGAAAAAAGCGGTATATCTGAATGAAGATGAGATTTTCCAGAATCTTTATCTGATGGATAAATTTGCAATGAACGCGACCGGGGACGGAGTTCTTCTTTATCCCGGAAAACAGGCGATCTATCCATCGATCCGGCTGGCAAATCTACGGGATGGAAGCGAGGATTATGATTATCTGATTCTGCTTCAAAAGGTAAATCCGGAACTTGCAGCGAAACTGGCAAAACAAATTTGTCCCGGACGGAAAAACGGAATCAGGGATCCCCGGAAATTGTTGGAGATACGCCGGAAAATCGCAGAATATCTGGAACAGCAGCAGAGGTAATTTTAAAATAATATACGACGATGGAGTAACAGTATGAAAAAGATTCTTTTTCTGATTTGTATGATTTGCAGCGTTCTGCTTCATGCACAAAATGAGGTTTTATTACGGTTCGGCATTATTTCCGACAATCATCTTGACCGGAAACGACCGGCGACAGCAGAACGCACAAAACTGGCATTTGAGCTGTTCCGCAAGCACAAAGTTGATTTTTTTGTAGATTGCGGTGATGTGGTCGATACTTACCAGCCGGATATGTTCCGGCTCTGGCGGAAAATCTACCTGGAAGTATTCGCCGATGAAAAAACGCGTCCGGATTTTCTTATGATCCCCGCCGGACATGACCGGATCGGAACAACCTGGGAGAAAGGGTACAGTGATTTTGTTAAATACACCGGTTCCGGAAGTGTCAATCCCGTCAAAACAGTAAAAGGATTTCATTTCGTTTCCATTGCCCAGAAAGAGAATCCTGAGATACTGAGCCGGAATCTTGCAGCGGCAGCGAAAAAATCCGGGGCCAATCCGATCTTTGTAGTAACTCATTATCCGCCAATGAATACCACGCCCGGAAGTTTTGCTTCTTCCGGCGGGGACAGTCATTACAGAAAAATTCTGGATGCTTATCCGCAGGCAATCGTCATTTCCGGACATACTCATGCAAGGCTGATGGATGAACGTTCCATCTGGCAGGGCACGTTTACTGCCATCAATGCCGGTTCGCTGGCGTATAATGATCTCGGCGGCATTGCCAATCCGGCGACCCGACAATACTCCTATGATGCCGCCATCTGTGAAGTGTATAAGGATCGGGTCATCGTCCGCCGGTATAATGTAAAGACCGGACAGGAAATCTTTCCCGGGTCCCAGTGGGAATTCCCGCTTCCGTTCAATGCAAAGACAGCACCTTACGTCTTGAAAAACAGAAAAAAAGCTCTTCCGGTCCCATCTTTCCGTCAGGCTGATAAGGCTGTGTTTTTGGCAAAAAAACAAGGCTGGAACCGTTGGGGGATCCTGAAGTTTCCTCTGCCGGAAAACCCGATGAATGTCAGTAAATACCGGATCGTTCTTTCAAAAAAATCGTCTGATGGAATCTTTGGACATTACGGGATCGTTGAACTGCCCAATGACGGAAATTATTCAAAAGCGGTTGAACACGGTTTCAGTGCAGGATATTTTGAACCCGGAATATACAGTTTCATCCTGACTCCCGTGGATTATTTTTCCCGTTCCGGAAAGGCTCTGAAAGGGGGATTTACTGTTAAAAAAGTTCCCTGGACAGAAATCAAAAATCAATCTGCCATAACTGTTTTTACCCGGAAGAAAGGCGGTACGGAGATCAAACCGGATGCACAGGGATATTATTTCATGACAGGAGACAGCCGTCTGATCATTCCATCTGAAGTGATCTCTCAAGCCGTTGCAGCAAAGAAAAAACTTATCGTCGCAGTCCGGATGAGCTGCGGAGGGAAGGGAAAATCTTCCGCGATCCGCATTATCAGCATTTCCGGACAAATCGTGACTCAGAGAGCCGGATGTTTCCGGGAAAGCGATCAGGTTCAGCAGTATTCTCAGGTTTTCCGTCCGAAAAAACAGGAATACAGTCTTCTTTTCCGGAACAATGGTTCCGTGAAGTACCGGTTTGAACAGATCAGATACTTTCTTTACTGAAGAGGCAATTTCAAAAGTCTTCAAAAATGGCAGAAAATTCTTGTTGCGATCTGCAAATGGAGCGTTTTCGGTTTATCCTCCATAGCTTCAGCGAAGGAGGATGGCAGCCACGCTCAAACTTCCATTTCCAACTCATCAACAATCTTTTTTCAGCCAAATTTTGCCGGACTTTTGAAATTACCTCTAAAAAAATGCTCTTCCCCCCTGATTCCCGGTTTTTCCGGACAGGGGAGGATTATTCCTTTTAACTGATGAACAGTTTTTTTACAAAAAAAAATTTTTCTTCTTGACAAATATCTTATACATGTTATATTTGTCAGAGATGTATTTTTCTAACATGTTATTATACACCAACAGTTCAAAAGGAGTTGTATTATTATGAGTGATTCGCAGCAGACCGGCACTGAAAAAAATAAAAACGGTGTACTTTCAGAAGATTATTGGAACTTTGAGGCAAAACCACCGGAACAGCTGAACATGGATTCCGAGATTGATTTTTGCTTTTTATACGGGGAATCTGTTTTAGCTCTGGAAAATTGCCAATTCACTGCCGGATCGAAAAAATACAAACTTGCTGTTATTCTGACAGAAAAACGGATTGCCCTGTTAAAATACAAGAAAGACTATTCGAACCTTTTCTTATGGATTTTTGTATTACTCGGTGCAACGATTACGGCATCTTATTTCTGGGGACTGAAGATTGGACAAATTGTCCTCTATACGATCTTTGGAAGCTGCACAGTGCACCAGCAGGAAAGACGAAAGGACCTGAAAAATTTCACTATTGTGCAGCAGATTGATTTTGAAAATATCGCTCAGGTCAAACTCCGGGATCTGAAAGAGCTTGTCATAAAACTGAACTCTGATGAAACGGTATCAATTAAAATATCGAAAAAGAGCATACCCATTTTTACAGATATTCTGGAAAAGAATGGACATAAGGCGGAATATTAAATTTTAAGTTCAGAATTTCTGTCAGACTGTTTGACAAATCATCGTTTTTACGCTATATTGCTTAAACAGTCTGTTTTTTCGTTTTTACGATTATTCAAAATAAAGGATTGCTTCCTTATGAAAAAGATTTATTTCGTTTTTGCTCTGGTTTTATTTTGTATCTTTCCTCTGAAGGCTGCAGAAAAAAACATAAAAACATTGTCATTTGTGGCAGATGATATCCACCCGGTGCGTATTTGGGAAAATCATCCGGTTCCATTTGCTGTTCCGGAAGATTCCGGCAGAAAAGAGATTCTTATCAGACCAAAAAGCAAAAGGCGCAGGATCTCTCAGATTTCCGATCCTGAGATCTATCCATTTATTGTTCCCGGCGGCAAACCGCGTCCGGCAGTGGTCATTGCTCCAGGCGGAGGTTATTCGTATGTAACTTGGGAGCCTGTGATCAAAGTAGGCTATTGGCTCCAGAAAAATGGATTTAATGCATTTATTCTCAAGTACCGCTGTCCCGGACGCAGAGATGCCGCGCTCACAGATATGGCAAGAGCGATCAGGCTCATCCGTTACCGGGCAAAGGAATTCAATGTTGACCCTCAGAGGGTTGGTGTTATCGGTTTTTCCGCAGGAGGACATCTTTGTGCGTCAGTTTCCGCTTTTTCCGGCGAACCATATCCGGCAGCGGATGAAGCGGATAAACTTGATTACCGTCCGGATTTTGCCGCTTTGATCTATCCGGCATATCTGGTAAAGGATGTTAAAAGTCTCACGTTGACAAACAATTTCAAGATAGATAAAACTACGCCTCCGACATTTCTTGTACAAACGGCAGATGATCCGATCAAAGTCGAGAATGCTCTTGCGTGGCATCTTGCGCTGTTGCGCGCCGGAGTTTCCTGTGAAATGCACATCTGGGACAAAGGCGGACATGGTTATGGGATATCAAAAACAAAACATCCGGTTTCAGACTGGCCAGAAATTGCTCTCAAATGGTTCCGCCGTGTTACCGAAAAAAAATAACAGCATTTTCTCCTGATTGGGAACAGAACAAAATAAAAAAGCTCTGTTCCCAATAAAGGTTGTTACTTGAGGAGGGGAAAAAGCCCTTTTTAGGAAAGGTCCTTTTTCCCCTCCTCAAACTCCACCCCTTTTTTCCAAACCTTTTTGCGGCATTCCGATTTTTACGATGTAAAAATCG
>JAFTJI010000225.1 GCA_017456495.1 Lentisphaeria bacterium | reverse complement strand
CACAATACAGACTGATTGCAACATAAGATACAGCAAACTGGATTTGAATCTGTCAAAAATGTTCCAAAATACTTGACTTTTATTTTTTATCTGTTATATTAAAATGAGATGGAAGGAACAATATGATGTATGTGAGAAAGGAAGTCGTATAACATACATTATGTTAAGCGGAATCTCCGCTTTTTCAACGTATATTACCGTTAGATAATAAAAAGCCCTCCTTCTATTTACCGTAAAAATGAATCTCTGACTTAACATAATGTATGTTATGCAACGTCACAAAAACAGAAGAGGAGATTTTTTATGAGAAAAAAGTTTTTTACACTGGTTGAGTTACTGGTGGTAATTGCCATCATTGCGATTCTTGCCGGTATGCTTCTGCCAGCCTTGAATCAGGCAAGAGAAAAAGGCAGATCGTCCGGTTGTGTCAACCAGCTGAAACAGCTCGGATTGGCATTTGCCCAGTACCGGGGAGATTATGATGACTATTATCCGATCAGCCGGTTAAAGGATGAAAGCAGCAGTAAAGTTTACTGGCCGACATCCCTCTGTACCTATTTCGGTGATGAACAGAAAGACTACAACAACAGCACCAGAGCACCGAGATGGCTGAGCTGTCCCAGTCAGAGGGTTCAATATACAGATACCGCAGTTCTTGCTTATGGTTGTTCCTACGCATACAATGCGGCCTGTTACGGGGTCAGCGATATCCATGAGACTCTGAACAAGCGGACTAAATTTGTACCGGCTGCAAGTGATACCGTTTTGTGCGGCGATGCCTGGTACGGTTCTTCCTCTGATGCAAACCGGAAGAGAGGACATATTGAATTTGAGACTTCTCAACCCAAAGTTGGAGTCTGTTACCGTCACAGCAGACGCTGCAATATTTTGTTTGCAGATCTTCACGTCAACCCCGAAACCTGGCATAAGTTGAACACGCAATACTATGATTACGGCTGGCTTCCCTGGAGACGCCAGAGCCAAACTGCCGGAAAAGCATTGAAATATGGTCCGGTAGAAGAATTCACCCTTGGTTATCACCCCTATATGTAAGGAGAAAGTTATGTTGATAAAAAAAATCAAGACCGCAGCAGTTGTGCTTCTGTCACTGGCAGGCTCAGCTTTTGCGTACGACCTGAAGACAGTGGAACTCGTGCCTGTCAAGTTCCAGAAAGCTCCGGTTCATGCACCGGTCAAACTGGTGGAAAACGGGAAACTCAACTTTGCAATCGTTGCCGATCTCAATGCAGAACGGCGCATGCAGAAGAGAAACAAAACTGCGAAAAGTATTGAACCCGCACTGAAAACATTGCAGGAAGCATTTTTCATGTGTACCGGTGTCAAACCGGAAATTCTTGACGTAAAAGATGCCGGAAAAGCAAAATATATGATCGTTGTCGGTGACAATGCAATCACCCGGGCAAACGGCATTGACGTGAACAAACTTCCGCAGCAGGGACTTGTGATCAAAAGTTTTGCAAAAGGAGTTATCGTTGCCGGACGGGATTCTTCTCTGATCGCAGGCTATAATGCAAAGCCGCTGGAAGGAAGAGGTTCCAGCCTTGGAACAAAATTTGCAGCCTATGACTTTGTGGAACGTTTTCTCGGAATCCGCTACTTCTATCCCGGACCCTATGGAACACTCGCTCCGAAAATCAAAAATCTGACCATCACCCCGGTTCATTATACCGATGCTCCTTACATGGATACCCGCGGAGGACAGTTCTATCTCGGATCAACGATCCTCTCCCAGCGTGGCAAAGATTTCTGGAAACCGTACCTTGGAAATCTCACAGCAAACGATTTCCGGTTCTATGAAAAATGGAGAATGGGCAGCACGATTCCCGGCGGGGGAACCCACTGTCCCCGTCCGGAACGGATCGCAAAGGCTTACCCCGACAAACTGGAAACGATTTTCTACAAATCTCCTGTCGGAAACTTCTGGTATAATCCGAAAGCTCATGTCGGAAACTGCTTCGATGTTGTGAATCTTGAATTTGCAGACCTTCTGCTCAACTCTGTGAAGAAATTCTACGCTTCAAATGGAAAAATCGACGAAGGCGGTTATAAGGATCAGGGTTGCAACACCACTTATTTCTCTTTCGGTGTGTGCGATACCCTTCTCCCCGATACGGAAGTGGAAAACCATCCGACCGTCAAAAAGCTGAAGCTGATGAACTCTTCCAGCAGCGCAGGTGTCGGCAGCGGTCTCAACACAAGAAGCCGCGGCATGGCTAACATTTATGCCCGGTTCCATCAGTATCTCGCCTTGAAAATGAAAAAAGAACTGCCGGGGATCAAGCTGTTTATCATGGCTTACTACAACGTACAGTATGCCGGAACAGACCCCAGATACACGCTTCCTGATAATACAGAAGTCTTCCTCTGTCTCGGAGATATCCCGAACAAGATCAGAAGCAAGAAAGCCTTGAGCAAGATGATGCCGGTCATCAAAGAGTGGTATGAATCTCTGGGCAACCGTCCGGTTCAGGGACTCTGGCTCTATACCGGAACCAATCCCTTTGTTCAGGCTGTCAACGGTGAATTTGTGGGAGATATCCCCAAGACATTCGGAAAATACTTCGGTAAAAAAACCATGTTCTACGACCACTGTATCGCATCCTGTCCCGGAAACGCATGGTTCTATTACTACTCCAACTATGCGGCATACCGCTCCATGTGGAATCCCTATTGGAACGCATCTGCGGCAATTGATGCGCACTGGGAAAAATTCTACGGTCCGGAAACAGGAAAGATCCTGCGGGAGTTCCACCAGCTGCTCCGTGATTGTTTCATGAAGTATGAACTGGAAAAAGAGGGTTCCGGACGGAATGTGCTTTATCCGCTTCCTGAACTCATAAAAATGGAAAAACTGCTTGCCGCTGCAAAGAAATCTGTCAAGCCCGGCTCCATCGAAGAACAACGGTTGAAACTCTTCCTGGCACCCTGGCCCAAAGCAATCAGCTCTCTGAAAAATCAGCTGAGCTATGAGCGCCCCGTTCACGGTGTTTATCAGCTTCTCCGCAGAGAAAAAGTTACAATCGACGGACAGGGCAGAGAAGCATTCTGGGCAAAAGTCAAGCCCATGAAGCTGATGGATCCCAAAGGCAGCGGAACCCCGCTGAAATATCCCGCATCCGTGAAACTTGCATGGGATAAAACCGGAATCTATGGTCTGTTTGAAACAAAATATGCACCTGTTGCAGACAAGAACAAGAATGTTTTTGCCAATGACAACTATGAAATTTTCCTTTCCCCCGGACAGGGTAAGGAAGTGTTCTATCAGTTTGTCTTTGACCCGTTGAAGCAGACGTTCTTCGGAACCCAGCGGCTTCTGCCGATTCCGCAGCCCTTCGACAGCTACTGGAAGGTTCCCGGATTCAAGGTGGCATCCAAATTCAACGGCACAGGCTGGACCGCAGAGTTCTATATTCCGTTCTCAGCAATGCAGGTCAAAAACGGAAAGCCCAATGTTTATGACACCTGGCACTGCAACGTTGTCCGCAACAAAATGGGGAACAACAGAGAATACAGCGGAACTGCCATGACACTCGGAGACAATCGTAATATGAATATGTTCGGCCTCATTAAATTCGCAGGGAAAGGAGAAAAATAATGAATCTGAAACAAATCACTATTGCAGCTGTCGCCCTGATGAGCACAGCACTCTTTGCACAGTATGCGCCTGTCAAAGCAACCGTCAAACATGTTCCGGTCTATCAGCCGCAACTCTATTCTGTTGCTCAGGGAGCAATCATCTCAAACCAGTTCAACAACTACAAAATCATCATGAAGCTTTCAAAGCCGACAGACAAAAAGCCGTCTGAACTGAAGATTTCTCTTGATGCCGGTACGTTCGGTTTCGGTGCGCTGGTGAACTTCATGCAGATCAAAGCAAACGGCATCCCCATGAGCAAACTCATGGTCAAAGCAGAAGATATGAAGCCGTGGCAGGAAGGCAACAATGCCGGGGCTGTCATCACGCTGAACTTCGACGGCAGCATTTTTGACCTGATCTTCTACATGCGCCCGGATTCTCCCGTCCTCTGGTGCAGCATCAAGCCGTCCAAAGACACCATCGAAGAACCGGAATCTATTTCCATCCAGCACAGCTGTCTTCCCTCTCACCTTGCTATGAACGGCAAAAAAGTTATCTGGGTCGGCGAACCTTATAACCGTCAGCTGCTCACCAACAAACGGGCAATCGGAATGCATCCAAAGCGGAAATCTGTTCTGCTCGGAAAAGATGAAACAAGTCTGACCTTCCGTGACCTCACCTTTGACGGTTCCGCAAAAGATAAAGGCTATGGACCTGTCTGGATGGCTCTGGATCACTCCGCTGTTTTAGAAGCAAAAGCCAACATCTGTTCCAACTGGACAGCATGGATCGAACTCAAGCTCAATCCTGCATTCAAAGAACATAAGTTTGCTTTCTGGCAGCAGAGACCCAGAATCTCAAATGATGACTTCGCAAAGAAACTGAAAGCGGAAAAATCTGCGTTCAAACGCTGAGAAGCTCAGGTAAACTTCAAACGGTCAATGTCGTCTCCGGCATTGACCGTTTTTTTTATCGTTTTAACTTGAAAAATATGTCTTTGATGCTATCTTAAAGCATAATCATCCAAACAAAAAAACAGGAGATTGATTTATGACACCGACAAATTACGATGAATCAAAAGTTCCGGCATATACCCTGCCCCCGCTGCTCATTGCGGAAGACGGTTCCAAAATCACAACTGCCTTTGAATGGGTTCAGAAACGCAGACCCCAGATCCTGAACACCTTGAAAAAAGAACTCTTCGGTGAACTTCCCCCGCGCCCGGAAACTTTCACAAAAGAAGTCGTCTCCGTGAAAGAAGATGCTTTGAATAATACAGCCATCCGGAAAGAAATAAAACTCACATTCACAAACAACGGAAAATCCCACTCGTTCCTGATGCTGCTTTATATCCCGAAAAATGTCTCCGGTCCTGTCCCGGTCTACCTCGGTTTGAATTTCAAAGGAAATCATGTCACGACCCTTGAAACAGATGTGATCCCCACCGGAAGAAATACGGCTGGCGAACTGGTGGAACCGGATGCCGCAGGAGAACAGGATCGCCGCTGGATCTTCGCAGACACCATCAAACGCGGTTATGCCTCCGCAACTGCGTGCTATCATGATATTTATCCCGATGATAAAGAAGCTGATTCCTGGCGGAAGAGTGTTTATAATCTTTTCTTTTCCGAAGAGACCGATGAACAGTTTCATACTCACGGAACAGCCATCAGCGGTTGGGCATGGGGACTTTCCCGGATGCTGGATGCACTCGAAAACGAACCGCTTGTAGATACAAAAAAAGCAATGGTTCACGGTCATTCCAGATTGGGCAAGACCTCTCTCTGGGCAGGTGCAAATGATCCCAGATTCCGTTTTGTGGTCAGCAACGATTCCGGCTGCAACGGCGCAGCGATCCATCGCCGTGTTTTCGGGGAAACCATCGAAGTCATGGTCCATTACTTCCCCCACTGGTTTGTCACATCTCTGAACAAATATGTCTGCAAAGAACCGGAACTGCCCTTCGATCAGCACTGGCTCGTAGCTCTTTCCGCCCCCCGTCCGGTTTGTATCGCAAGTGCAAGCGAAGACCTCTGGGCAGACCCGAAAGGGGAGTTCCTGTCCGGATATCACGCTTCTGAAGTTTACCGGCTTTTCGGCGCACAGGGAATGCCCACCGACACGATGCCGGAAGCCGATCAGTATGTTACCGGAGAGGTCAGTTATCACCTGAGAACCGGAAAACACGACCAGGTGCTTTTTGACTGGATCCATTATTTTGATATCGCCGATAAATTTATCCGCTGAGAAAGAGAGTTTTCAATGAAAGATTTGTTGATCGGTCTTGACTTCGGTTCTGACAGTGTCCGCGCTGTGCTGGTCTCCTCAACCGGAGAAGAATTGAAAAGCTGTGTCCATAACTATACCCGCTGGAACAAAGGACTTTATTCCGACAATGCCATTGCCCAGTTCCGTCAGCATCCGCTGGATTATCTGGAAGGGATGACCAATGTGATCCGCGGAGTGATGGAAGGACAGGATCCTGCAAGGATCGCCGGGATCGGTGTCGACACCACCGGTGCAACCATTTGCGCCGTTAACAAAGATGGAGTTCCCCTTGCCCTGCTCCCGGAATTTGCGGAAAACCCGGATGCAATGTTCTATCTCTGGAAAGATCACACTGCGCTCAAAGAAACAACAGAGATCAACGAACTTTGCAAAAAATGGCATACAGATTATACGAAATACGAAGGCGGGAGCTACTCACCGGAGTGGTTCTGGTCAAAATATCTTCACCTGCTCCGTGCCGATGAAGCTGTCAGAAACGCCTGCTGGAGCGTGGTCGAACATTGCGACTGGATCCCATCTCTTCTTGCCAATGCGCCGATCAAATACTCCCGCTGCGCCGCCGGACATAAGGCAATGTGGCATCAGGATTGGGGCGGACTTCCCCCGGAAGAGTTCTTTGCCGCACTGGATCCCCTGCTGAAAGGACGCAGAGACCGGCTTTATACGGAAACTTATACGCCGGACATCCCCACCGGAACGCTGTGCCCGGAATGGGCTGAAAAACTGGGACTTCCGACCGATGTTGTCATTGCATCCGGCTTGTTCGATGCTCACTCCGGTGCTGTTGGTGCAGGTGTCCAGCCCGGAGTTCTGATCAAGGTGATCGGAACCTCCACCTGTGATATCATGGCGGCTCCCGCCGTCGATCACTGTATTCGCGGAATTTGCGGACAGGTGGATGGTTCTGTCGTTCCGGGGCTCACCGGTGTTGAAGCCGGACAGGGGGCGTTCGGAGATGCTTATGCGTGGTTCAGACGCTTCATCAGCTACGGCGGAGAAGTCTCCCTGCCCCAGCTGGAAAAAGATGCGGCGGCTCTCCCCATCGAAAACACACTGACCATTGACTGGATGGCTGGCAGAAGAACACCGGACGTCAACCCGTATCTCACCGGAGCAATTTTCGGTTTGAATCTCGGGACGACTGCGCCAATGGTCTACCGTTCTCTTGTAGAAGCAACGATTTTCGGCTCCCGCCGGATCGCCGACCGCTTCGCAGAAGAAGGTGTCAAAGTGGAAAGCATTATTGCTGTCGGCGGTATTTCTAAAAAATCCAAGTTTGTCATGCAGACCTTTGCCGATATTCTGAAAATGCCGATCAAAGTCGCAAAGACAGAACAGGCTTGCGCGCTGGGGGCAGCGATTTTTGCGTCTGTGGCTTCCGGCATCCATAAAGATGTCCTGACCGCGATCAAAGCCATGAGCACCGATTTCGATGCAGAATATGCGCCCATTCCTGAAAATTCAGCGAAGTATGACGAAAAATACAAGCTCTACTGCGCTTATTGCGACGGTCTGGAAAAAATGACCATGGAAAATCTTTGATGACAGTTTCAACAGAACTTGATCCCCTTCTGAAATACCGGGCTGTGCTGGCTCCCATGGAGGGGATCATGAGTCCATGGTTTATCCGGGCTTGCGGAAGATTACGGCTGGTCGATCATTGGATCACGCCGTTTTTTTCTGTTACAGGCGGAGCTGTCCCATCGAAAAGGATCATCCGGAAACGGCTTGCGCCCTATCTGGAAACCGGTATTCCGATTACGGCTCAAGTCCTCGGCAAAGATCCCGTCAACGTGGTCAAATGTGCAAGTCACCTTGTCCAAACCGGGCTTGTCGCGGGAATCAATCTCAACTTTTCCTGTCCGAGTACAACTGTTACCGGAAACGGTGCCGGAGCCGCACTTCTGGAACAACTGGAGACAGTTGAATCAATCATTACGGAAGTCCGGAAAGAGCTTCCGGAGACTGTTCCGTTAAGCGTAAAACTCCGCTCAGGAGTCAGCACTTCTTCCCCGCAGGATGTGGTAAAGGCCGCAGTCAACGGAGGCGCGGGGCTGATCATTTTTCACTACCGGACAAAGGATGAGATGTATCATCCGGTCAAAAATGGATGGGAACGGATCCGGCTGGCAGTTGAATCTGCCGGAACGGTCCCGGTGATCGGAAACGGCGATATCCGTTCGGTATCCGATGCGGAACGGATGATTGCTGAAACCGGATGCCGGAGCGTTGCTCTTGCGCGGGCATTTCTCGGCTTTCCGACACTGATTCATCAAATCAATGGAAAATCAGATAACCGGAAGATCGATCTTGGAGAAGAGATGCGGTCGGAAAATGCGCCGGAATCAACGATCCGGGCAATCGGACGTCTCATCTGCCTGCAGGAATCAGCGGAAACGGGTTCGTAAAATCCGCTGAGCCTCAAAATCCCCGGCTTCAGCAGCACGGCGCAGCCACTGTTCCGCTTTTGTGATGCTTTTGCTGACGCCCCTGCCTTCCAGGTAAAAAATCCCGATTGTCCGGGCGGATGCGGCATCACCTTTTTTCGCAGCCTGCAAATACCAGAACAATGCAGCCGCTTCATCTTTCATGACGCCGCGCCCTTCACTGAAAAGACACGCCAGATTGTATTGTGCCTGAGCATAACCGAGTTTGGCTGATTCATAAAAATATTTTGCAGCCTTTTCATCATCTTTCCTGATAGGTCCCATACCGTCAAGATAAAATACACCCATCCGGAAGAGGGCTTGAGGGTTACGGGATTTTGCAGCGGCATCATACCACTTCAATGCAGTATTCACATCCGGTTCTGTTCCCTCCGGTCTGCCCAAAATCAAAAACTCTGCAAGCTTGAACTGACTCATGCCATTGCCGCGCTTTGCACCCAGCTTGTAGAGTTCAAACGCCTTTTTTTCATCCCGCTGAACGCCTCTGCCATACTCATAACAGAACGCAAGTTTTCCGGCTGCTTCACTATCCCCCAAAGCTACAGCCTGTTCCAGCAAGCGGATCATCTCAACGGGATCGCTCTTCATTCCCAATCCGGCATATCTGCAGTCTGCAAGCATTCGCAAAACTTTGGGATTCGGCTTTTTATTTTTCGCAAGACGGAGCAAAATTTCAGCAGCACGGGCAGCCAACTCCGGCTTATCACGTTGTTCCAGCAACATCTCTGCCAACAGAATTTCTGCCGGTTCGAATTTTTCATCCGCCAAATCCTGAATGTAATGCAGTGCCAATTGAGGAGATGCTTTTACCCCCGGAATATTCTTTTCTTTATCTTCCGGAAAGCCGGTAAAAAGGATCTGCGCCAAGTTATATTTCGCATGTTTGGAACCGCCGTCAGAAGCTTTCTGATACCACAAATAGGCGTTATAACGGTTCCGTTTCACACCGAAACCACGATCAAGGCAGACGGCATAATTGAACATGGCATCGACAACTCCGGCACTGGCGGCACGCTGATACCAATAGGCGGCAAGTGTAAAGTTCCGCTTTACATGTTCAGAACCGTAAAAATAGTGATTCCCCAGCAAATACATGCTCATGGGATCACCTTTCTCCGCAGAAGAACGCAAAGAAGAAATCCCTTTGGAAAATAAAGAGCTGCAGCTGAAAAGCAGAAAAAACAGAAAAATATATCCAGAAAATCTCATCATCTCTCCTGACTATGATTGAATGATCAAAAATCTGGGACGCCCGAAAAGATCATTGGCGATGGAAACTCGGGGAAACAACTTTTCAGCAAAAATCTTCAAAGGTTCCATCTGTTCACTTCCGCCCTCGAAAATCGCCTGTCCACCGGGGAGCAAACGCTCCGGCAAACACTGAAGCGCAACTTTGATGTCAGCCATCCCGGAATCCGCTGCAAACAATGCCCGGGCAGGTTCAAAATCTCGCACTTCTTTCTGAAGATGAGGTTGTTCCGACTCCGGAATATAGGGCAGATTGGCAGCTACACAGTCAAATTTCATATCAGAGGGGAACGGATCAAAAAAAGATCCCAGACGGATATCGACCGCCGGAAGATCCAGGTTTTTCCTGTTTTTTAAAGCCCATTGCATCGCTTCCGGGGAAATTTCCGAGGCAAAAACAGAAACATCCCGGCGCAAAGAAGCAACACTGAGCGCAACCGCTCCGGAACCGGTTCCAAGTTCACAAAACACTCCACCATGGGGCAGACAGGCAGTTGCAAACTCTACCATAAAATAAGTTTCCGGACGCGGAATGAGGACTCCGGGACCAACAAGAAATTCCAAATCGCCGAAGTATTCATTTCCGAGAATATACTGCAGAGGTTCCCCGTTGATCCGCCGCTGAACGTAAGTTTCTGCCTGAGACATCACGGAATCAGAAAGATCCCGTTCAGAAACAGAAAATTCTGCGGGGGACAGACCAGCTGCCGCCGCGCAGAACCAGAGGGATTCCTGTCCGGAATTTTCAACCCCGGCAGATTCCAGTTTCTGCCGGAGAATGTTCCGGAAATTACCGGGAATCATCGTTAAAGTTCCATCCCGTCATATCCCACGAAGATACCGTGCGGATTGAAATAATTCTGCAGATCTTCATGTGTACACTGGGCATTGTGTGTGAAATGGTTCACCACAAACTTGGTTTCTTTCGTAATGGATCCCATCTTTTCCAGACGGTCCTTGACTTCCAGGACAGCTTCGCCGCCCATGTGACCGCTCTTGAGAGATCTTGTACCGTAGGTACAGTCACAGATAACGATATCGAAATGGAATTCCTGTTCCTTGAGGTACTTCCAGGTCGGATCCGGGAAATCCCCGGTATCGTTAGCAATAAGGATCCATTTTTCACCGCTGCGGATCACATAGATCGCCGGCTGAATGTAGGGACGGTCAAAATAATGATCTGCAGGGAGCGGGATCACTTCCATGTCTTCGCCTTCCGGCTTGATCACTTCAAAATAATCCCAGATCACCGTTTTCATTTTGTAACGGTTGAGGTCACCATTAAAACCATTGGTGCTCCAAAGGCTCTGCATGATTTCCGCAATGGTTCCTCTGGAACCGTAAATCATCAGAGTATTTCCTTCCGGGACGGCGGAAAAACCGGGCATACGGTAATAGAGAAGATTACAGTAAAGGTGATCTTCATGAGGATGGGTGATGAACAGATGACGCATTCTCTCGGAATGAAGATTGAACTTGTATTCCTGAGCTATGCTGTCGGGACCGAAATCGACACGGACACGGTCGTTGATCTTATAAGCGGTGCGGAACCGGTGGTCTTTACCGCCCAGTTCCGCTGCTTTCTGACAAAGCGGACAACCGCAGAACATTGCGGGGATCCCCTCGGCAGCAGCACTGCCGAGGATTGTCACTGTCGGAGCCATGATTATTCAGCCTCCTTCTCTGCGACATCGTTGAGAGTTTCACGATCACGGTGATCTTTCAGCTTCTCAAGATATTTCTTGGTCTGGACGCGCAGTTTATCTGCGGCTTCGACAATTGCCTTGTTCATATCTCCGATATTGGAGCAGGAAGCATCGGCTGTGTAATTTTTCATTACTGCAGACATCGTGCAGGAATGAGTGTTTTTAACGACATCAAGAGTAACTCTGACAGATGTGACGGGGATATTCAGATCATCGAGAGCTCCGTGAACTGCTGTTTCCGATGCGACTTTGAGTGCTTCACTCAGATCGAAATGGCGTGCGCTGACAATGATTTCCATAAGACAGTCTCCTTACTTTAGCGGTTCTTGTGCGGCAAACGGTTCTGCCGTACTTCCGTGATAAGTATAAACTGCATTTTTCCAGTATTCAAGTCGAAAAAATGAAAAAAGTGAAAAAAAAGTGGAAAAAAAGTGATTTTTTTGTTAAAAACAGCCCGAAAATGCCTTTTTTTCACAAAAAAAATAAAAAAACTTTACCGGACAACCTGCCGCCGGTAAAAGAAACAACCATACAGACAACGTTCAAAAAAATCTGTATAACGTCTTTTTGAGTAATGATTATGATGAAAAATATAACGTTATTTATACAAAAAATTAAAAATAACTTAAAAAAAACAGCTAATGAAGTTGATTTTTCCTGAATCAGTTGTAGAATACCAATAATAAAGAAAACACCAAACATAAAAATAGAAGGGGTACGAACATGCAAACTGAAGAGCAGAAGAAAGTTATGAAGGCTCTGTTGGATTATGCGGCACAGAGTCACAAATCCTTTGCCAGCATTGCAAAACAGCTTGGGATCACACAGAACACGATCTCCAATTGGAAAAAAGGAGCTTCCATCAGTGTCAGAAACCAGGCAAAGATTCTGAAAATGATTGGTTCAGATCCGCAGGGAGAAAGCTGCAGCGTTCTGAATTGTTCCTGCAGAAATACAGATAATCCGATTCTCGCATCACTGCTGGCTCTGGTGAAAGATCTTCCGGAACGGGATATTGCAAAACTTTATGCCTTTGCGCTGGAACTCAGAGATGCTCCGGTTCAGTACCGTTATGTTTCCACTCCGGTTGCTAAAGCGGCAGAAGACCCTGCTCCGTTCAACAAGTTTTAACTGAGATCAATGGGTTGACTGACCTATGAAAATTCTGGAGGTAAAGGATCTGTCTATCGGCTTTGTCAGCGGAAAAAATAAAATTACGCCCACAGTCAGTAACGTGTCCTTTGAATTGAATCGCGGTGAAATTCTCGCGCTTGTGGGAGAAAGCGGCTGCGGCAAAAGCATCAGCTGTATGGCTCTCTCTAAACTTCTGCCCTCACCTCCAGCTGAAGTCACGGGGTCAATTCAATTAAAAAAAAGAGATGGTTCCACAGCAAACATATTGGAACTTTCGAAGAAAGAACTGCGGAAGATCCGCGGCGGAGAAATCGCCTATATTTTTCAGGAGCCATCCGTCTCTTTGAACCCGGTTTTCCGGATCGGGAACCAGATTGCAGAAGTTCTGGATCTGCACCGTCCGGAAATCGAGGATCAGCAGGCGGAAGTGATTTCTCTCCTGAAAAAAGTCGGGATCCCTGCCCCGGAAGCCCGGATGAAATGTTATCCGCATGAACTTTCCGGCGGGATGCAGCAGCGGGTTATGATCGCAATGGCTCTCGCCAGTAATCCATCGGTTCTCGTTGCAGATGAACCGACTACCGCTCTGGATGTGACGATTCAGGCACAAATCCTTGATCTGCTCAAACAGCTCAGGGATGAACAGGGAATGTCGATTATTCTTGTTACGCACAACCTTGGGATCGTTGCAGAAATGGCAGACAGAGTTTGTGTTATGTATGCCGGAAGAATCGCGGAAACAGCGCCGGTCCGGGAGCTGTTGGATAATCCGCGGCACCCGTACACCCAAGCTCTGTTGAAAGCGGTTCCGGTGCTTGGAGGAGAAAAGAACAGACTTTCCACGATTCCCGGAACGGTTCCTCTGCCGGCAGATTTTCCCGCAGGATGCAGATTCTGTGACCGTTGCGAACTCTTTGCAAAAACGGAAAATGCACCTTGCCGCGATAATGTTCCAAACTTCAGGGAAGTAAAGCCCGGGCATCTCTGTGCATGCCACTTTACAGGAGCATGCTGAGTCATGGAAAATCAGGGAAAAGAGAAATTATCAAAGCCGCTTCTGCCGCTGATCCTGCTTCTGATGCTGGTCATCCTGCTCACAGTGATCGCATTCAACATCCGTCCGGAATCAAAACAGATCCCTCTGGCAAATCTGGCTCCGATACCGGTCACACCGGCTTCGTCTGTCGATAAAATTTCTGTTGATAACGGAAATGCAGATATCGTTCTTCAGGAAGAGGAGTTGATCCGGACCGCGATCAAAAAATACAGATCCGGAGCCGTGAAAGATGCAGAAAGTGATTTCCGGACAATTCTGGTCTTCGATCCTGATAACCAAACCGCCCTATCCTATCTTGGCACGATTTTCTTCTCTCAGAAAAAATATCAGGAGGCTGCAATGCTTTTTGAACGGGAGACAAAAGCATATCCGGGCAACCCGATCGGATTCCGGAATCTGGCACTGGCGCAATTACAACTGGGGAAACTGAAAGAGGCGATTGATGCGATGGAACAGGCATGCGGGATCAGCCCGACTAATAAGACTTTTCTTATCGAAACAGCCCGTCTTTATGCTTATGCAGGGGACAGAAAAAATACCGAAAAATATCTGCAGCTGGCAAAAGATCAGGGGGCAGATCTCTCTACCATCCTGCAAGATGAACTCTTCCGTCCGGTACAATCAAAAGTAAAAGCAGACAGGTGAAATCATGAGTTCCATTCATCTTCTGACTGATGATATCAGCAACAAAATCGCTGCGGGTGAAGTGATCGAACGTCCGGCTTCCGTTGTAAAAGAGTTAGTCGAAAACGCGCTGGATGCCGGAGCAAAAAAGATATCCGTCCGCATAGAGCGTGCCGGAACACGCCTGATTATGGTTTCCGATAACGGCTGCGGTATGGATCAGGACGATGCTGTATTATGCTTTGAACCTCATGCAACAAGCAAGATCCGGACCGCTGAGGATTTGGAAAAAATCATCACGTTCGGCTTTCGCGGTGAAGCTATGCCGAGTATCGCATCTGTTGCAAGAGTCACTCTCAAAACAAGAAGAGCAGAATCTCAGGAAGGGACCTGTGTCGTTATCAATGGAGGCAATCTGGTTTCCGCTTTGCCGACAGGCTGCGCTCCCGGAACTGAAATGGTGGTGAAAGATCTCTTTTTCAACGTTCCGGCGAGACGTAAATTTTTGAAATCCCAGGCGACAGAAGAGCGGCATATCATAGATGTGGTCACAGTGATCTCTCTCGCCCATCCGGAGGTCGCTTTTGAACTGTTTTCCGATGACCGTTCCATCCTGATGAGTCCGGCATGCACCAAACTTCTTCCCAGAATCAGAGACGTTTTCGGCAGAGAGATCGCGGACGCAATGGTTCCCGTGAATCTGGAAGCCGGAGCATTCCGGATCACCGGATTTATCACTAAACGCGGTGTCACAAAACCATCCCGCTCAGATCAGCGGATCTTTGTCAATGAACGCCCAGTGGATGCCCTGCCCGTTTACCGGGGGATCCGCGACGGCTGCGGTCCGATGCTGGATAAAGGAAGATACCATCCGGCAGTTCTATTTATTGAAATGCCGCCGGAATTCGTGGATGTAAACGTTCATCCGGCAAAACGGGAAGTCCGGTTCCGGAATGAATATGAACTCGGCAGATGCGTAAAAGCTGCTGTAGAAAGTGCGCTGAGGGCTGCAGAAGACGAGTATCCCTTTCCGGATGTCCCGGCGGCAAAAGCCACGCCGTTCCACTTGCCGGAACAGTTCGTTTCCGGTCAAACTCTGCCGGATGATCCGGTAAGAAGTCCGGAACCGCATGATGATCTTTCGCAAATCCCGGATGAAGTCCCGGCTCAGCCATCCAGAGATTTTCTCAGGATCCTGGAACAATCCCGGATCAATTACATGCCGCTCTCCAAAGGGATCCAGCAAATCAAAACAGAGGATCTCTTCTCCGAACCGGGGGAGGAGGTTCAGCCGGTTCAAACGGAACAACCCAAATCGGAACAATCCAAAAAATTCCGCCCGGAAGATTTGGAAATCATCGGGGTGATCGAAAATACTTATCTCATCGCAAAAATGGATGACGGTATGGTTCTGATCGATCAGCACGCTGCTCATGAACGGATCCTTTACGAACGGATTCTGAGAGGTGTGGGCGGCATGATCTCTCAGAAACTTCTCCTTCCGCTGACACTGGAACTCTCCAAAGCGGATTGCCGTTTTGTGATCCAGAATACTGAACTCTTTGAAAAAGCCGGGTTCGGAATCGAACATTTCGGCGGGGACACCGTAAAAATCGAAGCAATACCGGCTGCTCTTCCGCAGGAAAATGCCGGAGGCGTATTCCGGGAACTGCTTTCAAAAGTCAAAGAAGAAGGCGCATGGGGAGGCGGGAAAGTCGATACTCCCGCCATCGCACGGGCAGCCTGTAAAGCAGCTGTCAAAGCTCACGATGAACTCACTATGGCTGAGTGCAGAAATCTTCTCAAACAAATGGGCGAATGTGAACTTCCTTACTGCTGTCCGCACGGCAGACCGACGATCATTCATTTTTCCCTGCAGGAAATCGAACGCCGCTTCGGACGCCGCTGATCAAATCAGGTGGCAGGCACAGGAACAGCCGGGACAACCGGGAACCGGTTTCATTTCCGGCTCTTTTTCTTTACAGACAGGCATACATTTCGGACAGCGCGGATGAAACCGGCAGCCGCTTGGCGGATTCAATGGAGACGGCACATCTCCCTGCAGCACGATCCGCTCTTTTCCTTCCGTCCGGAGCCCGGGAACTGCGGAAAGCAATGCCTGTGTGTACGGGTGTTTCGGATCCCGGCACAACTGCTGCGCCGGAGCAACTTCCACAGCTTTGCCAAGATACATCACCATGATGCGGTCGGCAATATGTTCCACAACGGCAAGGTCATGCGCAATAAAAACCATACCGAAATTTCTCTCTTTCTGAAGATCTTCGAGCAGATTCACAATAGCCGCCTGAACACTTACATCCAGTGCGGAAACCGGTTCATCGGCAACGATAAAATCAGGATCCACTGCCAAAGCCCGTGCGATCCCGATCCGCTGACGCTGTCCGCCGCTGAACTGATGCGGATAACGATCCGCCAATTTCGGATCAAGTCCAACCATCTGCATCAACTTGGAAACCTGTTCGGCGCGCCCGTTCCGGTCAAGATCTGTATGCAGAAGAAGCGGCTCTTCCAAGGTGGAAAAAATCGTCATTCTGGGATTCAGCGACCCATAAGGATCCTGAAAAATCATCTGGAATGAACCGCGTTTCTTCCGCAGCGCGTTCCCGCGGAATGAAAGTAAATTTTCTCCATTCAGAATAATTTCTCCGGAAGAGGGATCCTCCAAACGGACAATAGATCTGCCCAAGGTACTTTTTCCGCATCCGGATTCACCGACTAAACCTAAAGTCTCACCGCGTTCCAATGTAAAAGAAACGCCGTCCACTGCCTTGACAAACCGTTTCGGACCAAAAAGCCGTTCCGGCGGCAAAGGATAATATTTTTTCAGTTCGCGGACTTCAAGGAGAGACATTTGAGGGTTTCCATTGCGCAGGTATAGATCTTATCAATTACGGCGGTATCGGGCAGATTTGCCCGGATCTTGTCATAAAAAGCAAACTCCATTGCCATTCGCGCAGATTCTGCATAATTCAGATCCCGGCACCAGGCAAACAGGGAGAGTTTGAAATCATTGATCGTGTTCAAATCCTTATATAAAACCGGTTTTCCTGCAAGGACAGTTTCCACGATCGCAGGAGTCAATTCAGGAGAATCAGGTTTCTTCAGCAGAAAAATAGAAGAATCTTCGAACTTGATCTCTCCAGTGATATATCCGGTCAGCAAACGGAGAATAGAAAGTTTATCCGCATCCCGGACATTTTTTGCCGGAGCGGTAAAAATCCCGCCGAAACGGGAAAAGTCGATCCAGGGCTTATTGTGCAGCTCAACAGCTGTCAGCACAGCACAGGATTCAAGAGCTGGCAAGCCGGTAAGAAGTTCATGTTCCAACATGATCCGAACGGCTTCATGACCATGATCAAACCTTGATTCAGTATCATTGAAAGTATGGTGCAGCGCGACCTGTTTGTAGCGCGCTGTATCATGAAATAAAGCGGCAAGCTGACAGAGAAGATATTCGTTCTCCCCTGCCCCTTCCGCGGAAGCGATCCGTTCCGCAAAACGGACGACTTCCATCGTATGTTCCAACTTGCGCTGCATCGGTTCAGGCAACGTTCCATCGGCTTGACGGAACGCTGCCACATAGTCCATGTAACGCAATTCGAATACGGAATACCCGATCATTTTGCGTATTCCACGGACCGGGTTTCACGGATGATCGTGACTTTGATCTGTCCGGGATAGTTCATCTCTTTTTCGATCCGGAGACAAATATCGCGGGCAAGGACCTGAGCTTTTGCCTCTGTGACCTTTTCGGGCTGAACGACAACGCGGACTTCACGGCCTGCCTGGAGAGCAAAGCAGGATTCAACGCCTTCAAAGCTGTTGGCGATCTCTTCCAGCTGTTCCAAACGCTTCAGATAAAGTTCTGTCGTTTCGCTTCTTGCGCCGGGTCTGGAAGCACTCAGAGCATCACAGGCATTGACCAATGTTGCATAGACGGTCGTTCCATCCACTTCGCCGTGGTGGGCTGCAACTGCATTGACAACGTCTTTTGCTTCATTATATTTCCGGAGAATATCGGCACCGATTGCGGCGTGGGTTCCTTCGATTTCGTGGTCGACAGCCTTACCGATATCGTGGAACAGCCCGATTCTGCGGGCTTTCTGTTCATCCAAACCGAGTTCGGCAGCCATGATTCCCATAAAAGCAGCAGCCTCAATGGAGTGCTTCAGCACGTTCTGAGAGAAGCTGAAACGGAACTGAAGTCTGCCCAGCAGAGAGAGCAGCGGCTTGGGTACGCCCTGAACAGCGGCATCGAGAACCGCATGTTCCCCATACTGGAAGATCTCATCATCAACTTCCTTGCGGATTTTTTTCAGGAGTTCTTCAATACGGGTGGGGTGGATTCTGCCGTCCTGGATCAATTTTTCCAGCATTCTGCGGGCAACTTCCTTGCGGACGGGATCGAAGCAGGAGATGACCACAGCTTCGGGGGTATCGTCGATCAGGATATTCACGCCGGTTGCGGCTTCGAGAGCACGGATGTTTCTGCCCTCACGTCCGATGATACGGCCTTTCATTTCATCGTTGGGCAGCGGAATCGTTGCAGTAGTGCGTTCATAGGTGCAGTCGCCGGCATAACGCTGGATGGACTGAACCATGAGCTGCTGGGATTCACGTTCTGCGCGCTGGCGGGCTTCTTCCATGGTATTCCGGATGAGAATACCGGCTTCGTTTTCGACTTCGCCCTTGAGTTTTTCAAGGAGGATCCCCTTTGCGCTTTCCCGGTCGAGTCCGGCAACACGTTCCAGTTCAACGACTTCACTTGCAATCAGTTGTTTGAGTTCTTCCTGCTTTGCGTTGAGTCTTCCTTTCAGAGCCTCAACTTCAGCATCTTTCCGTTCCAGATTTTTCATTCTGGAATCGAGGGAGTCCTCTTTCCGCTGTAAATTTTCTTCTTTCTGAGCCACACGTTTTTCAGCACTGAGCTGCTCTTTTCTGCGCTCACGGAGTTCATCCTCAGCCGCTTCTTTCATCTTCAGGACGTCAGCTTTGGCTGAGACTTTTGCTTCACGGAGATACTGATCCGCTTCGCGTTTGGCATCCTGTTTCATCTTTTCAGCTTCAGCAATGGTCTTGGAACCAGTTGCTTTGACTCTCAACACGTTCAGCAGGTAACCGACAGCCACGCCGCCCACCGCTGAACCAATGATCCAGCCTAAGTTTCCCATATATATAAACCTCGCTCTGCCGCCGGCTTCTCCCGGCAGCTGTTATGTTATGCGCTTTCTCACCCCGGATTCTGTCACGGCTGCATCAAGAAATGCATCGTGCACCTCCCTGGGGAGCGTCAGAGTTTTCTGACATTCATAGAAGACGCCAAGCGCAAAAGAACGTCTTCCGGCAGACAGGAATCTGTCATAGATCCCGCCGCCCCTGCCGAGTCGGGCAAATGCTTCATCAAAAGCCACCCCCGGCACTAATAAGAGCAGATTCCCGCCGATCTTTTCCAGATCAACAGGATCAGTCGCAACAGGCTCCATCAGCCCCCATTTCCCGGGCTCAAGCCTGTCAATGCCATCCTCTCTCACACAGGATAGAATATACTCTGTTCCGTTCCATTTTGGAAGGCATACTTCCGATCCGCGCCGGAGAGCATCCCGGAGCAGAGGAATCACATCCGGCTCCGTCCCGTCGGTTACATAACCGGCGATCATAGATGCCTCCTGAAACTCCTTCATCTCCCGGACATGATCCGCGATCATCCGATCCAGATGAACACGTTCGTCCGCCGCGATCTTTGTACGCAATTCCAGAAAGTGTTTCCGCAAAGATTTCTTGGTTGATTTCAAATCATCAGACACGGCAAGAATCTCCACAGCTGAGGCAGGTGAAAAAAGTCAGACAGGGACAAAACGACCACCCGAAAACAGAGTTTTTCCGTTCCGTTTTCTCAATCATTTTGCTTTCCTCTTTCCGGCAACCCCGTGAAAGAAAGGTGTTTTTTGAAGGTATTTGAGGTAAAAATCTCAGTCAGGGCAAATATTATACTCTGTTGATAAAAGACTCCTCGCGGAGCTCTCTCTTACTGTATTTATCCTTGAATATCATAACAAAACTTCTCTTTCTCACGACGTTTCCGCTCTTTTTTCGTCCCGCCTTATCGGCGAAACAGTAATTTCCGGTTACGACTATATCAATCCTGAAAAATACTTCTCAGCTCATTCTGAAAAGATACATTTCAAGCTATAAGTGAAACATACTGCAATATTTTAAAATTACAATCTTTTTTTTTATTTTTTTTTACTTTTTTGTAATATTTTTTCACCGTCTCTGCTGATTTTTGATGAAAAGACGTTTCTGTACCTCTTTTGTAAAACCTGAAAAAGTCTGGCACGGTGGCTGATTGAAAACGGAAAATATCAATTTCCCACATCTAATATTCCGGAAAGATACCTTGTATTTTCCCGGAATATGTGGTAAACTACCCATGTCAGCATTTTTAACCATAACAAAATGGAGTCTCTGAAATGATTGAAAAACTGAACCTTGCGGCAAAACCCGCTATCACACCGGTTCTTGATCCCGAATTCAGCGCAGCTGTTCTCTGGGACAGAGCTTACAAAAAAGCAGTTTCCGAATCCGGCAGATCTAAAAAACTGATCATCGCCATCGAACGCAACCCCGAAAGCGTCAGCACCTACGAAACAGTCGTCTTCGACAACGCTTCCGCAGAAGAACTGGCAGCAGCCGTCCGTCATGTGGAACGCCTGGTCAAAACTCTGCTCTGGCTCAAGGGCGGTCACAAAGTCACAATCGCAGGCGACAAAGCTGTTGCCGATGAAGTTGCAAAAATCTACGCTTCCGGCGCAGAACGCGACTTCGACTTCCGCATGATGGCAAAGATCTACTCCGCTCCTATGGAAGTTGTCTATGCTGATCTGGCTAATGCTCCGAAGAACGTGGAACCCTCCCAGCCCCTCGGACGTCACCTCGACGGCTGCAGAATCGGTTTCGACCTCGGCGGTTCCGACCGCAAGTGCGCCGCTGTGATCGACGGCGAAGTCGTATTCACCGAAGAAGTCACCTGGGACCCCTACTTCCAGAAAGATCCTGAATATCACAAGGCTGGTATCAATGACTCTCTGAAACGTGCGGCTGCACACCTTCCCAGAGTCGATGCCATCGGCGGAAGCTCCGCTGGTGTCTACGTCCAGAACCGTGTCCGTCTGGCTTCTCTCTTCCGCGGCGTGCCCGAAGAAAACTTTGAAAGCTGCGTCCGCGACATCTTCCTGGATCTCGCCAAAGACTGGAACGTTCCCTTTGAAGTCGTGAACGACGGCGAAGTTACCGCTCTTGCCGGTTCCATGGATATGAACGCAAACTGCGTGCTTGGTGTTTCCATGGGAACCTCCATGGCTGGCGGATATGTGAACCGCGAAGGCAATATCACCGACTGGCTGAACGAACTCGCATTTGTCCCCGTTGACTACCGCTGCGGTGCTCCTGCTGACGAATGGTCCGGCGACCTCGGCTGCGGTGTTCAGTACTTCTCACAGCAGGGTGTGGCACGTCTGGCAAAACAGGCTGGAATCGACTTCCCCGAAGATATGCCTCTGGCTGTCCGCCTGAAAGAAGTTCAGGCTATGTTCGACAAAGGCGATGAACGCACCAAGAAGATCTTTGAAACCATCGGTGTCTGCTTCGGCTGCACCATTGCACGCTACTTCGACTTCTATGATGTTGAAAAGCTGCTGATCCTCGGTCGTGTGACAAGCGGCGGCGGCGGAGACATCATCCTTGCTGAAGCACGCCGTGTCCTTGATGAACTCTTCCCCGAACTCACCAGGAAGATCGAATTCAGCATTCCTGATGAAAAAGGACGCAGACATGGTCAGGCAGTTGCAGCTGCAAGTCTTCCCATGATCTGAGTTTAAGATTGCCTCAAACAGTAATAAAAAACGCTCCGGAAGTAAAATGATGTGACCCCAAAAATTTGGACGGGTTAAACTACATGGAATGGGTTCGGTATTGTACCGGACTCATTCCATTTAATTTTAAAGATACTCTCTCATTGTTAAAATAGCAAATATACTCTTCAAGTTTCTGTTGAAAAT
>JAFTJI010000224.1 GCA_017456495.1 Lentisphaeria bacterium | reverse complement strand
CAACTGTTGCTTATCCTTACGGTTTTGCTCCGTATCAATGAAATAATTTCAAAGATCAGTCATTTTTGAAGACTTTTGAAATTACCGCTATTTGACTTGCTTCCGGATTTATGCTATATTAAGGCAGAATTTATTAAAGCAAATACCATTTCAACTGAAAAGGAATTTTACCATGCTTGAAATCACAAGTCACCGGCAGGGGGCGATCCTGAACCACAATCACGGGATCGAAACTGAAAACTCTTTAAAAATCACCGTCAGCGGAATTTCCGACAGCGGGCAGCCCGTCAAAGTTAACGGCATTCCGGCTGTTATGGAAGGCAGACTCTTCTCTGCAGAAATCGAACTGACACAGAAACTGAATCAGGTTACGGCATCCGTTACGACACCCTACGGAGAATATTCCCAATCCATCGTGCTGGTCTGGGATAAAAAATCCACCCGCCGCTACAACTGCTATATCGACGACCACAGTTTTGTGTTCACCGAACTTGCACGCCAGCGTCCCCAGCGCGCTTTCGATCACTTCTATCTCGCCGGATTGAAGAAGATCCACGATGAGTACGGCTTCAAAGTCACCCTTAATGCGTTCTACCGGAACGATCATGACAAAGATGGATTCCTGCTCAAAGATATGCCGGACATCTGGAAATCCGAGTTCGAAGACAACTCTGACTGGCTGAAATTCTCCTTCCACTCTTACAGTGAATTTCCCGACAGACCCTATCTGGAAGCATCTGCAGAAGATATCGGGAATGACTATGATCTGATCCAGAATGAAATCTACCGTTTTGCAGGAGAAAACGCATTCATTCCGCCGATCGTGATCCACTGGGCAAACATTCACCCCACCGCTGCGCAGGAGATCATCAAACGCGGAACCCGCTGCTACTCCAGCAACTTCCGCGCAAGAGTCATGGGTGGTCCCAGCCTCAAAGACCGTCAGTCCGGCGGTAACATGCAGCAGATTCAGGCGCGCTCCCTCTCCGGAGTGGACAAAGCCGCTTCCACCGAAGGCTTGAAGATGCACTATGACTATCCGGAAGAAACTGATTACCTGACCCGTCATTTCGCATATTACGATCCGACTCTCGACGTGATCTTCTTCCGCGGAACCATCTGCGGAAACCTTGTTCCGCTCGAAGAGATCCCCGGTAAGATGGATGCTTACCTGAAGACAGCCGAACGTTACGGCGTGGAAGCCATGAACTATGCAAGCCATGAACAGTACACCTTCCCAAGCTATCCGAACTACATTCCGGATCACATGGAACGTCTGGCTCTCACAGCTAAGATCTTCACTGAAAACGGCTATGCCCCCACCTTCTACAATGATGGTATCCTCGGAAATACCAGCTGGGACAAGTAAAAAACAAGCAATAAAAATGAATCGCGCAGGCATCTTCTTACAGGATGCCTGCGTTCTTCATAAAATCACCGGGAGTAATTCAACTTTATGATGAAGAAATTTTTTCTGCTTATTGTTCTGTTGCTGACCGTTGTGGTTTCGGCAGCTGAAGAAATCGTTCTGATACAGGATGGGAAACCTGACTGTGAAATTATTTTAGGAGACAAACCTGTCCGTTCCGCCCAGTTTGCTGCACTGGAACTGCAATATGCTTTGAATAAAATAGCCGCCTGCAATGTGGAGATCCGCGCGACCCCGTCCGGAAAACATAAGGTCTTGATCTACGTCGGACAATCCGGCGAAAGTCTCAAGAAAGGTTTTCCGGATAAGGAGCTGAAGAAAGAGTATTATCTTGTCGATTACAAAGACAATAACATTTTCCTCATGGGGAACGATGAAAAAGATTACGGGAAAGTTGATTATGCAAAATGGTACACGTTCCCGAAACGGGATTGGTATTACCGTTCCACCACCTACGCGGTTTATGACTTCATCGAAGATGCTCTGAATGTGCGTTATTATGGTCCCGGCGATCTTGGAATGACCTATACCAAGCGGGCAACTGTCAAAGTAAAACCGTTCCGCAGATACCGTGCGCCCAGTTTCGATGCGTTCCGCGCGATTGCCAATTACAAGATCGAAAACGGAATGAAGCGCGACTACGAAATGATGTTTCTGCGCTGGCGTTTGAATACGATGTACGGCATTTCCAATCACAGTACCTGGGGGATTTTTTTCCGGTACTGGGGCAAAGCAAAGTCCAAAGACAGAGCAGTTCTCTTCAAAGAAAAACGTCATGAATTGTTTGCTCAGGGGTATAAAGGAAGACTTGCCGCAGTCATCGGACCGGAATATCCGGATGATCCCGATCTGCCGCCGCAGCTGTGCCTTACTCAGAAAGGAACGCTGGACTATTTCATCTGGGAGGCTTTGGAATCTCTCAAAGGGAAACGGGTCCCCGGCAGTTACGGCTGGCGTCCCAGGATGGCAGGTCAGCCCTATTATTATGCCTTCCAGGAAGACGACAACAACTATTTCTGCAAGTGTGCAAACTGCCAGGCTTATATCAAGAAAAAGCCCTATGTGGAACTCCGTTATGAGTTCATCAACCGTCTTGCAGAAGCAATTTCAAAGAAAGATCCCAACAGCGGGATCTCCACGCTCTGTTACAGCGGCGGCGGAACATACCCGAAAACAAAACTGCACCCCTCCGTGGCTGTCATGATCTGTCTGAGTCTGCAGGCTTATTATCACCCCGGGATCTATGCGCGCCAGCATGCAGTTTACAAGACATGGGTCAATAAAGAAATCAAAAACCGTCCGTTGATGGTTTGGACCTACATGCTTTCACCGTGGTCAGAAGCGACGATCATCTACAGGTACAACAAATTTTTCCCGTTCCTCTATCCGTGGAAAACTGCGGAATACATGAAAGAGTTTGCTCAAGACGGAATCAAGGGATGGTTCGGAGAGATCAATATCCAGCATCATGTTCTGGAATGTTATCTTGCCTCCCGGATCACCTATGATGCTTCTGTGAATACAGATGAGATCATCGAAGATTACTTCCGCAGTTATTACGGCAAAGCCGGACCGGCAATGAGAAAATTCTACTCTCAGCTGGAAAAAATCTGCTGGGATCCTGCCAATATGAGCGAAGCCTCCAGAAACAAAGTGATCGGTGGATCCTATATTTACGGGTATCAGACCGAACGCAGAAACTGGCATTACGGCACACCGGAACGGATGAAGATGCTGCAGGGATATATTGACGAAGCCCGGAGAGCTGCATCCACTCCCGAAGAACGCGCCAGAGTCGAACGTTTCTTCAATCACATCTGGAAACAGGCAGTGGAAGGCCGCGCGGCTTTCGAACGCAGAGAGAAAAACCGGAACAAGCCCATCTCTCAGGGTTTGACAAGACGGATCGCCCCCGCAAACGGAGATCTTTCCAAAGTCTCCTTTGAACAGGCTGCTCCGCTGAAAGAATGGCGCACTCTCGACGGTGAAGATGTCAATTGGAAACCGGATATCCGTATCGTTTCTGATGACAAATATCTTTATATCTGTTACGAGGAAAATAATACAAAGGCCTTGAAGAATGCGGAACGCGCCCCCTTCTGGGAAAACAATATGGAAATCTTTCTTGCCAAACGTGCAGGTTCAGATTACTTCCAGATTTCTGCTGCACCGTCAGGCAAGAGCGAGATCAACCTGAGAACAGTGATCCATGGAGCCCCGCGAAAACAGAAAGTAAGCTCCGATGTGATCAAGATTGAAAATATCCGGACAGGAAACCGCTGGATCGTGAAAGTCTGCGTTCCTCTCAATAAAATTCCGGGCTACGGTCCGGCAATCCGGGCTGGAGAAACGATCAGCGCAAACATTTACCGCACAGATTTCCAGAAAGGTGCCCTGAACTCTTACTCATGGAGTCCCATTTATACAAATGATTACCATGAAGGCATGCTGAAGCCCGGGATCATTTATATCACCCAGGAAACAAAGAAGCAGACCTTTGATATCAACGGAACCTTCAGCGTATTGCCCGGAACAAAATTCCCGGATCAGTGGAGAGAATTGCTTGCGAAAAACCAAACAGCTTCTCTGTCCGTACAGAACGGAATCGTGGATTTCGGAACAAAAGCTCCGGATCTCAAACGGTACAGATACCTTCTGCATAAAAAACGCTATCCCTGCAAAGTCGGCGACAAGCTCATTGTCCGCTACTCTGTGAAAGGGAAAGGGCTTTTTGCGCCGGGAATGTATTTTTACTATAACGATCTGCTGGGACAGTCTTTCCTGGAACATAAGCGTACAGAATTTAATTCACCGGACAAGTTCACAGAGATGGAAACGATTTTCATCGTAACGACACGCCCCGGTCAAATCCCCGGAAAATTCATGCCCATGTTCTATGCGTTCCCCAACACAAAACTGGAACTGAAAAATGTCTCTGTAACGCTGGTTCCTGCGGCAGAAGAAAAACTCCCGCAGATGCAGACAAACAGAGAAACGGTTGAAGTCAATGGAGCGTTCCGCGTATTGCCCGGAGCAAAATTCCCGGATCAATGGTGGGAATTGCTTGGAAAAGGTCAGACAGCAGCACTTTCCGCTCAGGACGGGGTCGTGGATTTCGGAACAAAAATGCCGGATCTCAAGCGGTACAGATATCTCCTGCACAAGAATAAGTTCCCGTGCAAAGATGGCGATAAGATCACCGTCCGCTATTCCGTGAAAGGAAAAGGTCTTTTTGCTCCGGGAATGTACTTCTTTTATGATACGGTCAGGGGATATTCCTTCCTGGAACATAAACGGACGATGTTGAATACACCGGATCAGTTTACAGAGATGGAGACGGTCTTTGTTGTCAAAAACCGTCCGGGAAAGAACCCGTCTGTATTCCGTCCGATGTTTTACGCTTTCCCTGATACAAAGCTGGAACTGAAAAACATATCAATAACAATTGAACGCGCCAAGTGAAAGGTTTTCTTACCATGAAACTGATGAACAAAAAATCTTCTGTACGGCAATTCACCCTGATTGAACTTCTTGTTGTGATTGCCATTATTGCGATCCTTGCCGGATTGCTGCTGCCGGCATTGAACAGATCCCTGATCGCTGCCCGGAAAACAGCATGTGCAGGCAATCTCAAGCAGATGAACCTGGCTGTTATGATGTATGTCAAAGACTTTGATGAATATCTGCCCAATAACCTGTCTCCATATTATTCAGACAGAATTATGCCTTACCTGGGAAGTGTCAATATTTTAACGGAATGCAGAACAAGAAATGCACCTGACAGTTACGATCATAAAGCCTGGGGCGGAGATCATGGGACCTATAACATGTCTTACGGTGCATCGCTTTATACATTGAATTTGAATGCAACTGTGCATAAAAAAATCAGCCGTGTCACCCATCCGGGACGGAAGATCCTGTTTGGAGACAGCCAGACATACAAGCAGTCCGGAGCTACCTCAGGTCAATCAAACAACGCAGCCATCATCACCTATACAGGAATGTACTCTCCGGACTTCCGTCATGGAGGATCCTGCAATTTTGTTTTTGTTGACGGTCATACAAGATCGCTGAAAAAAATCCTGAACGGCGACAACTGGTTGTACTTCTGGGGGCATTTTGTCGGAATCTCTGAACTCCTGAGTCCCAATATTCCCGGATTCCATGACCAATATCTGATCGACGGAATTTAATGTCTTTTTGGGGCGCAGAATGCAGACAGATATCATTTCGTCCGTGCCGCTTCCGGCGCAGGAAAACTGGCGTTTTGCGGAAGAGCTGAAAAAACCGGAAAAGCGTTCTTTTTCCATTTCCGGAAGCAACATCAAAAATCCGGTTTTTCTTTCTGGCGGCGTTAAGATCGTGAAAGAAATCACCGATGCAAAAGGTATGCTCTGCACGGCATTTGATGATCTGGAAGGCTTTTTCCGGGAAATGGAAATCCCCACCGGGAATTATCCGATCATAGCCCGGATCAAAGAGTGCGGACCTTATGATTCTTTTGAGATTGAAATTTCAAAGGATGAATGCTGCATTTACGGCTCAAATCTTGAAGGGATCCGGCGTGGGATCTGCCATTTGGAAGATCTTATCATGGGTAACGGTGAAGCCGTTCTGGAGCCCGGGATCATCCGCAAAAAGGCGTGGGTAAAGCACCGCATTTCCCGCTGTTTTTTCGGACCGATCCGCCGTCCGCCAAACAATCGGGATGAGCTTCTCGATGAATATGACTATTATCCGGATGCGTATCTCAACCGGTTGGCGCACGAAGGGATCAACGGCTTGTGGCTGACTGTAACGTTCAAAGATCTCTGCCGGACAGGGTTTGCGCCTGATTACGGAAAAGATGCCCCGAAACGGTTGGCGAAATTGCGCCGGACAGTGGCACAATGTCTGCGCTACGGGATCAAAACATATATTTTCACCATTGAACCGGTGAGTTGGGATGCAAACGATCCCGTTATCAAAAAATATCCGGAGCTTGCGGGCGCGAAACTGCCCGGCGGCAGAGTCTGTTTCTGTCCATCCTCGAAAACGGCGCAGCGGTATCTTTATGAGTCAGTGAACTACATCTTTTCAGAGGTTCCGGATCTGGGCGGTATGATAAATATCTCTCTCGGAGAACGCAGCACCACCTGTTTGAGTTCCATCCATACGGAAATCGAATGGTCGAAAGAAGAAGGAACGGAAATAAAATGTCCCCGCTGCGGTCATCTGCCCCACAATGAGATCATCTTCAACTCTGTTTCAGCCATGACAGCCGGAATGCGGGCAGCTTCTCCCGAAGCGGAATTTATCAGCTGGAACTATATCCCCAATGCGCTGGAACAGCGGGATTGGGTTTATACATTGAGCAAAATGCCGGAGGGTGCAACGCCCATGTGGAACTTTGAATCCGGCGGAACTGCGGAACAGCTCGGGAAAAAACGTGTGGGAGGCGATTATTGGCTCTCTTATGTCGGACCTTCCGAACGGTTCCGTCGTTTTGCGGCACAATGCCCGCCCGGGATCAAGCCGGGTGCAAAACTGCAAGTGGGCTGTTCTCATGAACTTGCGACAGTTCCCTATATTCCTGTTCCGGGCTTGCTCTACCGTAAGTACCGCGCCATGCGGGAACTGGGTGTCGAAACGGTTATGCAGTGCTGGTATTTCGGAAATTATCCCGGAATCATGAATAAGGCTGCCGGGTTATTGAGCTTTGAAGATTTCTCATCAGATGAACAGACTTTTTTATCCGGGCTTCTGCGTCCGGAATGGGGAAAATATGCTGATGCAGTGGCTGAAGTTTACAGCAAGTGCAGCGAAGCATACAGCAATTATCCGCTTTCCAATACGATGCAGTATTATGGACCATATCACGATGGGATCGTCTGGCCGTTGTACTGCAACGAACAGAATCTTCCTCTTGCACCCACCTGGCAAACCAATTATCCGGTCAGCGGAGACACGATCGGAGAGGCTCTGGAAAATCACACACTGGAAGAAGTCACGGAACTTGCACACCGTCTGAGTTCCGGCTGGAGCAAGGCGGTTGCAAAACTGGAACCGCTGAAGCAGATTTTTTCACACAAACCGGAACGGCTCCGGGATATTGATCTGCTCCGGGTGCTGGAACTTCACTTCATCGCGGGATATGATATTTTTAAATTCTACAGTGAACGCAGCAAAAATTCCGGCGTAACTCCTGTTATGAAAGAGATTCTTGAACGGCAAATCAAAGTTTCCCGGGAGGCCGCTGAACTCTGCCGGAAAGATTCCCGTATAGGCTTTCACTCCGAAGCGGAAAACTACAAGTATTTTCCCGAAAAACTGGAGGCGAGAGCTGCCATGCTGGAACGGGAACTTGTTTCCCCTGCCCCGGCATGTTCCACGCTTGTTCCGATCGGAGACGGCAGAGGCGAACACAAAGCCGGAAGTTTCACCTGGAGTCTGGAATATGATCAAAGTGATTTATTGATAGACCTTACGCTTAACGGAAAATCGGATTCCGATCAGATCATGGTAACGCTGCGTGAAAACTGTTATACGCCTCTGTTGTTGCTGGATCTCAGCAGGAGAGGAACTTTCTTTCCCAATATTTCCGGAAGTTCTTTCAAGATAACTGAACTCAGTGAAGAGTGCTGGAAAATTTCGTTCCGGGTTCCGTACAAACTCTTTACTTCCGATCCGGCTTCGTTCAGAATTGCCTTTGGACGATATCTGTATTACAGAGGGAAGAATGAACAGGACTGTGCCCCGGAACATTCCATGACGGGTTACCGTCTCTGTCATGGAGTATATCAGCCGCAGTTTATGTATCAGATCTGCAGAAAAAGCTGATTATTCGAGGCAATTTCAAAAGTCTTCAAAAATGGCTGAAATTTCTTGTTGCGATCTGCAAATGGAGCGTTTTCGGTGGTTACTCTTCCTCCTTCGCTGAAGCTACGGAGGACAAGCTGGGTAGCCACGCTCAAACTACCATTTCCAACTCATCAACAATCTTTTTTTCAGCCAAATTTTGCCGGACTTTTGAAATTACCTCTATTCCTGCCGGTATTTTCCGGGGGAGACGCCGAAGTTTTTCCGGAACAGACGGCAGAAGTAATTGCTGTCAGAAAAGCCTGTCATATCGGCGATTTCGGCAATTCCGAGTTCGGGATTCTGCAGCAGGATAGAGGCTTTTTTCAGGCGTACTCTGATGAGATATTCCAGAGGCGCAACGCCTGTCCGTTCCCGGAAATGCCGTGTCAGGGTACTCAAGGACATCCCGGCTGATTTTGCCATTTCTGCGCGGGTCCATTTCCGCGCGGAATTTTCCGTGATCTCATCCACCAGTTCATCGACCCGGGAGAACTGGGGATTTTTCTGCGTGATCCCGGCTGATTTTGCAAATCTTCCGAGATGCAGAACCAACTGCATAAACAATGCTGCGATCATCGCAGAGGAATCCTCCGAACCGGAATGCTGCTCCTCTTCAATCCGGCGGATCAGATCAAGAACCGTTTGAAACATCTCTCCGGAAAGATGGAGCCCGCCATCAGGAACTTTCAAAAGGAACAGCGATGGCAGGAGAGATTTTCCCTGCAATGCAAACAAAGGATGATTGAACTCTTTCAAGTCAAACATGATATTGTAGAGAGCAAGATCATGCAGATCGGCATAAGCGTGCCGGGTTTTTCCATGAATGAGAAAAACATCTCCGGCAGAGATTTCACGGTCGTTGCCGGACAAAACGTGTCTGCCATGACCGCGAGTCACAAAAACCAGTTCAGAGCTTTCATGACTGTGGAGCGGAAATTCCGGTTGAGGATCCCGCCGCAGCAGGACGAGCGGGAGTTGTTTCTTCCGGAAATAATCCTCATTTTTCAGGAAAAGATCAGCCATTCTGCTTTTCCCGGATCAAATCAAGGATCCGCTGAACTGTTTCTTCTTTGCTCAGATCGGAGCTGTCTACGAGGGTTGCATCATCCGCCTGCTTCAAGGGCGAAACCGCACGGGTGGAATCCACTCTGTCGCGGTCAGCAATTGCAGCAGCTGTCTTCTGCAACAGCACCGGATCAAGCTCAAAACCATCCTGAAGAAGACGCCGCTTTGCCCGTTCTTCCGGGGAAGCTGTCAGGAAAAATTTATATTTTGCATCGGGGAAAACGACAGTTCCGATATCTCTTCCCTCCATGACGAGCAAATCATTTCCCGCCATTTCCCGCTGCAGTTCCACCAGTCTGGTGCGGACTGCGGGGATCGTTGCGACTTTGGAGGCAGCAGCAGAAGCGGCTTCTGTCCGCAGCTTTTCGCCGGGAAATTCACCGTCGACTTCCAGTTCCGGGTCGCCCTGCCCCTGACGGACAAAGCGCATCTGCACAGAAGCCAGAACCTTCGCAAAGGTTTCGGGGTCTTTCTCCGGATCGATCCCGGCAAGAACTGTTTTATATCCGATTGCCCGGTACATGGAACCGGTGTTGATATGAACAGCATTCAGGGCCTCAGCTACAGCAGTTGCGACAGAACTTTTCCCGGAAGCAGCGGGACCATCAATAGCGACAACATTCATCATAAGGGTTTCATCTCCTGTAAATAGTGTTCAAAATCAGCGGGCAGCGGTGCTTCAAAGGTCATGACAACGCCGGTATCCGGATGGGGGAATGAGATCCGCCAGGCGTGAAGCATCTGCCGTTCTGCAGCGATCCGGGAGTTCCCTCCATACACAGAATCGCCGATCACCGGACAGCCGTAATGGGACATGTGGACGCGGATCTGATGAGTTCGTCCGGTCATGATCCGAACTTTCACCAATGCGGCGGAAACTGTCCCGATCTTGCCGGATCGCTCCACTGTAAAAACGGAATGGGCAAATTTTCCCTGCCGTTCATCCCGGACAACTGCCATTTTTTTGCGGTTGACCGGATGCCGTCCGATATAGGTTTTGATTTCAGCGCACTGAACCCGCGGCGCAGGTGCAACGATGGCAAGATAGGTTTTGGAGACGACACGGGCGGCAAAGGCACGGCACAGCTTGAACATCGCCTGTTCTGTCTTGGCAATCACCAGACAGCCGGAGGTATCTTTATCCAGCCGATGCACGATCCCGGGACGGGTCGGATCGGTATTTTCAAAGCCCTCCAGCATGGAAGATTCATGTCCGAGAACAGCATTAACAACCGTTCCGGAATGGTTCCCAGCCCCCGGATGAACTACCATTCCGGCAGGCTTTGCAATCACCATCAGAGAATCATCCTCATACAGAATATCCAGGTCGATATCTTCCGGTTTTGCAAAATTTTCCTGATTTGCGGAAGATTCAAACTCAAGGACATCACCGGTCTTCACCAGAGTGCGTTTTTCGGAACAGACTTTTCCATTGCACTGCATTCCGCCGGCTTCGATGATCCGTTGGATCATTGCACGGGAAAAGTCAGGGGTCAATCCCGCAGCTGCAGCATCGATCCGTTTTCCGTTCCATTCATCTGTCACCGTAACCGAAATCATTTCTTGTCCGCTTCAGGTTCTTCTTTTTTCAGATTTTCCATCGGATCAGGCGCACCGTTTCCACCCCATTTTCCGGCGAAAACAATCATCAGGATCCCGATGGGCGCAGTAATAAACAGCGCGACAGACTGGGAAGGAGTCAAGCCGGCGACAGAATGAGAGTGGTCCCCGCGCATAAATTCCATGAGGAAACGGAGGACAGCATAGCAAACAACATAAGTTCCTGCGACTCTTCCCGGTTTCTTGAAGCGTCCGGCAATAAAGAAGAGCATACCGAACAGGGCAAAGTTTACCCCGGCTTCGATCAGCTGAGTCGGATAAAGGGGCAAGGATTCCACTTTCTGCATGAAAATATCCCCGGTTGACGGAGCCGGATATCTCATTGACGGGACGGATCCGGCAGGGAATGTCACGCCCATCCAGCTGTCACCGGCAGGCTTTCCAAAACAGCACCCCTGCATGAAACAGCCCAGTCTGCCGAACGCATGCCCCAGAGCAACAGCAGGCGCGAAAACATCCAGCAGGCGCGCCAGATTGATCTTTTTGATCCAGCAGTAAGTGATCAGAACAATGGTCGACAGGATAAATCCGCCGTAGAAGACAAGACCGCCCTGATCGACACGGAAAACCTTCAGAAAATTTCCTTCGAACTGTTCATGAAACTGTATCACATAGAAAATTCTTGCCCCGGCGATCCCGGCAAACATGGCGATCATTCCGATATCCATAATGTTATCTTTGGAAACGCCTGCGATGTGCCGTTTCCACAGCAAAGCAAGCATGGCAGAAAGAAATCCACAGGCAGAAAGGATCCCATACCAATGAATTTCTAAAGTTCCGATTGAAAAAGCGAGTTCTTGCATTATATTTCCCTTATGTTAGATTTCTGGCATAATGTACACCATAAACAGCAAAAAGGCAAATCAGAAAGGATGAAAAAATCTTATGACAGATCAAATTGCACAACATTTACAGAACGCTTCCGCTTATGCACCTGTGTGGGGATTCCTGTTCATCTTTATATTTATGGCGATTGAAAGTTCGTTCATTCCGTTTCCAAGTGAAGTCGTTATGATCCCCGCGGGTTTTCTGGCTCTGCGCGGTGAAATGACAACGGGGATCTGGTGGCTGGACTGTATTCTTGCGGTTCTGGTCGGAACAGCCGGATGTCTGTTGGGCGCATACGTCAACTATTTTCTTGCAGAAAAGTTGGGCAGAACGCTTCTGTACCGCTACGGAAAATATTTCTTCCTGAAACCGGATACTCTGCAGCGGGCGGAGGAAGTGTTCCGCAAACACGGGGAGATCACCACATTCATCTGCCGCCTGATCCCCGGGATCCGTCAGGTCATCTCCATTCCCGCTGGTCTGGCTCAGATGAAACATAAGCAGTTCATTATCTTTACAGTTCTCGGTGCCGGGATCTGGAATCTTATTCTGACCGCTGTCGGAGCTTACCTCGGACATCTTTCCAGAGATATGTCTTACGTTGATCTTGTACACAAGGGAAAACAGATGATCTCGGATCACTATATCTGGCTTCTCCTTGCACTTGCGGTCCTTGTCGGCGGATATCTTCTGGTTCATCATAAAGTCATGAAAAAGGGAGTCTGATATGCGGCAAATCTTTATCATCTGTCTGATCTCTCTTTCTGCTGTTCCCTTAAATGCCAATACTGAATTTCAAAAACAGGCAGAACATGCCCAGAATTATCTGGAATGGACCATTAACAGGATATCTTACGCATGGGGCGAAATGAAACATCATTTCCGCGAGGGCAACAAATGTCTGAAAGATTCGACCGGATTGAACAACGGAAAAATCAAGAAACATGTTGATAAGTTCCGGAATAAATAAAGAGGTTTCTTATGCAGATGGATTCCGGAATTATCCGCAACGCGCTGATTTGTGATGGAACGGGAAGTGAACCGTTTCGGGCTGACTTGCGTTTTGAAAATGGAACCATCTCAGATGTCGGGAAAAATCCAGGTGAAGATCTGCCGGTTTATGATGCAGAAAATCTGATCCTTGCGCCCGGATTCATTGATATCCACGCACATTCGGATCTTTCTCTTGCTGCGGAGCCGACCGCATTCGGAAAAATTTCTCAGGGCATTACAACTGAGATTTCCGGAAATTGCGGTCTCTCGCCGTTCCCGATCCTGACAGATGAAGTCAGAAAACATCTGGAAAAGACCTACCGGAAATATCAGGTTCCCATCACCTGGAGCGATTATGAAGGCTATGTTTCTGCCGTGGAACAGAGAAAACCATCGGTCAATTTTGCTTCTTTCTGCGGTTACAATACCCTGCGCGCAAATTTTACCGGATATGAAAATAAACCGTTTCCGGTCGAAAAAATAAGAGAAATGCGGGATTTGCTTTCTGAAATGCTCGCTCAGGGAGCAGTCGGACTTTCTACCGGGCTGCTTTATGTTCCCGGGAATTTTGCAACGACAGAGGAATTGCAGCTGGCAGCCTCCGCCTTGAAAGGAACAGGGAAACCGATCGCCACTCATCTCAGAAGCGAAGGTGACAGGCTGATCGAATCGGTTCTTGAAGCAATCAAAATTGCAGAAGCTGCAGACAACCGGCTTCAAATCAGCCATCTGAAAACAGCCCAGCCACGGAACTGGCACAAGATATCAGAACTTCTCCAAACGATCCGGAACGTTCGGAAAAATGGGATATCCGTTCATGCAGACAGATATCCTTATACGTTTGCTCAAACCTCTTTGAGCGTAGTTCTTCCGCCGCCATGGGATGTTATGACAGATGCGGCGATCATGGAAGATTTGAACCGGTATCCGGAAAAGCAGAAGATCCTTACGGAAAAACTGAAACAGAATCCTCCTGCATGGGAGCGGATCATACTCTGTTCGACATCCTACAAACCGGCGGCAGGATCAGCCGGGGAATATTTTCTTGAGATCTGCCGGAATTTGCAGACAGCTCCGGAAGATCTCTGTACCGATTTGATGGTTGCCGATGCCCCCGGAACGATGGCGGCATTCGGCGGGCTTTCTCAGGAAAATTTAGATCTTATCCTTGCAGAACCTTACGTTTGCTGCGGGAGTGACGAAACAGCGCGCCCGGAAAATTACGCTCTGGGAGTCAGCCATCCACGCGGATTCGGCAGTTTCCCGAAATTTTTCCGTATGGTATCAGAAACACAGGGAACCGCAGAAGCCATCAGAAGAATGACTTCTCTCCCGGCAGAGATTTGTAATCTCACAAATCGCGGAATACTGAAACCGGGATATGCGGCAGATTTTGTTCTGTTCCATCCGGAAGAGTTTATGGATCATGCAACGTTCAGAGAACCTCATGCAAAAACCTCCGGGATCCGTTCTGTTTTTGTAAACGGAGTACACTCTTTCCATGCAGGAAAACTTCTCCGTTGTGCCGGTAAAGGATTGAAAGTAAAATAAAAGGCTCTGTTTCCACCCTCTTATCAAGGACAGAGCAAAAAAAAGCCGCACATTTTCATGCGCGGCTGAAATAATCAATCCTGATTAAGATTCAAGAGAGATCAGGGAAGAGATGCTTTGACGTCATTGACGATCTTAAGCCAGTCATTAAGAATTTCCTTGATTTCATCTTTGGAATATTTCTTCATGCCTTTTTCATCAGCTTTTTCATCAGATTTTTCTTCTTTTTTGCCTTTTTTCTCAACAGTGACAGGCAGTTCAAAGGAACGTCCATCCAGCATGATAACTGCTGCGAGTTTGGCTTTCTTCACATCATACTTTTCAAGTTTTTCCAATGCTTTTTCAATGTTTTCTTCGGTGATTCCAACGGGACCTTCGTCTGAGCCAAGGATGTAAAGTTCCTTGCCTTTGTTGTCTTTGTCTTCAACAACGACAGCACCCATTGCATTAAAATATGTGACCTTGGACAGGTTTACATAGTGATTGTCCTTGATGTTGTACCAGTGTTTCGGGGTTTTTCCGCAACCAGCGAGAAAGACGACTGCCAACACAGCAGCCACAGCAGACATAACAAATTTACCCATTCTAACGAACCTCCTTAGTTTTTGTTTGATTAAAATGGACTCTTGGCATTGCTTTACCAACACTCAATGGTACGCAACACTGAGGATAATATATCACTTGATTTTGAAAAAAGCAAGTTTTTTTTTTAGAATAATAGTGATAATATACTCAAATAAATGCTGCACAATGAAATATAACAGTAAAAAACATTGTTTCTCATTCACCATCAAAAGTATAACGAAAAAAGCGGGAGACACAAGAGGTCTCCCGCAATTTCAGACAAAGAGCGTATATTTTTCCCGGGTATTCTTGTCCGGAACAATGTACCCGATCGTCCAATCTCCATTGGAAGATTGATATAATGCAGCCCCCTGAATATAGCCGCACCAGTCATCCTGACGGAACGGATAAACATTCAGCGGAAGAAGAAGCGCGGCAATAACAATATCATGGGATGCCAGAATCACGTTCCTGTTCCCGAACTCCGTTGTCGTCAGAAATCCCAGCAGACTTTTGTGATATTCAGGCAGGGGAATCATCCGCTCTGCAATACCGGTTGTGAAATACTGTTTCAACAGCGCAGGAATGTTCCCGTTATCTATCGTGATATCAAGATCTTCCGGTCGCTGAAACTGGGCAGTATCACCAATGACAGGATAAAGTTTGATTTCAGACAGCTCAAATCCTGCGCCCTCAATCAATGCCTGAACCGTTTCAACAGATCTTTTCCGGAAAGAAGAACCGAAACAAACCCCGTTCATTCCGCGCAGAAAAGTTCCGCACCGGCGCGCATATTCTCTGCCCTCTGCCGTCAACCCCGGATCATGAGAACCGTTCTGCAGGGATTCCCGGATGGAATGCCGGACAAGCATAACAGTCTTTTCTGAATGAGCCGCAATTTCCGGCATATCGGAAAAGGACAGGATCTCTTTGTGAATGTGTAACACTTGAATAACCTCAGATAATAAAAAAAGAGGGAAGGTTTTACCCTTCCCCCGTAAACTCCTGATGAGTGATCCGCTTATCTCTTCTTGGAGGGGATATGAGCGGATTCGCCGTGAACAGCGTGAGCAGCTTCCATCATAGCTTCGCCCAGAGTCGGGTGAGCATGGATAGCCTTTCCGAGTTCGCGTGCGGTGCATTCCAGCTGAAGAACCGGAGCTGCTTCTGCAACGAGGTCGGTTGCATGAGGTCCGACAACGTGGACACCGAGAACCTGATCGGTTGCAGCATCAGCGATGATCTTGACAAAACCGACGGTTTCGTTGATTGCCATAGCTTTTCCGAGAGCTGCAAACGGGAATTTACCGACTTTGACTTCGATTCCTGCTGCTGCGCACTGTTCAGAGGTCATACCGACACTTCCGATTTCAGGGGATGTGAAGATACATCCGGGGATGTGGCGGGGATCGAAAGAAGCGCGTTTTCCGCAAGCTGCATCAGCAGCGACAGTACCCATTGCGCTGGCTGCATGAGCAAGCTGCCACTTACCGGTGGTATCACCGATCGCGTAGATGCCTGCTACATTAGTGCGGCACTGTTCGTCAACGGGGATCCAGCCGCGTTCGTCAGTCTTGACTCCGGTAATACCCAGATTCAGAGACTGGTTGCAGCTCTTTCTTCCGATGGAGACGAGGAGATATTCAGCCTTAAGGACCTTGTCGCCGACTTTTCCGGAAACGCCCTTGGCATCAGCCTTGATATCAGAGAGAGGCACGCCATTGAGGATTTCAATGCCGGCTTTCTGCATTTCTGCTGCGAGAGTCTTTGTAACTTCTTTATCCACTGCCGGGATGATGGAATCCTGCATTTCAACAACGGTGACTTTGGTTCCGAGTTCGTTGAAAAGACATGCAAATTCACATCCGATCACACCGCCGCCCAGAACGAGCAGGGTCTTCGGGATCTTGGGAATGGAGAGAAGTTCAGTGGAAGTGATCACTCTGGGACCGCGGGGAATAAATCCGGGGACGAGAGATTCAGAACCGGTAGCGATGATGATATTTTTTGCTTTGATCTGTTCATTTCCGGCAAGGACACTGTTCTTGGTCAGGAAGGTTGCGCTTCCCTGGAAAACGGTAACTCCGGCAGCCTTGAGAAGTCCGCCGATCCCGCCGCGCAGGGTGCTGATCACTTTGTCTTTACGGCCGAGCATTGCTTTCCAGTCAACGCCGATTTCTCCGCCGACCTTCACACCGAAATCTGCGGCATGACGGACTTTGTGCAGAACTTCGGAGCCTGCGAGCAGAGTCTTTGTGGGGATACAGCCAATGTTAAGGCATGTTCCGCCAAATTCATTTTTTTCTACAAGTGCTGTCTTTGCACCGTTCTTTGCCGCTCTGATTGCGGAAACATATCCGCCGGGACCGGCACCGATCACCAGAACATCAAATTCCTGCATGGTATCAAAACCCTCCTGTTGATTTTGTGTTTTCAAGATGTCTTTAAAACATCCGTAATATAGCTTTCTTCTGCGATCATTTCCAGTCCGAAATAAAAAAAATATGATAATTTTCGATAATTTTCGATCAAAATCAAACAAAATCGCGCGTTTTCTCTCAAAAAACGCCGTTATCCGTCAATAAAATCAATAAAAACATCGCGGGCGATCCGGAACGTTATCCTCTAATATATATCAGCATGACGGCTCAGTTTTTGCTGATGACCATTAAGGAGAAAAGAAGACAAATGCTCAGCAAAAAACGACATATAGAATATTTATAAGGTAAAAAATCGTATTCAAAATTTATTTATTTTCTTAATTTTTCCATATTTCATTTGCAAATAGACAAAAACATGCTAAATTACCTTCATGTTTTTTTGTAATTTAACAGCAACCAACAGGAGAGAGAAATTGAAAATATTGATGACTGGTATTACCGGGCTCGTCGGTGCCGCATTTGTCACCTCATTGCTGAAACAGCACCCGGACTACAAGATCGTTTCCCTTTGCCGTGGATTCGGTAACGAAAGCGGAAAAGACCGTGCAGAAAAAACCATCCGTATCCAGTGCGCATTTGACGGAATCCCCGAAGCTGCTGACGAAATTCTGTCAAGAGTGGAAATCATCGAAGGAACCCTTCAGGCTCTTCCTGAAGAAGAAATGCTTGCAAAAGGTCCTTATGACACCTTCTTCCATTGCGCGGCAGATGTGAATCTGGGAAAAGATCCTCAGGGAAAAACCTATGCAACCAACTTCGGCGGAACTCAGGCTGCACTTGCTCTCGCAAAAAGAGCAAACATCCCCACGTTCCATTACGTCTCAACTGCTTATGTCGCAGGTCTCAGCAAGGGTCGTGTCATGGAAGATTCCATGCCTGCTCCCGGATTCAACAACTCCTATGAAAAGAGTAAGTTTGATTCCGAAAAGCTCGTCCGCGAATCCGGTTTCCCCTTCACCATCTACCGTCCCTCCATCATCGTTGGACGCCGTTCCGATGGTATCATCCGCAAACCCTTGGCATTCTATCGTATCCTTGAATTCTTTGCCATGCTCAAACGCAACCATTGCGCCAAGGCTGGTATCGCTCCCAACGGACCCTTCGAAAAGAAGATGCGCCTCCAGGCTGGCATCACCGATAAAATCTATTTCGTCCCCATTGACTATGTGCAGGATGCTATCGTAAAACTCTTCCCGTTCCCCACGGAAAACAAGACCTATCACATCACCGGTGAAAGTCCTGTCACAACCAGATGGATCGAAGAAGCTGTGGTCGATGTCCTCCAGGCTAAGGGTCTCGAAGTTTGCGATGAAGTCAAGGATCCCACCAAGGAAGAAAAACTCGTTCAGAGAATGATCAGCGACCTCATGCCGTACTTTGCTTCCGAAATCACTTTCGACAGCTCCAATGTCCGTGAAAAACTCGGAGACGATTTCCTCGACTGGAAGCTCGATATCAACTTCCTCAAGAAGATGATCACTATGTACTACAAGAAAGAGTTCCCCGAACTTCTCTGATTTGCAGTAACATGAATTAACATTCTTAAAAAGCACAGTTTTTCACGACTGTGCTTTTTTTTATCCGGAGACTCCTTATGCTCAAAGCTGTTAATCTGAAAGTTGAATATAAAAACAATCCGATTGGGATGGATGAATCCACCCCGCGCTTTTCTTATGAATTGCTCGGGGATACCTCTTTTCAGAAAGAGTTCAGGATCATCGTTCAAACAGAAGAAAAAGAAATCGTCTGGGATTCAGGATTTGTAAAAAATGAACGTTGTCATCAGATCGTTTATGAAGGGGCTGATTTAAAACCGTTCACCCGTTATCATTGGCATGTTCAGGTCAAAGATGAAACCGGAAGAATCGGAAAATCCACAGAAAAAGCATTTTTTGAAACCGGATTCCTCGGAGAAAAATGGACAGCGAAATGGATCCTCGGGAACTTTGGACAATGTTACCGGCAGCCCGTTCAGCGTTTTCTCCGCAGATTTTCTGTTGAAAAAAAGATTGCAAAAGCAAGGCTTTATACGACAGCTCTTGGTGTTTATGAAGCATTCCTGAACGGTAAAAAAGTCTCAGCAGATCTCTTTTCCCCCGGTTGGACTGATTACCATAACCGCGTTCAATATCAGGCGTACGATGTCACAAAAATGCTGAAGCCCGGGTTCAATACGCTTGCAGACTATCTTGGTGAAGGCTGGTTCTGCGGTTCCATTCCCCGTTTGCATAACCTGGGAGAACCGGCTTATGGCCCGTTCCCCATGCTCATGCAGGAACTGCATATCACCTACGAAGATGGCACTTCTGAAAAAATCGTATCGGACAGCCGTTTTCATACCGTGAATTTTCCCTCGTCAATCATTATGAGTGATATTTACATGGGGGAAATTTTTGATGCAAACGAAGGGGGCGACAGCTGGATGATATTGGAAGAGGCAGCTCCAAACGAAACACCGGCAAAAGAGTTTGCCGGAGAGTTTGAAAAGAGATTCTTTGATGCGTGTCCGGAATACCATTCCAAAAAGCTCCCCGATATCGTATGGAACAGCGGGGCTCCGGTTCGTGAAATCATGACCATTGAACCAGTTTCCATCAAAAAACGGAAACAGGCAGGGACTTATATCGTTGACTTCGGACAGAATCTAACCGGCAGGGAACGTTTTCTTTTGAAGCGATCCTGTCGGGGAACAGCCATTACGATCCGGCATGGAGAAATGCTGAATGAAGATGGTTCCCTTTATACCCGGAACATGCGGCAGGCTCAGGCAACAACGGTCTATTATGCAGCCAACAGCCGGAAACAGGTCATTTATGAGCCGAAATTCACCTATTACGGTTTCCGTTATCTGGAAATTTCCGGCTGGCCCGGGGAATTGAAAAAAGATCAGATCGAAGCTGTGGTCATCCACACGGATCTCCCCGATACCGGACATTTTGAATGTTCCAACGAGATGATCAACAAACTCTTCAGAAACATTGTCTGGGGTCAGCGCGGGAACTTCCTTGATAATCCGACAGATTGTCCCCAGCGGGATGAACGGCTCGGCTGGACCGGAGATACACAAGTCTTTATCAATGAAGCAACTTACAATATGTATGCGCCGGAATTTTACACAAAGTGGATCCATGATCTGAACAGCTGTAAATATCCGGGAAAGGGATATCTTCATTACATTCCCTTTGCCTACAAGATGAACCGTTTTGCCGCTGGCTGGGCAGATGCGGCATTTATCTGTCCGGATATCATGCTGAAAAAATACGGTGATACCAGACTGATCAAAACGTATTTTGACAAGATGAAAGATTACTTTCAGGTTCAGCTGGATAAGTCGGGCGGAAATTACATCGTTAACAATGCTGTATTTGGTGATTGGCTAAACCTTGATGATCCGACCTCCAAAGAGCTTATCTCAACGGCTTATCTTGCAGGCATGACAAAACTCATGGCACACCATGCAAAACTGATCGGAAGAAAGGATGATGCAGAAGAGCTGACTGTGCTTTCCCAAAAGGTCACGGAGGCTTATCAGAAAGAGTTTTTTGTTAAAAATAAACTGAAAGAAAAATCCCAGACCGCGGCTTTGCTGACACTTCATTTTGAACTTGCCCCAAAAGCTGCATACCAAAATGTCTGTGATGATCTGCTTGCCAACTTGAAAGCCCATGACAACCATCTTACAACCGGATTCCTCGGCACTCCGCTTCTGCTGAAAGTCCTTACAAAGATCGGACAGGTCGATCTTGCCTACGAAATTCTGCAGAAAACGGATTATCCGGGCTGGCTTTATCCCATCACTCAAGGCGCAACGACCATGTGGGAACGCTGGAACAGCTGGACAGAAGACACCGGTTTCGGTGATATCAACATGAACTCATTCAACCATTATGCCTACGGTGCTGTTGGGGAATGGTTCTACGAAACGATTTGCGGAATCAATGCACTGTCGGACACCTTGGATCAGGTCGGGTTCAAACAGTTCATGCTCGCTCCGGAATTCGGAACAAGTCTGGAACATGCCACAGCCACTTATCTTTCTCAATATGGTCCCATCGTTTCCAGTTGGAGACGTGACGGGAAGTTTATTCTCTGGGCGTTCTGCGTGCCTGCCGGAACGACAGCGATCGTCAAACTGCCCGGGCAGGAAAAAGCTCTGAAAGAAGCAGGCATCATCCAACAGAAAAGCGGTATTTTCCTTGCAAATCCGGGAGAATATCTTGTCGAAATAGAACTTTAATCAAGGAGTCATTACTATGATCTACGTTGTCGCAACCTCAGAACTCAAAGAAGGATGCCGGGAAAAATTCATTGAAATCGCCAAAGCAAACATTCCCAATGTTCTGGCAGAAGAAGGGTGCATCATGTACCAGCTGAACGGAAATTTTGATTCCGGTCTTCCCGCTCAGAAAGATCTTGATCCCAACGCCCTAACCTTCATCGAATGCTGGGAAAGCATAGATCACCTGAAAAAACACCTTCAGGCTCCGCACATGAAGGTGTTTATGGAAAACGTCAAGGATCTCAGGAAAGGATCTTCCCTCAAGGTTCTGACACCTGTCTGCTGACATCCGGAACAACGTCAAAGGGCTGCCGCAAAATCTTGTGACAGCCCTTTTTATTTATGCTTACACAGTGCAGAAGTTCAATAGAAAATCCATTGCAGGTAGCGGACAGTTTCATTCTGGGGACCTTCTCTCCCGAAGCCGGGGAATGAAAAAGTCAGACGTTTTCCGACTGTTCCGTTTTTTGGTTTGATATCAACGGTATAATACCCGCTTTCCCGCCAGGAGAGTCTGCGGATTTTCGGCAGCAGATCAGCACCCAGCAGATCAGAAAGTTTCGTCCGCTCGGTCCGGTAAATTTTAATTGCTTCCAGGACGGCATCAGCGTCCTCTTCCTCCAAGTCGCAATAGACCATCAAAAGATATCTGTCTGCGGTAAAGATACTTGGATTTCCGGAGAGGTTCGCCATATTTCCGGGGGGGATCAGCCGGATGGAAGAGAGTCTGCCATGATTGTCGATCGGGAACATATCCGTAAAGCCGTCGATATAAAAGAGTTCTTCCCGGAACTGCATTGCGGAGTTACGCGGAAGCGGTGCCCGGTTTTCCGATTCATAATCGGAAACCTCTTTTCCATCACCGTTGATATTGTCGTTTGAATCTGTATAATCCGAAATCAGATCACGCAGCAGATCCAGTTTTTCCGCCAGATCCGTATCAGTGTTCCACCGTCGTTTGATCCTGTTCAGAGTAGAGCTCCAGCCGCGGGGCGTGAAGTCAAACCCGCTCCGGGCATCAGAAATGGTAAATTCGATTTCAGTTCCATAATAGTTCAACGTATGGATCACACCATCTGCGAGATAGCGGTCATAATCATATTCGGAATAATCTTCCTCGCCGGGATTTGCAACGGGGTGCAATCCTCTGTCAGCGGCAATCAGCCATTGGATCCGGTTTGCGACGCCTTCATTTGTGTAGAAGCTGCGCTGCAAATCGGTATGCGGACGGATCGTGAACGTATTGAACTTCGACATTGCCAGCACCGCCATTGTCAGGAGCGTTGCGGCAAGAATAAAGAAGATTGCGGCGATCAATGCGGAGCCGGATTCCTGTTTCATCTTCATCGGATCCCTCCCCTGCCCGTTGATCTGTCAAGCCCGCTTTGATCCTGACGGTTTCCGTAAGAGGCATTGGCAGCTGATCCGGCAGTTCTCCGGAGCCAGCGTTCCTTGTGCCCGTTTTTCCATTCGATCTCGATTTGAATTGCCAGCGGGATCCCATTATGATCGTCTTCGATCCATTCATCCAGAAACTCTATATTTCCATCGGAATCACGCTCCGCATAAAGGAACTTGACCGACTGAACATTTCCTGTGAGAATTTCGCGGGTATAACGTTCCGGATCATCATTTTCTTCCAGTTCCCACGGTAGAAGCGGATAGGAGGAATACTCTGCCGCGAGTTTGTCATCGACAAGCCTCAAACGGACAAATATCAAACTGCCTTTGTCATTCGCATGACTGCGCCGGAGTGCGGAGAAGATCACCATGTCAGGATCACCCTGAAAGACATACCGGATCTTATTCGTCTCTTTCTCCCGCCACTGAAAGGGAATGGTGTTCCGGACACACTGATCCATGACCTGATCAATGGCAATATATTCTTTCATTTGTTCCGTAATCTCTGTCGAACGGGCATAGGCACGGTAGAACATGGCAGAAGCTGTTCCGATCAGAGTTCCGACAACCACGAGAATCGCCATTGCGACAACCACTTCAACCAGAGTGAAAGGAGAATGTTTCACGGGTTATTCTCCTCATAGTTAAACCGGTCAACAATGACCTCTGTAACTGTTTTTTTGTCCTGCTGCCGGACAATTTCGATTTTCACCCCGGTCAGAGGAACCTGTCCCATCTGATCTTTCAAATCCTCCGGGAGCTGATCATCCACGTCATTGAATGTAATGACCGGATAGTAATCGGGATAATCGAAGATCTCCTGCGGGATTTCGATTTCATCATCGTTCCCTTTCCGGAGCAGGACATATTCGGCTGCCTGCATAAGGATATGAGTGTGGTTCCAATGATCCAGACTGCTGGCGATCTTCTCCTGCGATGAACTCAAAAGCTGCAGGAGACCGGCGAGACTGAGAGCCAGAATACCCAATGCAACAACAACTTCTATCAGAGTAAACCGCTTCACTCTTCCGTCTCCTCAACATACAGCTTTCCGGTCAGAGGCGATATCACATATTTCCGCTGAAGGGAGTGATAACGAAAAATCAGTTCACGCGTTCCGGATGCGCCGCCATCGGGAAAAAAGCGGAACAATTCGGTAAACTCTTCGCCGGAATCATCCTCGATATCAAGAGTCATCTTTTCCGGCAGGGACATCTTTGTGCGGATCTCCGGAGCTTCTTCCGTTTCTGTGCCTTTTTCCGTTGGTTTCAGCATGACCAGACGATGATTCCGGGGATCCAGCGAAACGATCCGCTCCTCCCCGTTTTCCATCGCCTGATATCTGACTCCGGCACAAAATGTTTCAAACTCAAGAGATGTATTTTCCAGAACTCTGGCAGGGGAATCCCCCCGGTATGTGGCGACAGCGATCCCGGTGGCGAGAAGGATGATCGCCAGTACGATTACAATTTCTATGAGTGTGAAAGAGTTATTCCGCAACATAGTTGGTGATGTCAGCATCTTCTCCTTCTCCGCCGGGCTGACCGTCTGCGCCATAGCTCAGCAGATCAAAATCGCCATGTTCACCGGGACTGGTATAAACATAATCATTGCCCCAGGGATCTTTCGGGACTGCCGGTTTGATGTAGGGACCTTTCCATTTTTCGCTGTCGCCCGGATTGGTCATCAATGCCTGCAGACCGTCATCGGTGCTTGGATATGTTCCCATATCCAGCTTATAACCGGCAAGAGCATCTTCCAGAAGTTTGATCTGGGTCTTTGCGGTTCCGATATTGGCTTTTTTCACATGATTCATGTAAAGCGGGGTTGCAATGGATGCCAGCGCGACCAGGATCACGATCACAACAACAATTTCGATCATCGTAAATGAGTTCCGTTTGAATGTTCTTTTCTGTTTCATATCAGTTTTCCCTCCTTAGTTGATTGAGTTTATTTCCATCATGGCGGCAAAAATCGAAACCACCACGATAAGCACGATAACTGCTAAAAAAACGATAACGGCAGGCTCAAACAAACTGAGCATCCGTTTAATCTTTGCACGGGTATCAGTCTCCAGATTGGAGGCGATCCGTTCCAGCATCACTCCGACTTCCCCGGTTTCCTCGCCAACCCGCAGCATGGGAACCATCTCAGTCGGAACAAACCGGTTCCCGGTCAATGCGGCAGAAAGTTTTTCCCCGCCCTTCAGTTTGCGGTCAATATTCAGAAAACCTTCCGCAATCACCGGATTGACAATGATTTTTTCCGCGATCCTGACTGTCCGGATGATCTCCACATGGTTGGCAAGCAGGATCGCAAGTGTCCGGATATAACGGCACATTTCAAGATCTACCATGATCTTTCCCAGTGCAGGCAGTTTCAATTTCAGCTGACTGATCCGGTAGCGCAGCAGCTCCTTTCCCCAATATTTCTGAAGCAGCAGCCAAACAGAGATACCGACAACCGGGATGATCCAGAGAGAATGGAAGAACACACTGCTCGCACCCATGAGAAAGTTCATGGAAGCCGGCATCTCTCTGCCCATATCCGCAAAAATTTTCGCAAATTTCGGTACAAAAACCGTAAAAAGCAGAATCGTAACAAGAAGCGTGACACCAAGGATCGCCAACGGATAAACACTGCTGGAAACAATAAAACTTTTCAGTTCCCGATTCTCACTCATAAACTTATAAAGTTCTTCCACCGCCTGCGGAAGACAGCCGGACTCTTCGCCGGATTCCACCAGATTGGCGTAGTACCCGGGAAATAATTTTCCGTGACTCCGGATCAAATCAGAAAACTTTTTCCCTTCATGGAGCCCCTGCCTCAATGAATTGACAAACTGCTTCTGTTCCTGTTCCGCTGAACTGTCCGCAATGATCGCAAGAGCCCGTTCCAACTGAATATTTGCTGCCAGAAGCGGTGCAAGCTGACGGGCGAACTGGCAGGTGTCGATTTTGTTTTTTGACCAGTATGAACCGCCCTCCGAAGCGATCCCCGCCTCACCGCAAAAACGGATCGGGGTCAGATGACGGCTGCGGAGCTTTCCCTGTGCCTCTCTCAAGGAATCTGCTTCTATGAGGATCTCATGGGGAGCTTCCCCGGGAGCCGCTGCGATGTACCGGTAAAGACCCATTCTCTCAACCCTCTGCCGCTGAACGGTTCAATTCTTCCTGAGTAGTAATGCCGAGACGGACTTTTTCCTCTCCGTCTTCCCGGAGCGTGATCATACCGTCTTTTCTTGCAATAGCCTCCAATTCCGAACTGGATGCGTTCCGGTTCACTGCCATCCGTAATTCGTCGGAAAGCAGAAGGAGCTCATAGATCCCCGTTCTTCCTTTGTAACCGGAACCGTTACAGCGACGGCATTTGCCGGAACCATCATTTCCGGAACCTTTACAAACCGGACAGATTTTGCGGACAAGCCGCTGGGAAAGAACTCCGCTGAGTGCCGATGAAACAAGAAAGTTTTCCATTCCCATATCCACCAGACGGGTCACAGCCCCCACGGCATCGTTGGTATGAAGAGTCGACAGCACGAGGTGTCCGGTCAATGCGGCATTGATGGCAATATCCGCAGTTTCCCGGTCGCGGATTTCCCCCACAAGAATGATATCGGGGTCCTGCCGGACAATACTGCGCAGACCGTTGGCAAAGGTAACGCCAATTTTGGCATTGACCTGCATCTGGCACAAACCGCGCATTTTATATTCCACCGGATCTTCCACGGTAATGATCTTTTTCCGAGAGTCATTCAACTGGCTGATCACACTGTAAAGAGTTGTTGTTTTTCCGCTTCCGGTGGGCCCCACAACAAGAATCATTCCATGGGGAATGTTGATCAGCTGATTGAATTTTTTCAGGATCGTTTCGTTCATCCCCAGAGTCTGAAGATCAAAGGAAAGAGAATCAGAGTTCAACAAACGCAGCACGATACTTTCGCCGTTCATGATCGGAATGGTGGAAATACGCATATCCAGCTCATCGCGCCCCAGACGGATATTGGTTCGTCCATCCTGCGGAAGACGGCTCTCTGCAATGTTCAGGTTCCCGAGCAGTTTAATGCGGGATGCAATGGCAGGGAACTCTTTCAGCGGACAGGAGATAATCTCCGTCAACAAACCGTCGACACGGCAGCGCACACTGACAGATTCTTCGTTAGGCTCAATGTGGATATCACTTGCCCCCAGCTCCATGGCACGGGTGAAAATATCATTGACAAGCCGCACGATCCGGGCTTCGCCAGCCATAGAACGCAGGGTATTTTCATCTTCCACACCGCCGTCGGAATTTTCTTCTTCCAACGTTTGCAGTTTATTCAGCAGACGTTCCAGGAACGGACGGCGGGCGAACCGGAACAGCAATTTCTTGTTCCAGCTTTTTTCCACAAGATAAGAAAGATGTTCCAGATCATAAGGATCTGCCACAAGAAGAGTCATTGATTCTTCATCGTATTCGATCGGCAGGCAGGTATTTGCATTGTAGAACTCCCAGGGGGAATCTTTTGAGATCTCCGGGAGTTCAAATTCCTCTTCTTCAACTGGAACCGTTCCATAGGCTTTGTTGTAAAACCCGATCAGCTCATACTCTGTCAGTTCGCCCGCATTCAAAGCTGCCATATCAGCCGCCCGGGCAGCGGCAGATGATTTCGGGATCGCGCGTTTCAGCAACTCCGCCAATGTACTGCGGGATTTGTTGAAATCACAGCTCATCTCCAGAACTCCCCGGTTTTGAGCAGACGGCGTTTTTTATTCGACGGTTTGCTGCGTTCTTCAATATCTCTGTTGAACTGATTGAGCAGACGGATGGAATCGTTGTACCGTCCCATCATCTCTTCCACAGGGCTCTTTTCCGTGATAACATAACCGGTGATCAGAACAAGGATCTCAGTGCGTTCGACATTGGCATTCGTATTACCGAAAAGACGGCGCAGGAAAGGAATCTGATTGATCACCGGGATCGTATCAAGAGAATCTGTTCTTCTCTCCTGGATCAATCCGCCGAGAATCATCGTTCTTCCGTTTGCAATGGTCATTTCAGTCTCAATGACTCGCTTGCTGAATGTGGGGGAATCAAGACCGGATGAAGTCGTTCTCACCACTGAAGAAAGTTCCTGTTTGACATTCATGCAAATCAGCCCCGTACTGGTGATCTGCGGTGTAACAGTCAGGATCACACCGGTATCTTCGTAATCATAATTCTGCAGCATTGTTCCATTGCTGGAGGTATCTGTCGTTCCCTGGCTGATATAAGGAACCCGGTCACCGACCTGGAACACGGCTTCTTTATGACTTGTCACCAGAAGCTGAGGACTGGAAATCACCTTAACGTCCCCATTACCGGCAAGAGCACGGATATAACCGAATTTTTCCTGCGGATTATCAGGATTGGCGATCGCAAATGTAAAACCGTTCTGTCTGTTGGAACCGGTGTTCATAGTCGTATTTCCGTTTGCATCCGTAGAGAAAATATTTGACAGTTCGGAGTAGTTGGTTCCGAGCAGAGTCTTGTTTCCGTTGATGCTGCCTGCAGCGGAAAATTCGATCCCGAACTGAGTGGATTCTGTCAAAGTGACTTCCACAACAAGAACCTGCAGAAGGACTTGCGGAGGAACAACATCCAGACGTTTCAGAAGTGCCTGGATGGAAGCATAAGTCCGCGGCGTGGTGCGAATCACCAAACGGTTCAATCTGCCGTCTGCAAAAACACGGACATTGTTATCGAAAATGGATGCCGATGCACTTGTCTGATTATTTCTGTTGGTTCCACCCGTTGTTGTCGTACGGGTGCGGTTCGCGGTATTGATTTGAGTAGTCCGGCTGTTCCCGGTTGAGGTATCAATTGTCAAACTGGAACCAGTTGTGTTGTAAACGACAGAAAGAGCCTGAGCAAGCTGATCTGCTTTTCCATGAGTTACTTTATAAACAAAAACCCGCTCCTGATCAATGGACTCTGAACTGTCAAAAATTGCGATCCATTTCCGGATTTCATCAAGAGCTTCCTGATTTGCAGCAGAAATGACCAGCAGCCCGACTCGGTCAACGCCTGTCATCTGAACGGATCCCGGAGGCGCATTCCTTTCATTCGTTTTTGTAACAGTAAAGCCGAGAGTAGGCAGAACATTCTGAAGTTCTTCCACCAGTTTTGACGGAAGGACATAGTTGCATTTCACTGCGAGCCGGGGCCAGTTTCTGCGGCAGTTCTGGTCGATCGTAGTCAGAAGAGCTTTGATTTTCGGCATATTGCTCTGTTCATCACAGATCAGAATCGCATTGGGACGGGCAAGTTCAACGCAGACACTGTTCACTCCCAGGAACGGTTTGATCTGAGCAACGACTTCTTTGGCAGTAGAGTTCTTGAACGCATAGAAGAAGATTTCCCCGTTTCCGCCGGGCTGGCGGGCAAGCTGTGCAAGGGGAGTGATCCGCAGGAGGGAATCTTCCACCGTCGCACCGGCTCCGGCAATAAAAAGCATCCGGTCAAAGGTGTTCCAAAGTTCCCGCCGGGTCATTTTTGAGTTCAAATTGACTGTAACCGTACTTTTCAGATTACTGTCAACAACAAAATTGAATCCGAGAATATCAGCAAATGCAGGGATCACATCCACCAGCGGTGCGCTGTTGAAAACCAGAGAGGCTGTGAGCTCTTCTTCGCCATTGGTAACGATTAGATCATCAAAGAAACGCGGTGCCTCCTGACTCTTCGGAGGTTCTTCTTTTCCCGTTCCTCTCGGAGTATTCAATCCAGCCAGCGTATTTCCCTGTTTTCCGTCGGGTTTTTCTCCGGGATAGGCGACTTCATCTTTTTCCGTATCGGTCATAGGTTTCGGTTTGGGGGCATTTTTGTCTCGTAAAAACGCAAAGCGATCCTCAGCTTTATCTTCCTTGAGATCTTTTTCAACTACAACATCATCAAACATAGAGCATGATGAAAAGAAGATTGCCAAAAATGCCGCTGCCGGAATGAGATAGATTTTTTTCATGATTTTCCCTGCTTGTATCTTTATTGTTTTATCGTCTTCTTATCTGAGTGCCGCCGCGGTTACCGGCGTTCGGCATGTTGTAAGTCCCCCGGGGATTATAATTATTGTTCTGCCCCTGGTTCCTGTTATTCTGCTGCAGCATACGCATCATCTGCATCTGCTGCATCATCTGCATTCTCTGCATCATAAGCATCTGCTGCTGAGTCGACATCTGGCGCGGACGGCTTGTTGTACGCGTCTGATTTTTAGAAGCCTCCTGAAGCGGCAGTTCCAGCCTGGAGCCGTTCAAAGTCAACACGGCGCCCGTCCGGGTAACTTCTGTTAATTCATAGCCGTTAGCCAATTTTTCCCCGAGTCTGATATATTGCTGAGCCGCTGCCTGAGGCTGAGTGTTTCTGTTATTCCAATTCGGCATTCCGCCTCTGCCGCCAAACTGCGGAAATTGTCTGAAATTCCGGGTCCGCTGCAGAATAATTGCTCCTTTTTTTCCTTCGATCAAGCATACTCCGACCAAAGTCATCTGAGAGGTATTCCAGCCCATCCGCCCTGTCTGCACGCCGGGATTTCTGGCAGAATTGAACAAATTCTTTTTGACAATCAACGTTTCCTGATCGCCTTTCTTTGTCTGTATTCCGTAATTGGTCTGAGGCTTTGCCGGTGCCGGCTTCTTTCCAGCCTTCTTCACACTGTATTCCGGTTGATCCTTATCTTTTTTCACAACAATATTATACCCGACGGATGCGAAGAGGGCTATTGCAAGGAACACATTGATAAAAAAGAAGATCCGTTTCATTTACGCCCCTCCTGTTTTCCGGCATAAAGCACCCTGAGGGATCCGGTGAAGAAAAGATTCTGAATATCATCCGGAGCAGCATTTCGCCGCGGACGCATATTGGCACGGAGATCAAAACGTTTCCAGGTCAATGCCGGTTTGATCTCCTGTATTTGAGTGAGGAACGCAGCAATGATCTCAATCGGTGCGGATCCCTGAATATCGATTTCAGCAAAAGAAAGTTCATTATTGATCTTGACAAGTTTCACAGAACCGAGGCTGTTCAGGTTCAATCCGGCTTTTTGTGCCGCCGTCTGAACCCGAGAACGGAGATCCATCTCGACCACACCATCTTTTTCCTGCCAGGAACTGTTCACCAAAGATTTGAACTTCTGCTCCAGTGCTGTATGCTGTTTCATCTTCGCTTTCAAGGAACTGTTCTCTTTCTGAAGTTTCAGTAATTCAGCTTTCTTTGCATCTATCGCTGCCCGTGTCGGAAACAGAGAATCCAGAGGTCCGATAAAATAAAAAAGCAGAAAGATCCAGCTGATCCCGAGCACACAAAGCGCAGCGATCAAACGTCCTTTCGGTGTTTTAAGATGCTCTTTCAAAGTCATTTTTTCACCTCAACCGGAACTAATTTCAACGTAATCATTGTTGAGGTGCTGTTTCCCCACCGACGCTGCTGAAGCTGTCCGACTTTCCAGTAAGGAAGCCTCCGGAGAGCAGTACTGATTTGATTCTGATCTGCAGCAGTTTGTATCTGCAGATCAATTCCGTTTTCATGACAGCGGAATGATGTTACGAGGGCATTTTCGGGAAGAACGGAAGAAAGATCCGCAAGTTTTCCCGGCAATTCTTTTTCGCCGACCTTCAGATTCAAAACCCGGTTCAGTTCTTTCTGCCCCTTTTCTTTCACTTTCAATTTCCGTTTCAAATCAGCATTTTCACGCAAAAGTTTCTGCATATCCTTTGAAACGGAACGCATTTCCAGGTAATTATTCTTCCAGCTGCCGCCCTTGCTCCAGACAAGGCTGAGGATCAAGAGAATTGCGAGAACAACTGTCGTCCGAACCTGTTTCCGGACCCGCTGAGGACGGAGCTGATCGGGCAAAATCTCCAAACCGGCATAATCTCCATTCCTGAAGAGTGCCCGTGCGACTATAATATGCAGCAGACAATCCTTGAGTTCAAATCCGGCATTGGGGTTCAGCCCGATCTCTTTTTCCAGTTTTTCCCGCCATTGGCACACCATTGTTGCATCAGCACCGCCCGGACCCCACATACCATCAGTAAAAGAACGCTCCGGATCCATTTCTTCGGCAAAGAAAAGAGGATCACCTTCTGCCAATGCCAATGCAGGATAAATAAAACCATCAGCGCAACTGCTGCCTTGAGTCAGCATGGCTGCGACATGTTCGAAAGATTTTTCCGGAGCGGCATAGACCCGCAGGTTTGCAAAGCCGCCTTCCGGTTCTCCCTGAGGTAAAAATTGGAACCGCATATTTTCAGACACGGTAAGAAGATGCCGGGGCAGTTCAAGTTCCAGTGCCTGTTTCTGAAAACGGGGAGCCAGATCTGCCAGTTGTACGTCAAAACAAACTCCATCCCGGAGGGAACCGGTCAGGTACAGCGGACAATCCTTTCCGCGCCCCATCTGCTTCAGAACACTTTTCCAGGCAATAGACGGATCTTTGTCAGAGATCTGCTCTCTGACAAAGACCTTCGGTTCCAGAATTTCTTTATTCCGGCGGAATATGACACCGCTGACTGAATCTTTGGAAAATGCCACTACCGCCAGTTTTTTTGCCTGTTGGAAGCTCAATTACTTCTTACTTTCTCTTTTGTATTTTTCAATCAAATCTTTTGTCATTTTGCGAGCTTTGGCAGGATTTTTTCTGCGGATTTTCTGAATTTCTTTCCACTCTGCCGGATATTTTTTCTGAGCTGCTCTCAAGAGTTTCTGAGAGTTCTCACGCATTGCAGGACCGCCTTCACGCGGAGCTTTGCCGCCATTTTCTTTCATCATCAGAGCGCGGAGTTTTGTAAATGCTGCTCTGGGATCTGTCCGCTGAAGGTCTTCGATCTCTTTCATTTCTTTGGGATATTTTTTCTTGAGATCAGCCATGCGTTCTTCCATTGATTTCGGAGGCGCGGGCAATTCAATATTGGCTTTTTTGGCAAGAGCCTGCAATTTCTTTTCGGCTTCCGCACGCAATCTTTCGATTTCTGCAAATTCGTTCGGGAATTGAGCTTTCAGCTTCTTTTCAGCTGCTGCGCGGGGATTCTGTCTTGCGCCCCAGCCGAAACCGCGTCTGCCCTGTTCTCTGCTGCGGAATCCCGGACGGTCCCCGCCATTTCTTCTATTTCCGGGTCTGTCTCCACCGTTTCTTCTGTTCCCCGAATCGCCATCCTGTGCAAAGGCAGTGAGTGCCGCAAACATCATAAGGGCAAATGCGCCTGCTCGAAAAATTTTCTTCATGATAAAACCTCTGTTTTCTGTTGTTGGTTGTTTCTCATTGCCGGCTTTTGACCATTAAACGAAGAAAACGGCATTTTATTGTTAATGTTTTAAGCAAAAAGAGTTCAGATGGCTTCCTCTCTGATTTGCATGGATTCAAAGCAATGTAATATCTGTTACAGAGTTTTTCAAGTCAGTCACTCAGAAAAAAAGAGTCTTTTTCAAAGATTCTTTCCGGAATCGTGCTTCCGGAGGTATCGTTCAACGCGGAATCTCCGGTAAATCCTCCGCATTGAAGTCAAGAGAAAACACTTTATTCAGTATCGCAAGCATCTCATCCTTTGACCGGATGGGCTGCAAAACTTCCGACTCATTCTTGATCCGCAACATAAAATCCGGGCTTTCCGGTGTCGGATTCAGAAGAAGCCAGTCCGTATCTGCTGTGATCTTATGCACAAAAACTTTGTTCCGGAAAACAGAATCCGGCTGCTGAACGCAGTAGGCATGAACATAGATATAATCCTGCGGAAAATGCGGATCCTCTGTAAAAGAAAAGTAGGGCAGAAAACCTTCCGGTGTTTCCGCCTGAACGACATTGCCCAGCAACGGATCTTTCACGATCCGGTACGAACGGTAATTTTTCGCCTGAATGATCCCATGCTGAAACAGCAGCGGCGTTGCCGGACAGGGACTGCCGATCCCCGTATCGGCAAGATAAACATCGTCTCCAAGCACGACTTTCAGAACCCTGTGTCGCCGCATTGGAATCGCATCCGTCCCGCCGAAATGCCATCGGGCAAAATACTCCGTCACATCATAGCCGAGTGACCGCAGCAATTCGCCGAAAAGTCCGTTCAACTCAAAACAATATCCGCCCTTCCGCTTCAGAATGATCCGTTCGAAAAGTGCCTCCGTCTCAAGAGAATTGACCACTCCATTCCGGTAAAAAGAGAGATTCGTATAAGGAATTTTTTCCAGATGAGCCGCCTGAAGACGAAAGAGGTTTTCTCCGGAAACTGCCCGGGCATCCGGACAGCCCAAACGTTCGAGGTAAAGGGAAATCATTGATTCTGTCAACATCAGATATTCTCCCGGGTAAGATTTTTTACCCACTTGTATTTTCTGTAATGATGGATAACCCATGGAACTTTTCCCACTTCATCCAGACAGGTGCAGCCGTAAATCACAAGAACATGCCAGTGAAAATAAAAAGCTCCGGTAAACGCAATCGGCAAAGCGATCCCCCACATGCAGACCGCCAGACTGTACACATCAAACATTGTATCGCCGCCCGCGGAAAACACCCCGTTGATCACCACAGTGCAGACACTTCGTCCGATCATATAGACCGAAAGGATCAGGAACATGCCAACCATGTAATCATAAGCCTGATCCGTCAGCTTGATAAAACAGGAAACCAGCGGAATCGAACAGAGGATCACAAGCGTACAGAGAAATCCGATCAGGAAAGAAAGAATCGTAATGCGCCTGCCATAGAGGCGACCGAGGTTCAAATCCCCTGCCCCCAATGCGTTTCCGACAACGATTGCACTTCCTCCGGCAATGCCGGAAGAGAGACAGCACATCAAATCCCGTACCACAGCAGCAACGGCATTTGCTGCAGCTGCATCCGGTCCCATATGCCCCATCAATGCGGTATAAGCAGTAAATCCGCTCCCCCAAAGCATATACGCCCCAAGAACCGGAAGAGAATATTTCCAGAAATCAAGCAGCAGCCTCTTTTCGATCTTGAAAATATACTTGAACCGCAGCCGGATGAAGCTCTTCTCAAAGGTCGAAACTACGCACCAGCCAAGCTCAATGAGCCGGGCAAACGCTGTCGCCAGAGCAGCCCCTTTCACCCCCATCGCAGGCGCACCGAAATATCCAAAAATAAAAACTATATTCAACACGATATTCAGCACAACAGCCCCTGAACTGATCCATGCAGAACGGCTGGCGTGGTCAGTCACACGCATCGTCGCAAGATAAGATTGGGAAATCCCTGTCAGAAGATAGGACCAGCTGGCAACTTTCAGGTATTCCGCACCAAGCGACACAAGACGTTCATCATGCGCAAACAGAAGCATCAGTTTCTCAGGATAATAATAACAGCCAATGAAAAATACAACGGAAACGAGTAGCGTTTCCTGAACACTCATGCCGAAAATCTTGCTGAGAACCAGACGATCCTTTTTTCCCCAGTATTGCGCACCGAGGATCCCGACACCCGCCACAATCCCGCCCAGAAGCATATTTTGAACAAACTGGATCTGAGTTGCCAGAGAAACTGCCGCCATTGCATCCTGACTTACCATCCCGAGCATCAGCGCATCTGCCGCCGCAACCAGAGCGAGCATCAGGCTCTGCAATGTGATCGGCAACGTCAAGTCCCACAGTTTCCGGTTGAATGTCTTATCCTGAAACAATTCCTTGAAAAACATGAACAAGTATCTCCTTTTTGATATAACTGTCCAAAGACGGTTAATATATATTAGGATTAAAAATTTTCAAGCAGTGAAATACAAGATGACAGTACCATAAAAAAAGACTCTTTTTTTTATGAATCCACTCTTGACAACACACGCAATTTGGTGTATAATATACAAAAGAATGGTGTACACCATATAAAACAAAGAGATTATCATGATTTCAGAATCTATACGAACAAAATATTTTTCCCAACATTTGAATAATGGTGCAGAGACAGCCTTGTACCTGCAGCTGCGGAAGGGATTTTCCGCATGGCTCAATGATTGTGAGCATGAAACGCTCTTTCCATCCGAACGGGAACTCTCTGTTTTTCTGAACGTTAACAGGCGGACTTTGCGACAGGCTCTCAGACCGTTTCTTGAAGCAGAAATGTTGCAGAGAAAAGGTCACAAAACCTTCGTCAATCACAAAGATGGTGCATACAAACCAAACAATGGTGCATCATCTTACACCATTGATCCATCTAAAATTCAGATGAAGATTCTGCTGTTTGAAGAGCATCCTTTGCAGAAACAATTCTGGGCACAGCTCATTGATAAATTCAACGCCCTGCTCCCGGCGCATGAACTGGTTCCGGTCTCTGCGGTTTGCGATTATACTGACGACTGCCAATATTGGGACCTGATTGAACAGGAAAAGTTCGATATTGCCGTTCTGCCCGTTTCCTATCGCTGGAAGAAAGGGATCGAAGAACATTTTCAACCGCTGAAACCTGCTGTCAAAGCTCATCTGCTGTCAGATGAGTTTCTGATCAACGTTCTTACTGAAACTTCACAGCTGCTCCGGGATTACACCTATCCTTATCTTTTCACCTTTCCCGTTGCGCAATTTTTGAAGCCTTATCATATTCAGAATGGAAGACATGTCAAAGATCTTTCCTTCGAGGAAATGCTCTCCGGAGTCATCAAAAACATTCCGGAAGAAATTCCTCTGTTCAATATTTATTATGATCTCTGCCGGGGACTGGGGATCCCTGCAGAGTTTTCCCAAAAGATCATTCTGGAACATTGTAATCTGATCCTTGACAGGTTTGATCTCATCCGTTCCAGAAAAAATGCTTTTGCGGCATCCGGCTACAGCAGACCATGGAAAGCCAATTCGCCCGGAAAAATGTTCTGCCGGCAATCTCTTTCCAATTTATTTCTGTATCGGGAAGATCAGGATCTTGCTGAATATGAAGATGTGCTGTTTTCGGTACGCGAAGGCTGTTACTTCTGGGGCAGCTGCGGTTCTGTTGCGATTTGCAAAAGTTCAGAACATCATCAGGAAGCATTTTCTTTCACGGAATATCTGCTCTCCGAACCGGTTCAGAACACGCTCTGGAAATCCCTGCGCAGCGCACCTGTCAGGGTGGATTCTTTGAAGACACTTGATTTTTCAACGACGGAAGAAGCCCTGAAATACTTCAACAGCTGCAGGGAAAACCCGAGAAGTTATCCGGCTCCGGTGGGGAATGCCATGCTCCCCTATCTGGAACAATATCTGGAAGGTTCGCTTTCCAGAGAGAAGATCATAGACAGTGTATTACGCTTTTACTCATAACATTATATAAAGGAAAAAAAATGAAAAGCTTTCAGAAATTGTCGATGGAACCGTCATCCGGTACAAGGTGTGCATGTTTTACGCTGATAGAACTTCTTGTTGTTATAGCGATAATCGCAATTACAACAAGCAACTCAATCAAGGTAAAAACTTTTTTGTTTGTGGAACACATCTTAAACCTGCCTTTCTTCTTTGAATTTTTTATTTGAAAATATCATTTTTCCGGTTATATTATATACCTGAACTTAGAGAAAGTAAATGTAAAAAACTTAATAAAAAATGTATAAAAACACCAAAAGAAAATTGCAAAAAAAAGCCATATACTACTGGCAGCAGGATATGGATAAATTCATTGTGTTTCCTCTTTCCTGGGGATTTTTCAATGTAGAGGAGTGGTCTCTGGTACAACAGTTCCGCCCATATTGGACACTTTACTGGCATCCTTTTCCGGGAGCAATTCTCTCTGTGAACGGCACAGATTTTGAACCTGACCCGGAAACGATTTATCTATTCCCGCCTTATACCAAATATTCAGGTAAATACTATCAATCATTTATTCAGTTCGCAGTTCATTTTCTGGCAGAATCACCATTTGATCGGGTCGTAAATAAAATGCTGAAAATTCCGGCTGAAAATATTTCAAAATCAATAATGAAACTGGATCACCCGAAAAACAAACTGCATAATTCAATCATTCTGGAACAAATCATCCTGAGTACTCTCAGTAAAATTCCTACAGAAGCATTCGAATCTGTACAGAAAGTCATTGATTCAAGAATCTGCGATGCATTGAATTTCATCGACAGGAATCCGGGTATGAATCATACGATCAAAAGCCTCTGCAAAATGACGAATATGTCAGAAAATAATTTTCACCGTCATTTTGTCGCAGGAACCGGAATCACGCCGAAACAGTATATCATAAAACGCAAAATGGAATATACAAGAATGCTCCTGGTAAAAACAGAAAAAAGTATTGATGAAATTGCTTTGGAGACAGGATTTGTTGACCGTTATCATTTCTCGAAAATGTTTAAAAAATATTTCTCTTATCCTCCGGCTTCATTCAGAAAAAGAGTCTCTTCCCATTCCAACTGAAGCATAAAGAATCATCTGATAATCAATACAATACAAAAATTTGTATTTTAGCGGAACTGTATTATGTTGGTCTGCGGAACTGAACCGCTGCGATATCTGCAACAAACGGGGCGATGGGATCATTGCCAGAACAACATTGGAAAAGATGGCTGAATGGAGAGAAAAAGGGGTAAAATTCACCTTTGGCAGCGACCTTCATAAAGGCGGCTATCCGCTCAGTGGAGAATCAAGCTTCAGCGAATGTGAAAAGATTCCGGAAGAATACGGCTTTACAGATGATGACTTTGCCCAACCGTTTTGAGGCGGGCAAAGTCAATTCATCTTTTGGAATTATCACCGACTGGAGTCAAGTTCAGATTCCGGCATAATCAGACGGGAAGCCTACACCGCCGCTTGTTCTTATTTTCCTAACGCTTTGATCATTAACCATCTGTCTGTATACAAAGAGAGCGGTCCGGCTGACTTTTTGGAAGCATCGCGGCACCAGGAACAACGATCAGGCAATCCTGCACCACGCCAGCTGTACCATATTTCTGAAGCATCGCTTTTCAGGACAAATTCTTTATATTCAGGATAAAAAATCTCATCAAATTTTTCCACAAATTCTGCACGGGTGTAAATGCGTTCACCACAGAAATCCATTGGGAATGTAATCATTTTTGCAATAGTCATTTTATCATTTTTGCGTAGTGATTTCTGCAAAAGTTTCCACATCTCTTCTGCGGTTATTTCCCAGACAAAAGGGTCGCATTTTTCAGCATATTTCAGGAGAGAATCAAGTTCAATGTCTTGAGCAACCCCAGTATCTTCAGTCGGTTCAGATCCGGTCATATAAGAAATCGCAACAAATCCTCTGCCGATTTTTCCT
>JAFTJI010000028.1 GCA_017456495.1 Lentisphaeria bacterium | reverse complement strand
CGATCTGCAAATGGAGCGTTTTCGGCTTGTCCTCCATAGCTTCAGCGAAGGAGGATGGTAGCCACGCTCAAACTACCATTTCCAACTCATCAACAATCTTTTTTCAGCCAAATTTTGCCGGACTTTTGAAATTACCTCATGTAATCTGTTGTTTTGCACTAATATAGCATATTTTTCCGGAATATGCCTTGACAAAATCACCAATATATAGTAAATTATCACCATTATGAAAAAGAAGATCATACAGATACCCGGAGAATTTTATTTTCAGGAAGGTTTTGTGCCTGTTGCCATACGCAGAGTGCGCGGAACGGTCCTGACGCATCCCCATGATTACACGGGAGTTCCTCACTGGCATGATTTTTCCGAGCTTGTGATCATCACCTCCGGATCCGGAGTACAGAATATCAACGGAACCTCTTATCCTGTTTCGGTTGGCGATGTTTTCATGATTACCGGAAAAACTGCCCATTTTTTTGAGGATTACCAGAATCTTGAAGTGGTCAACTTCATATTTTCTGATAAGATTTTCTCCAATATGCAGGAGTATTTGAACCGGATTCCGGGATATCATCTGATTTTCCGCCTGGAACCGGAACTGCGGAACAGGCGGGAGTTTCATAATACGCTGACCCTTTCGGCGCATGCTCTCTCTTATGTTCTCGGGCTGATCCGAAAAATGGAACTGGAGTTTGAGTTCCGGAAACCCGGCTGTGAGGCTGCGATCCTTTCTGCCGTCTATGAGTTGACCGTCTTCCTTTCCCGTTCCACAGGGAACAGCACGGAAAAGCAGCCGCTCTCCAGGCTGGCTGGTTTGTTCAGTCTCCTTGAAGCCTCTTTTCAGGAGGATTGGGACTTGCAGCGTATGGCAAAATGTTCCAGCATGTCAGTGAATACACTTTTACGGGCGTTTCAAGCTGCTGTGAACCAGACTCCTCTGCAATATTTGACCACGCTCCGTTTGAATGCGGCATGTTCCCTGTTGAAAAATACTGACCAGCAAGTTGCAGAGATCGCCTTTTCCTGCGGCTTTCACGACTCCAATTATTTTACCAAACGGTTCCGCAGCAGGTTCCGCATGAGCCCGACAGAATTCCGGACAGGGAACGGAAATGCCTGAATTTCATTGCAGATCTATTTGACAATCAAGCGTTATAGTGTTATATTAAGCCATCATCAACTCAATATCAACAAAAGAGGTTTTGTAATGGACAAACTCAATTACACCAGTCATGAACTGGCAGCGCGGATCGGAAAAGCTCCGAAAGATTTTACCAAAAAAGATATCATTGATTTTATCATCTCTGAAGAGATCCGTCATGTTAATTTCCAATATCCTGCCGGCGATGGCAGACTGAAAACTTTGAACTTCGTTATCAACGACGCTGCTTATCTTGATGAAATCCTCTCCTGCGGCGAACGCGTTGACGGTTCCAGTCTTTTCCCCTTCATCGAAGCAAACAACAGCGACCTTTATGTTGTTCCCCGTTTCCGGACAGCTTACATCGACCCCTTCTGCGAGCTGCCCACAATCAACTTCCTCTGCTCTTTCTTCAATAAAGACGGCGAACCCCTTTCCAGCTCTCCGGAATATACTCTGCACAAGGCATGCGAAGCATTCACACGTTCCACCGGTCTGGAATTTCAGGCAATGGGCGAACTCGAATACTACGTTATCGCTCCCGATGATGCCTGCTATCCTGCAGTCGACCAGAAAGGTTATCACGAATCCGCTCCCTATGCAAAATTCGGTGAGTTCCGCCAGCTTTGCATGAACTACATCTCCCGTACCGGCGGACAGATCAAGTACGGTCACTCCGAAGTCGGAAACTTCACTCTCGACGGAAAGATTTACGAACAGAACGAAATCGAATTCCTCCCCGTCAATGCTGAAGAAGCTGCAGAACAGCTCATCGTTGCAAAATGGATCATCCGCAACCTGGCTTACCAGAACGGCTTGGATGTGACTTTCGCTCCCAAGATCACCGTCGGAAAAGCAGGGTCCGGTATGCACATCCACTTCCGCGTCATGAAAGACGGTATCAACCTGATGCAGAAAGACGGCGCACTCTCCGATGATGCCAAGAAAGCGATTTCCGGTCTCATGGAACTTGCTCCCTCCATCACTGCATTCGGCAACACCAACCCCACAAGCTACTTCCGTCTGGTTCCCCATCAGGAAGCTCCCACCAACATCTGCTGGGGCGACCGCAACCGTTCCGTGCTTGTCCGTGTTCCCCTCGGATGGACCAGCAAGAAGGATCTCTGTGCTCAGGCTAACCCGAACGAAAAATCCGGTGCTTCTTATGATACCTCCCAGAAGCAGACTGTTGAAATGCGTTCCCCCGACGGTTCCGCAGATATCTTCCTGCTCCTCGCAGGTCTGGCTGTCGCATTCCGTCACGGATTCGAAAACCCCAACGCTCTTGATGTCGCAGCAAAAACCTATGTGAACGTCAATATCCATAAGGATGAAAACAAGGCTGTTCTTGATTCTCTCAATGTTCTGCCCGACAGCTGTGCAGCATCTGCTGATTGTCTCGAAGCTCAGCGCGCATTCTATGAAAAAGACGGCGTGTTTGCTCCCACGATGATTGACGGCTTGATCGCAACCCTGCGTAAGTTCAATGACCGCACCCTCCGTGCTGACATTGGCAACGATCAGGCTAAGATCCTGGAACTGGTGGAAAAATACTTCCACTGCTGATTGCTTTTCCGATCATACAAAAACTCCGCTGTTCTGTTATGGCTCAGCGGAGTTTTTTTTGCGTTGTTTCTGAGGCAGTCAGAATAAAAAGTTTATCCCCGAAAATCAAACAACTTTTTCAGAGATCTGTCTTGCGGCGGTTTGAACAAGTTTTGCCAATGTTGCGGCATTGTCTTTCATGTAAAATTCTGCACCGGAAATACTGATTCCGGCGATGCTGTTTCTGTTGCCGTCAAGGATCGGAGCTGCCACACAATAAACTCCGGTTTCATGTTCACAGTTATCAATGGCATATCCGCGTTTTCTGATTTGCGCCAGTTCTTTCCGCATTGCGGAATCTGTTACGATCGTTGTTTCCGTGAATTGCTGGTAACTCATTCCGGAAAGAAGTTGTTCCTGTTTTTCCTGTTCAAGAAATGCAAAAATCGCTTTTCCAACACCTGTGCAGTAAAGCGGGTTGGTTTTCCCGATCAGCGATCCCATCCGGATCGGACGGCTGCCCTCCACTTTGTCAATATAAATGATCCGGTCATTCTGCAATTTTGCAAAATGAACCGTTTCCTGAGTCACACGGGCGAGTTCTTCCAGAACCGGACGGGCAAATTTTACAAGAGGATTCTGCTGAAATGCCACGTTTCCAAGCCGGATGAATCCGGTGCTCAAGGTATATTTTCCGTGCTCAGCCCGCAGATAATCATGATCCGCCATAAATTTCAGCATCCGGAACGTTGTACTTTGCGGGATCCCGGAGAGGGACGAAAGCTCCTTTCCGCTGATTCCATTATGACTCCGGGCGATCAGCTCCAGAAGCTCAAACAATTTCGCAAAACTTTTTTCACCGTTTTTCATTCTGTTCCCTTCCTTGATTCAGAAAAAAAATATACTTGCAAAATCATCATTTTCAATCTCATATTATAAGAATTTTTATTTTTTTAAGCATTTGAAATTTATCTTTCAGGGTGTATCTTACAGAAAACGAAGGAGTTTGGATTATGAAAAAAAATTTTACTTTCCCGAATTGTACAAAATTCTCTTATGATACGGAATCTGCAACCCTGACATTGACTGATCTTTGCGGGATGACCTGCGGACACAATATGCAGGAGGATGACTATTCCTGTTCCGGGCTTGCTGTGGTCTGTGTGGATGAAAAACGGCTGGAAGGTCCCAAATGGAAATATGAAATTCTTTCCTCTTCTGAAAAGGAGTTCCGGTTTGCCGCTTCTGATGCCGGAAAAACGGTCTGTATGGAATCTCTGTGGAAATTTGAACCGGAATACGGTCTGATCGACTGTCATTATCAGCTGAAAAATACCAGTGACAAAGCCGTTACAGTGCGCCGTGCATTGCCCCGCTGGGTTTTCTCTCCGGGCGAACATAACATCTATTCCCAGATGTCCCGTTGGAACGCTGAAAATCTCCTGCAGTGTCAGCCCCTGCGCGGGGCGGATGTTCATCTTCACGGAAGAGCCGCAAGATCAACTGTTGGCAATACCCCGTTCTGTGTGATCCGCGATGAAGAAAATATGACTGCCGCAGCTTTCCACGTTTTCCCCCGCGGAAACTGGACCATCCACGTTCATTCCGATATCATCAGCAATGAAGCCCCGACAGCTGTTCTTGAAGCCGGATTGGCAGATACGGATCTTTTTCTGATGCTTCAGCCCGGAGAGGTACTTGAACTTCCCGAAATCCTGATCCAGGATGTCCCTATGGGAGACCTCCTGAAGATCAGTGCGCCCCTTCAGAAATACATGATCCGGGAACGGATGCCGGAAGCAAACCTTCATCAGCCCCCCGTGGTTTATAACGGCTGGCTTTACCGCTTTACAGATTTTACCCGTGAGCAGCTCTCCCGGCAACTTCAGGGGGCAAAAGAGATCGGCTGCGAAGTCTTTATCGTCGATGCCGGCTGGTTCGGCGGAGATTCCGGCTGGTCACTTGTTGGTGACTGGCGGGAAAAGACGGATGCCCCTTTCTATGGAAACATGAAAGCCTTTGCCGATGAAGTCCGCGCTGCCGGTTTGAAGTTCGGTTTCTGGATGGAACCTGAACGGTTTGCTTTCGGGATCCCCATCAGAAACGAACATCCTGAATGGTTTCCGGAACATACCACAAGAATTGATTTGACTCAGCCTGCCGCTGCAGAATATTTCCGCAACGTGATCGCTGAAAATGTAAAAAAATTCGGTGCGGAATATATTAAGATCGACTTCAATGCAAGTGTCGGTTATGATGGAACAGGTACGGAGCTTCACAATTATTGCACGATTCTGAACGAGCAGATGCAGCTTCTCCGGAAAGAGTTCCCTGACCTCGTGATCGAAAACTGCGGCTCCGGAAGTCTCCGCAATGACCTTTCAACCGCTTTGATCTATGACCATGCGTTTATCAGCGACAACGCTCATCCTTTTGAAACGCTGCGGATCCGTCAGGGAACTTTTATGCGGACTTTACCCGGACGGACCTTGAACTGGATCGTCATGCGTCCGGCTCCGGAACGCAGAACAAAAGTTTCCGATGTAACACAGGTTCTTGCAAGTGCCGCCGCAACCTGGGATGAAGCGGCTCTGTTCGATCTGGATTATGTCATGATCTCCGGACTGCTTGGGATCCCCGGATTTTCCGGAGAACTCGCTGAGTTGGATCCGGAAATCAAGACCCGGGCTGCCTCCTTTGTCAGTTTCTACAAAGAAAACCGGAAATTCTTCTCCGATTCCCATGTGTTCCTGCTGACTGCTCCGGATTCTTCTGTTACAGACTATGAAAAGTATCTTGCATTCCAGATGCAGGGGGATCAGACGACTGATTCACTGCTTTTTGTGTTCAGCGATGGAGCTTCCCGCCGTTCTGTCCGGAACTTCCGTCTGCAGGATCTTGATCCCGCGAAAAATTACCGCGTGAAAAAGCTTTTTGCAGCAGATGAAGAGCTGATCCAGAGCGGTGCTGAGCTGATGCGTTACGGTGTGAAAACGATTCTCCCGGAAAATCAGCATCTCCATCATACTGCCGGACTTTATCAGATCACCGGGTTTTAAGAAACGGGGAGGGTGTAACAGTCCCATTTTTTGCCGTTTCATAATGCCAGCCAGCGCGTAAACCGTCCGATCCCACCGGAAAATATCCGTATGAAAAAAGGTGCATTATAGTATCAAAAATGGGACAGAAAAAGCATAAAACATACGGGAAACCTTAAATCTTTTTGAAAGAGAGGGATTTGGATCTTATTGAAATCTTTGGAACCGATGCTATAGTAACGCATTATTTCAGATAATCCAGCATCCATGATAAAACAGAGGAATAAAATGGAAAATCCCTGCAACAGTCCGGAGAAAAAAAGCCGTCTCATAGATCTTACATGTACTTTTCCGCAGGATGCCGTTGAACGGATCCGTCCCAAAGAGGTTCCTTTGAAGTCTGCCAATACTGCTTATACAGGAATGGTTTATGATCTTGAGGTCAATTCCATGTACGGAAGCTATATTGATCTTCCGGGACATATCAGGGAAACCGATGACGGCGTTCGTGCGGACAATGTTCCGGTCGAAGATCTCTATCGGGTTCCCTGTTCGGTGATCCGGCTTGACCGGGCAAGCGGCAGCGGAAAAATTACCGGGGTGGATTTGGAACAGGCATTCGGTTCAAAGGTGACCACACCGGCTCTCATGATCAATGCTCTCGGAGAATTGGAACCTTATGAAATTGAACGGAGGAGCGTCTGGCTGGATTCCAGTGCCGTGGATTGGATCATCTCATGCGGTGTCCGTCTGCTGGTTTCTGATGTCTTTGAAAGCCAATCCCTGGAAGGTGTTTTTCTGAAACTTTTCGGTGCAGGAGTCAGCACAGTCTGCGAGCCGCGCGGCATGAGCCGTATTCAGGCAAAACAGGTGGAGCTGACCGTTTTATTTCCGAAAATTCCGACACTGACCCAGATTCCGTGCAGAGTTTTGGCAGAAGTGAATAATGAATAAGCAGTCATAACAGGAGAAAAAAATGGACCGGAAAGAAATTGCGGAAGGATTGAAGAGTCTCGGATTAAAAAAAGGCAGCATCGTAATGCTTCACAGCTCCTATTTGAGTCTGGGCGAAGTGGAAGGCGGTCCTTCAGAAGTTATCAAGGCGTTTCTTGATGTGATCGGCAGAAAAGGAACCTTGCTGGTTCCGGCTTTCGGAAAGCTCGGCGTTCTTGTTGAAGAAGTCAAAAATCTCCCCGGCGCGATTGTCAGTACCTGTCCGGTCGGGGCTGTTGCCGCATACGGACCGGCGGCAGAAGAACTTTGCAAAGATCATTGGAAAGCGGAAACTGCTCACGGGATCCATACACCATTTACCAGATTGGCGGAAAAACAAGGTATGATCTGCCTGCTTGGTGTCGATCAGGATCGGAATACAACGCTTCACAGTATCGAAGCACTTCTGGAACTCCCTTACCTGCAGCCGATTTCCTGTACTGTCAAAACACCCTCCGGAGAAGAGGTCAGGAAAGAATATAAATATTTTCCCGGACCGCACCGCGACTTTATCGGGCTCGATTCTCTTCTGCTGCAATCCGGAGCCATGAATGTTGGTCGGATCGGCAATGCGCAGGTGCGAGTGATCGACTGTACTGCCATGTTCGATATCCTCCTCACTGCCGGTGGAGAATGCCCCGATCTGGTTCTCTGCAACAATCCGGAATGTGCCGACTGCGTCAAACAGCATGCCGCAATTTATGCCCATGAAATGACGAAAGAATCTTTCCGGTTGACCGTCTCTTCCCGTCTGGCTGGGCGTTATATTCCGGAAATGGTGGAGAACCTGAAGAAACAGGGGATCAGCCGTATTGAGTTGGATTATGTTCAGGGAAAGATCGCTGCGAATCTCCCCGCGGCAAAACTTCTGTCTGCTGTACAGGAACTTAAAGGAGAAAATATCGAAGTTTCCGGGATCCGTTTGCCGATCATTCCTGACGAACCGGAAAAATTGGCAGAAAAACTCCTTGCAGCAGGGATTTTCCGGGTGATCATGCCCCTGGCAGGTTCTGCAAAAACAGCTGAGATCCTGAAAAAATCCGGCTTGACAGTTGTGCTTTATAACGTTGCTCAGAGTGCAAAATCTGCCGCGCAGGAATTTGCCGGAGTGCTCAAAAAAGATACGGAATCCGTTTTTTGTTTCAACGCTGCAAATTTTGCCAAAGCCGGAGAACATCCATTTCTTTATTCCTATTCCACCGGACGTTTCATCAAGACGACCGGACAGCTTGATATTGCAGATAGCACCTGGGATGGAACCGGAACCGGGCTGGCGCGCGGGAATGCGGAGATCAAGGAGTTGATTTCTATCATGCGCTGCCGCAACTTCTCCGGATATTTCTGTCTTGGCGGCGGAGCAAGTTATCCGGGTACTCTTGAAATGGCGGCAGAAGAGTTCCGTCAATTGCTTAAGAATATGTGATTTATATCAGAGGCAATGTCAAAAGTCTTCTAAAATGTCAGAAAATCCTTGTTTCGATCTGTAAAATGGAGCGTTCCCGGTTTATCCTCCATAGCTTCAGCGAAGGAGGATGGTAGCCACACTCAAACTGCCATTTCCAGCTCATCAACAATCCTTTTTCAGACAAATTTTGCCGGACTTTTGAAATTGCCTCATCACTTTTACAGATGTCATGGTTGATTTCGGGAAGGATTTCAACCCTGTCTGTTTTGTGACGGGGGAAATTTGAAATGACGGTGGTATTCCCGTGAAAAGAATTTAACGTTCCGGTATCCGCACAGAGAAGCGACTTCGTTGACGGACATATTGGGCAGCTTGAGCAAAGTTCTTGCATAATCCAGCCGCAATGCGATCAAATGCTGGATCGGAGTGCAGCCGAATACTTTCCGGAATTTCCGGATAAATGAGATTTTGGACATCCCCGCGACAGCAGCAAGCTGCTCCAGTGTCAAAGTGTGCTGCAGGTTGTTCTGCATATATTCACTGACGGAATGCAGCGAATGGCAGGGCGCGGTATTTTCAGCCATGGATAACTGCAGCAGGAACCGGTAACATTCCGTGGCGAGCCACTGCTCCGGAACGCTCCCCGTCTTTACCATCCCGCCGATCTGCCGGAAAATCTCTACTGCTTCACTGTTATCATCCAGCTGAAGCAGTTCTCCGCTGCCCAGCTGGGAATGATAAAGCATCATCTGCAGCAGCGTACCATTGGCAACTCCGAGCATGATTTTCTGCAAGCCCTGTCCGGAATTTACCAGGATCCGGCAATGACGTTCCGGGGAAATGATATACATCGCCCCCGGAGATAATTGATACTGGGAATTATCTGCGTCTATCAGGATTCCTTTCCCCTGAACGATATATTCAAAACAGTAAAGATCCATACACCCTGGGCAGGGGATTTCGCAGGGTTCAAAAACTGTGCTTTCCCCGTAAAAGGCAAGCACGATCTGTTTTTTCCGCCCCTGAAACGAGGACGAAAACCAGTAGGTCTCGTCCCATTTCTTTGTCAGATTTTTACTTTTCTTGAAAACGAAATCCATTCTGAAAATCATCCCATATATGTAACTTTGATCGCATCAGGTGATCTGCTTTACACCTATCTTCCGCAGATTGCAAGCGTAATTATCTGGAATATGCCTTCATGACTTTTGCAAAGGCATCAACCAGTTTATCCAATGCCGCCCGGTCGCTCATCAGCCACTGGATCCCAAGCAGAATGATCCGGTTTTGAATGATATCACGGACAACTTCATGGCTTTCGACCCGGTATTTTTCCGGTGCAACGTTCCAGAGATTCTGTTCATAGGTCACAGCTCCCCAGCCGCCGAAAACTTCATTTGCACCTTCTGCGTTGATCGCTGCAATGACGTCCGCTTTGGTCAGACCGGGCTTCAGAACTTCCGGATCAACGGTGATGCCGAACACATAATAGCTTTGCATGGTGGCGCACCGTCCGGGAGCCTGCGTTTTCAAGCCGGGGATAGCTTCCAGTTTTTTGCGCAGATACTCCGCATTTTCTGAACGGTAAATCGAGTCTGCTTCCAGATGATCAAGCTGATCCAGAAGGATTTGCGCCTGAAACTCTGTCGCGCGGTAGTTATGGCAGAGCAATCCCATTTCCGGTTTTCCTCCGGCAGCGACACCGCGCCGTCCTCCGGGTGCATAACCGATATGTTTCAAACGGCAGATCGTCTCAAAAATCTTCGGATCATTTGCAGTACAGAGACCGCCTTCGCCGGATGTCATGATCTTGGACTGCTGGAAGCTGAAACTTCCGACTTTTCCGAAGCTGCCGACTCCCTTTCCGTTCCATTTTCCGCCGTGAGCATGGGCACAATCTTCAATGACGGCGATCCCGTGTTTTTCTGCAATGGCGCAGATTCTGTCCATATCAGCCATGGAGCCGAAGAGATGTACCGGAATGACCGCTTTGGTCCGCGGTGTGATGGCTGCTTCAAATGCCTCAGGATCAATACAGAAAGTGTCTTTTTCTCCATCAACGAAAACCGGTGTTGCTCCAAGATAGATCGGTGCCATTCCGGTTGCCATCCAAGTCCAGCTGGGAACGATCACCTCGTCGCCGGGCCCGACTCCAAGAGCGGCGAGGGCACATTCCAGCGTAGTGGTTCCGTTGACCATAAAAATGCCGTATTCAGCATTGTGATAATCTGCAAATTTCTTTTCAAAATCGCTTTCGACCGGACCGTAAAAACTCCAGTTCGCACTCATATATATTTCCCGCAGCTTATCTCCGGTTTCCGGATAAACCGGCGGCCAGGGGGCAAATGTTTTCGGTTCGGAAAAAACCGGTGTTCCACCGTTAACTGCTAATGTGTTCATTCTTTGTTCTCCTCATTTCTGTTATATTTGAAACTTTATTTCTCAGTAGCTCAAGTCTCTTTTTGGGGCAAAATTGCTGATGTTTGCGAACATCATTTTTTTTCCTGCTGCACACAAATTACCATAAGAATACCTGATTGTCAAGTCAAAAACCTTTTTTTATCAGATGTTTTTCCGGAAACTGATTGGAATGATTTCTGATGATCCCGGTTTTCCGGTTCAGGAGATTTTGATCTTCTTCCGGTGCTTTGCAAAAATTTCAGCTGTCTTTCTGTACTCTTCTCTGGTAAGAGTACGGTAGTCTGCCGCAAAAAAGTAGCGGTTCCGGCGTAAAAATTCCGCATTGTAAATTGTCGGGATCCCCATTTCTGCACCGACATCCAGCGCATGCAGATAATCCGGATCCAGATTATAGTTCAGCTGACTGTCAGTGTCGATCAAAACGTAAGGATTGGTCGTTTTGAATACGGAATAACGCCATCGCATGGAATCTTCGGTTGTCAGACGGTATGTGAACATATCTGCCAGACGCACCATATCTGAAAATTCATCCAGATAAGGATTTGCCGTGAATGTTGAGATGCAAACTTCCGGTTTCACTTTTTTTGCTTCGGAATAAACGGTTTGCAGAAAACGTTTCTGTAATTCCAGTCCCCAGATATTACCATAATTCTTCAACCCGCGCCCCACCGGCAAAGCCATCAGACCGTCAATCTTCACTCCATCGGCGTTCAAACAGCCCGGATCGGATGAAAAATAGCGGTAGACTTTTTCTCTGAGCCGCTTTTCATATGCAGGATTTGTGACATCTCCGGCAACGATTTCACCGTCACGGGTGATCGCTTCGTCAAGGGGAATATCCTCATTGTGCCACGCAAGCCCCCAGAGAAACACCCGGATCCCTTTTTCATGACAGCGGTCGATCCATCCGCGCAGATCTTTCCATTTTTCCGTATCCGGATCGGCAGCAACTTTTGTTTTCTGCCACTTGTCATCAAGGATGATGATTCCGGGTTTTATGTTGTTTTCCGCCAGTTTATCAAGCCAGCGGTCAGCCCAGTATTCGCTTGCAAATTCCCCCGGATTACCATCCGGAACACGGTGATAATCAATTTCCGATTTGAACGCTAAAGCCGTCTGATCATCCCACATGCAATAAATGGGTTCCTGCCACCATGCTGTGATTTTGTGTTTTTTCGGACGGGGCAGAAGTTTTTCGGCGTAAGCATATTCCAGAGCTGTTCCCAAAGTATTTTCCACTTTGTCCGGGAACGTGAAAACCAGTTCCGGAGAGGTCCAGTTCCCGTTGATCTGTTTTTTCCCATAGTAACTGAGTGCGAACCCTCCGGCTCTTACAAGATCTCCATGATAATCAGAGGGGGAAATCAATACTTCCGGATTCCAGATCATTTCATCCCAGAGATACTCTCCCGGTTCTGCAAATGCGGCAACTCCCATCAATGTCTTATCGCGGCGGTCATGCAATCCCATAACGTGGGGAACAGATGCCAGCGCATGAAGCCCGGTATTGGGGCTGCTGTCGTTTCCATTGGAAATCACAACCCGCGAACACGGATGGAACCACTGCTGTTCCCGGAAGTTTGGGGCTGCTGTATAGACTTCATCAAAATTTCCGGCAAATCCATATTCTCTGCCCTGATAACAGCTGCGGAAAAACCGGACATCTTCCAGCTTGCCTTCGCCTTCCAGCTCATGGTACCAGCAAAATGCGTTGGAAGTTACTCTGAGACAAAATGTTTTTTTCTTCCAGACGGCAGAAGATTCACTCCGTTTCAGCAGAAGATCCCCGTTATCCAATGTTTCGATCTGCCAATTTTCCGTTTCAGAAACATCTTCTTTCTTTTCTGAAGCAGTACAATCCCCTCCGGCGATCATGCCGAAAAGCCGCTTTGTCGTTTTGCAGAAAAAATAACTGGGCTGCGGCGGCAGTGCAAGGGTCAATTTCCCATAGCGGTTTTCGACAATGATCAAGTTATCGTTGATTTCAAAAGCAGGCTGTCTTTGTTTCATATCGTTCCGTCCCTCAAGTGGTTAGAGAGTAATATTTTTCAAATGTTTCAAAGTAATGCTTTTCATTTTTTCCGTTGCATCACAGATTTCTCCGCAGTAACAGCGGAAGGGGGGGATTTTTCTCTGCCCTTCAGCAAAACTTTTCAGAACTTCATAGCCGGATCGACGGAGCTCTGAATTGTTTTCTGTCAAACGAAGCAGAGAATGCCATGCGGCTGATACAAAAAAGAAATCTCTGCTGTTTTCAAAAAGGCTGCAAAGCAACGGAAAACTCTCTTTATCATTCAATCTGCCCAGCAGATAGGCAGCAATCGCTCCATGAGGTTCCCGGACAGGTTCGTTCCGTAATGTCTCAGAACGGGTTTGATCCTCCCTTTCCACCAGCTCCCGCAAAACTTTCAGAGCTTTTTTATCATGTTGCAAAGCCAGTGCAAAAGCCCCATGGACACGGGCAAATCCCGATTCGTCAAGCAGTTCATAAAGCGGTTCCGTTACGCCATTCAAATACGCCGACCAGATGGCTGTTCCGGGATTGCTTTTCTTTAATTTTTCCTTTATTTCAACAGGATCCGAAAGCCAGAGATCCGTATTTTGTTTGAGTAACTCCGCCCGTTCCGGCAGGGGATAAAGGGCTGTGATCTCCTGTGAAGAAACCTTTGAAAGAGAAATCTTTTTTTTCACAGAGATCGCTGCCGCCGCTCCGGCAATAGCTCCGAGATGTTTCATACATCCTTTCATCCGGACTCCCTGTGATGCTTCATGATCGGCTGAAATCATTCGTCCGGCAGCGATAATTCCTTCCATTCCAACAGGTAACAATGCCCCGAACGGGATCGTTATATTGAAGTGCGTCTCCCATTGGAGTGCTGCAACGCAGAATAAATAAAATTCCTCATCTTCAAAGACCAGATCAATGGTATGAGTATCAAAGTTCGCATACTCCCGGGCAACCGGATTCCCGGTCTGCTTATTGTGAACGATATCAGAGAAACGCACCGTTTCACGTCCCCGGAGATGCCGTCCTTCCCGAAGTCCAGGCACCGGAGCTGTCAGAAAACGTTTTTCCACTTCCGAAAACTGCTCCGGAACTTGTGCAGCAGCACTTTTGAGCAGTTCCAGACTCAAATTTTCCGGATCATCCTGATTGACATATCCGGCATCACCGCCAAAGTTCCATAAAGAATCACCGGCAAGATAAGAATAAATTCTGGCATAAGGCTGACGGATCCCATCTTCAAGGAACTCAGCCCCGGCAAGTGCCAGAACGGTTCCGTCCGCGGTTGCGTCAATCACAACTCCAGCCCCCGCTTCATGATTTCCCTGCGGATCATGCCATCTCAAACCGATGACATGGTTCCCATCAGAAAGAACTCCGGAGACAACTGCCCGGTAGATGATCTCAACCCCATTTTTCAGAAGTTCCTGTTCATACGCCCTTTTGAGCAGCTCTGTGGAAACACAATTTCTTTTCAACGGCAGAAGAAAACCTGATCCGTCCTGCCGGTCAAAAACATCTTTATCAATATCAGCAGAAAGATCAATGAAACTGCGGTCATAATAAGGTGCGATCGCTCCGTTTGTCCCGATTCCTCCGCATGCGGTGGTCTTCTCAAGAAGCAGCACGTTCATCCCCTGTTTTGCAGCAGATAATGCGGCAAAGACTCCGGCGGTTCCGGCTCCGGCAACGATGATATCGTAACGTATCATTTTAAAGCCTCCATAATGCCGGAATCCAGCGCAAGCAGCGGATCGGAATAGCCCTGACTGAAAAAGCGGTTTTTTTGCTGTGAAGAATCTGTTATTTCATAAAATTCAGGTGCAAGAGCTGCGATTTTCCATTTGGAAAGCATTTCGGGGCGCAATCTCCAGAACGCTTCGAGTTCCTGCCTTGCTTCAGCATAACCCGTTCCGGGAGAAACAGGAAAATGAAGCACTGCTTCGGATGAAAATCTGCCCGGAGCAATTGTTGGAGAATCTGCGCTGCCGTTCAGATATTCCGTTGGAATCACGGCATTCTCTTCTCCGTGAAGAAGCGCATTGAAATACTTTTTCCATACCGTTCCGGATGGAGTCAGCGTATCAATGATCTGATCGGCAGAAATATTCCTCTTTGAAGCACCGCTCATGATGCAAACCGGCTGTTTTTCAATCAGAATCGTATCAAGCAGAACATTGATTTTGTGTTCCAGGATAAAAGAACAAAGCATTGGAACCAACGCTGCGGGATGAAGTTTTCCATCATGGATTGCATTGTGTTTTTGCAATACAGAATAAAAATATCTGGCAAACTCTGTCTGCAGCTGTTCCGGACGGCAGATTTTTGTGCAGAATGTGTCAGCGAACTCGTGTCCGGGATTGATTCCCGGATCAATAACGAGTACGCCGGACGATGCCGCAGCAAAGCCGATCCCCCAGAAGGTCGCTCCGTAAACCAATACGCTGTAATCATTCATTTTGTGGCAAAAGTTATGATTTTGTGAAAGTCCGGTCCGGATTAGTGTTCCGGACCGTTATCTGTTCCGGGAACTCAGAAATTCAGTTCATTTGCCAGCGCATCGCGGACATTTTCTGTCTGTTTTTCAAGAATCGCAGCAAATCCTTCCGGCAGAGTCAGATGAACAATGACTTTGCCGTCAACGGTTTCAAATTTAACCTGATCTGCTGTCGGGGAACTTTCCACGCCTTCCTTGTTATAAATATAAATCTTAGGCTCTGTATTTGTTCCGAAACTGTATTTCCCGGACCGTTTCGTGACGATCCGTTCTTCCCCTTCCACGCATCCGGCATAAATGTTCTTGATGGTGATCGGGAACATCCGTGCATAAATTGTCGGGGCTGTCGGGAGCTTGCTGGTCAGCCAGTAAACGTAGGTCAAACAGCCGTATTCCAGATTGTCCATGGCATTTTCGTACATATCTTTCGGAGTCTTCCAGGCATTTTTTCTGGTCTGGTAACCGGGATAGTATCCGAGATTTACCGGATGGGATGCGTGTTGGGTAATGGGCAGCTGATTGTAGGAAGATTCTGCGAAACTGTAACTTGTCGGAAGGATAGACATCTGCTTCCGGGTGGTAGGAGTTCCGTTGAAGAACATCTTACCTCCGCGTTTGGTGATGAGTTTGTTCAATTCGACCGCGGCATCGGAAGAAAGCACTGCAAGGTCAGCTTTTTTCTTTGCAATCGTCCAGGTCTTCTGATCAATATCCACTGTGCGGTTGTCCCAGCGGTCATATGTCCAGCGTCCGTAAAGAGACCAGAAACTGTAACAGAACGTGTCAAAGTAAATCGTTTTGATCCCGCTGTCCATCGCTTTGTTGACCAGATCGACAAGGAGTTTGTAATAGCTGTTGCCCACCATCGGGTAATGAAGATTGATATAACCGACAGGTTTTTTATCTCTGCTTCTGGAAATTCTCTGTTTTGGTTTTCCGTTTGCCTCAATGATCACACTGTCAGCATAGGGAACGGGATCTTTCAATCCCTGCGGAGGCGCGCCGAAAACAGTCTGGATTCTGGCAACGACAGAAAGATCGGGAGACCATTTCCGGACTTTTTTTGAGGCGTTCAGGAGTTTTTTCAGCTGGTGGTCACGGGAAACGTAATCTTTCATGAAGTTTCTTGAACCGGGCGTGATCCAGAAAGAGGGCTGGCCATACCAGGTGTTATTGGTTCCTCCGATATATTTCCCGCCGAGGTATTTGACGACAGCATTCTGCAATATTTCAGGCGTATAGCTTGCAACTTGCGGGTGCGGACAGGTACAGAAAATCAGGTTGCCGTCGATCTTTGTATTGAGTTTCCAATCCCTGCGGAGCTGGTTGATGAAATCCCAGTAATCTCCATTCCCGATGGGATAAAAACTGAACTCAAAGGTGTAGCTGTCATTGGGCGGCAACGCGAAAGAACGGTTTTGCACCGCACCTCTTCCGGTAGACTTTTTCAGAGCTGCCTGCAGACGGTAGAAGTCATCTTCCAGAACCATTGCCAGCGTGCCATTGGGATTTTCAAAAAGAATGGAAGAGTTTTGCGCCGGAGAATCCGGAACAGGAGCGGAACCGGGACGGTAGCAGCCCGCGATACGGACATTGTCCTTTTTCGGGATCCTTGCCGGGGTCAGAATATTATCAAATGCAATGGCAAGATCGCCGGAAGTGATGTTTTTGTAAGTATCGCGAACTACAAGTTTGTGTCCGGCAGCATGGATCGTGCGGTGCAGTGTGTAATATTTGCACTTGAAATCAACAACTGTTTTTGCACCGTCTTTTGTCACTTTAACAGCGTTTCCCGGAATGAGATACCAGCCTTCTTTCGGCATGTGAGGATAGGAGATCCGTGTTCTCAATGCGTAACTGTTTCCCGGGAGGGTGATGGTGAGTTCACCATTGTTTTTTACGTTCCAGGACCATTTCGGAACCGGCTGACGGTTTACTGTATCAAGCGGTTCTTTCGGTGCGGCGAAGGCAGAAATGGCACTTAAAGCTGCAATTGCACCAGTGATTTTCAGGAAATTAAGCATAAAAAGCCCCTCTCTTGTTTTATTTCAAGTTTGCAAAGATTTAAAAGTTGATTTTTTACAGACTAAGATCGGCACCGGCTCCGGCAAATGTTCCGTCTGCACTCCAATACTTCCGGTCAACCCCTCTCTGGTAAACGGTAAAAAAGTTGATCCATTCCACATGACCATCAACCATACAGAAGTTTGCACTGTTCTTATGGTGATCCCCGATGTTGTTGTTTATAACTCCCGCCGATTTTCGGGCGTTGATGTTATAAGGGAAGATGTTCCAAACGACAGCAATACGCACGATTCCGGAATATACAGTAGCAATGTTTGTATCGCAAAGCTGAATCAGAGTGGAAGCTGTTGTGATTTTTGATGTTTTGATATTGTTTTTATCATAGAAAAGAGTCTGTAATCCATAACTTCCATAGTCTGTGGACAATCCGAATTTGCTGTCGGCAGTCGCACATTTGAATACATTATTTTTGAATGCATCTACTGCATCGGCAGTTCCCATGGTATCATATCTTTTGCCTCCGATATAAGGAACGATCTGTGTACTCCAGGACAAATGCTGTCTGTTCCCAACCATATACCCATTGTTTTCATCAGAGTACATGGATGAAGCAACTCCGAGCTGTTTCAGGTTGGATTTACAGGCGGCGGCACGTCCGGATTCCCGGGCATTGTTCAATGCCGGCAGCAGCATTCCTGCCAATATCGCGATAATTGCGATCACTACAAGCAATTCGATGAGAGTAAAACTTGACAACTTTGTTTTCTTTCCAGAAAGTACCTTTGAATTTTCATTACTCATGATCTCATACCTTTCTTTTATTGTTTGCAAAAATGCCGGACTCACGGGATACCCCCGTTTTTTTAAGATCCGGAGCTAATATAGCAGAGAAAAAAGACAAATGCAAACTTTTTCAGGTGCATTATATTATCAAAATGCGGATACAAAAAACACTGATTGTTTTCCGCATGTTCTGTTCGCTGAAAACAGAGCAGAAGACTTTTCTGAATCATGTTGATTCACAGAACTTCAACAGATAATGGAATCCGGCGCGATCAATGGATGGCAGAGAAATACTTCAGCCCGGAACGATCATTTTCTGACCGGAGTAAAACTTTTGTAAAGTATAGAATAATTAAACTGGCAGATTCGGCGTCTTAAAGGATTCCGCGTCCTTTTTCCATCAGTTCAAAGATGATCTTTTTACAAACTTCCCGGGGATCTTTGGTTTGCGGGATATCTTCCATAAAGTCCCAAAGTTTTCTGCGGGAGAGAAAGTCTTGAGCTTCTGCAGAAATATCGGGAAATTCCGCAACTTTTTCAGCCAGACAATTTTTTGCAATCCCATAACCGATATACAGCGGATCCATCCGTTCTTCGTTGGCAAACGCAAAATCCACATAGCGGCGGAACAATCCGAATCCCGGTTTCAGCATCATTTCCCGGAAAAGACGGTTCTGTTCCAGAAGAAAAGGATCTTTGAAAAATTTTTCCAGCGGGAAATCCGGATCCAGACAGAAAACAGGCTGGGGATGATTCTGGAGATAACGTTCAATTTCACTCATTTCATGCTGAACTTCTTCTCCGTTCATCGCCTGCGCAAGGGTTTCAAACATCGGTTCAAAATTGATAAATCCCGGTTCAAACGCTTCATAACAAACGCCTTGCAGCCCAAGTTCCCGATACAGCTCCAGATCTTTCAGATATGAGCTTGTCCCGTGCTGGAACGTGCCGTAATAACTTTGCATCATTGCGTTTTCATGAATATAAACCTTGCCGGGAAATGCCGTGCTCCACTCTCTCAGCCGGTTGGCATGATAGCGGGAGATCGTTGCCGCATCCGGAGTTGTATGACCTGAGGCATAATCCATGCAGTTTCCGGTGCAGATATCCTCATCAGTGTCAAGCGGATAAGATGGCGCGCGGTAAAAGGTGTCGTACATGATGTTGTTCATCCGATGGAACGCCGCAGGATTTTCCGGGATGTTGTACCGCATCACATAGATATCTGTCTCAAATCTCAAATCCGGGCGGACTTCCTGCGCAGCTTTTGCAAAACAGTCAACAAATGGCTGCCAGCGTTCATGTTCCGGCAGTTTCCGGCAGCGTTCACACTGACAGAACATGATTCCGTCAGCAGCACGCATGTGAACGTGTCTGATTTGCGGGGGAAGTTCTCTGAGCCACGTCCGCGCACCGTATTCATAAGCCTCCAGACACTCCGGTTCAGCAGCGCAGGGATAGGTTTCACACTCCAGCTTCCGGGTCCACGGGCTTCCATCTTCCTTCCTGGCAAACCATTGAGGTTTCCAGTCGCAGCAGGAAAGAAATGTCCTGGGACCGAATGTCATGAGAATAATTTCAACTCCGGCTTTTCTGCACTCCTCAAGAAGTAACTCCTGATAACGTTTCCAGCCGTAATCATAATGAAGGATCAATGTGTTCAGCCGGAGCCGTTTCATACGGCAGATGAACGTCTTCAGCTGTTCAGACGAATGACGGAGCAGGCTTTCACACATATTGAAGCCGCGGATGGAAAAAGGCGCATGATCCATGTTTTCCCTCCTTTTACTGCAGTTCCAAAAGCAGCGTTTCCCCCTGTTCCATTGAGACGGAAAGGCGGGTGATATCTGTCCCGAGGAGTTCTTTTTTCCGCATGTTCCAAACCGTCTTCGTTTCCGGCAGGGTGATGTTTTTGACTCCGGCAGAAGATGCCAGAAGCATCAATGCACTCTTTGAAACAGAAATGACATCGTCGCTTTCCGAGTAAATGAAGACCCCGGCATTCCGCAGGATCTCCCGGAATTTTGCGGGGGGGACATCTGCTGTTCCGAAGTAAATACTGCGCCATGCTCCGAACTCTTTTTCTGTTTCAATCGGTTCAAAACCGGGCACGATTTTTCCGGGACAAAACCCATCTTCCGTGAGATGCGGGAACGGTTGCTCCGGTGTCATCCGGATATCAAGCTCTGTCAATTCCCGGATCCCTTTTTCTGTAAACTCCTCATTCAGAACGGAGCCTGCGCCCCAGAGCCAGATGATCGTCCGGTTATCACTTTTCAGTTCTCTCAAACCGCTCCGGGCTTCTGCACTGAGCGCGGCTCCGCTCATGATCACAAGGACTTTATACCGGGATAATGTTTCATAATCCAGATCACCGCTGGTATAAACATCAAACGGTGCACCGGATCTTGTCAGCGAAGAAAACGCAAGTTCCTGAACTGCAACCTCATCAATACAGTTTGAAGTGGAGTAGTTCGGACGGCTCATTCTGCCTGCCGGATCAAGAACGACAGCAACTTCCGAGACCCGTTTCTGCGGCAGACGCAGATGTTTTTTATAGAGCTGATAAGCATCGGCAATGATCTTCTGGTAAACCGGAGCATGGAACATTCCTCCGTCGATATCCATGTACCAGAGTCCGACACAATGGGTCATTGCGTTGCCCAGTTCCCGGTACATCATATTCTGAGATTCTTCCACGGTATCCCCCATGATCCGCTTGCCGTTGTAATCATGGTAACTGCCGAGATGAGTCCGGTCATCGGCTTCATCCACAAACATCTTCCCATGTTTTGCCAATGTCGCGGGAAATGCCCGGAAATAGGCATCCTCTCCGGGAAGACGTCTGCTGTACACATGGGGGCTTGCCAGCATGTCCACATTGGGACTGCGCATCAGCTGATCCACAGCAAGGTGCATCAGATACGGATTGTCGCTGTTCTGAAAATAACCGTAAAATGCAATGGCAAGATAATCCGTTTCCTCTTTTACAATATTGCAAAAGCCGTCGATCGCTTCAGCTCCGGCACTGAAGAAGCACTTCCAGAATTTTTCACCGCGTTGATCCGGCGGCGGGATCGGGGCTCCGTAACGCTGTTCCATCGCTTTGCTGCCGCCCGGGATCGAGTAGGAGTTCCAAACGTGCCATTCTCCGCAATGACCTGCAGCGACCTGGATCCCGCCGATCCTCTCTGCCCACGGCATGGACTTGAAATGACGGAGCAGTTGACGGAGTGCTTCACCCGCTTCTTTTTTCCATTTCTCCGAAGCAAAGGAAACGTTCAGCGGAACCCCTTCCGGCTGGGCGTAACCGATACATTCATCAGGGTTCTCTTTCAGCCACCATTCCGGTGCAGAAACAAAAATACGCGGTGCGAGCCATCCTTCCGGACAGTGTTTTGCAAAAAGCTCCATCTGTTCATCGAACCAGCTGAAATCGTATTTATTTTCTCCGATCCAGAAAGGATGATTCATGGGCGTTCGTGTCCAGTAACAGGTAAAAAGACGGATCCCCGCCGCATAGATATCAGTAAGGTCTTCCGCATTCAATTCACGCATCCAGTACATCACAGGAACTTCCGGAATCCCATCCCTGAATAATGCCGGAACACCATCATTTTTCCTGACAGAAAATTTACTCATTTTTCTATTCCTTTCATGGAAGTTCTTCTGTAATATAGATGACGTAAAATTGAAAGTCAAGATTTTCAAGGTGCATTATTGTATCAAAAAAGGGATAGAAAACGATGCTGTTTTGCATGACTGATGACCATGGAAAGCCTTCAGCTGAAATTACCTCAAAAAAAAATTTTTTTTTCTGACTTGAAAAATCAAAACAGCAGTATTATATTTTTACTATTATGAGAAACGAAATTCATAACTTTTTATCTTTTTGCTGGTGGCGCCGGTGGTAATTCCGCCGGGGCATCTTCGTTTTTGTACAGATAAATAGAACAGTCAGATCGGCGGATTGAACATGGTGTTTGATCCGCTTTTTTATTACCCCGTCCGGAATGAGCCGAGCGGGGTTTATTTTTTAACACGAGGTAATTTCAAAAGTCCGGAGACTTTTGAAATTGCCTCACATAAGGAGACAAAATGAAAAACAACACAGAAAACAGGGAAATTCCGTACAAGATCATTCTCGCAGAGAAGGAACTTCCCCGGCATTGGTATAATATGCGGGCTGATATGCCGGGAAAAATTGCACCTCTTCTGGATCCTGTCACAATGGAGCCGGTAACAGTAAGTGCTTTGTCAAGGGTGTTCTGCGCGGAAGCCGCAGCACAGGAAATGGACGAAACGAACCGTTTGATTCCGATCCCGGAAGATGTCCGTAATTTTTACCGGATGTACCGTCCTGCTCCGCTGATCCATGCTGAGTTTCTGGAAAAAATGCTGGAAACTCCTGCAAAAATCTTTTATAAATTTGAGGGAAATAACACATCCGGGAGCCACAAGCTCAACTCCGCGATTGCACAGGCATATTACGCAAAAAAGCAGGGGCTGAAGGGCGTGACCACGGAAACCGGGGCTGGTCAATGGGGAACTGCTCTCTCAATGGCTTGTGCTTTTTACGGTTTGGAATGCCGCGTGTTCATGGTCAAGTGTTCTTACGAACAGAAACCATTCCGCCGGGAAGTTATGCGGACTTACGGTGCGAACGTGATCCCATCGCCGTCAATGACCACGGAAGTCGGAAAAAAGATTCTGGCAGAGTATCCGGAAACATCCGGCAGTTTGGGATGTGCTGTTTCCGAGGCTGTGGAGGCTGCGTTGAAGATGGATGGCTTCCGTTATGTTCTCGGGTCGGTATTGAATCAGGTTCTGCTGCATCAGAGTGTGATTGGTCTTGAGACGAAAACTGCGTTGGGAATGTATGGTATCAAGCCGGATGTGATCATCGGCTGTGCCGGGGGCGGTTCAAATCTGGGCGGTCTGATTGCTCCCTTTGCAGGTGAAATGCTGCGTGGAGAACAGAATTACCGTTTGATTGCTGTTGAACCGGAAGCATGTCCCAGCTTGACCCGTGGAAAGTTCGTGTATGATTACTGCGATACCGGAAAAATCTGTCCATTGGCTAAAATGTACACGCTGGGCAGCGGATTTATGCCGTCGCCTGTTCACAGCGGCGGACTGCGCTACCACGGTATGAACTCCATCATATCGCAGTTGTATCACGACAAACTTCTTGAAGCTGTTGCTGTTCCTCAGGCAGAGGTGTTTAAGGCGGCAACAGAATTCGCCCGGGTCGAGGGGATCCTGCCTGCTCCCGAAAGCAGTCATGCGATCTATGCAGCAATTCAGGAAGCGTTGCGCTGCAAACGGGAAAACCGGGCTGAGACGATCGTTTTCGGCTTGACCGGAACAGGATATTTTGATATGCTGGCGTATGGCAAGTTCAATGATGGAAAGATGAATGAATCTTCTCTTGCAGAGGATGATATCAGAAAATCTCTCCGGACTTTGCCGGATATTGAACTGTAACGGACAAAAGATTTTTATCAGACTCCCGCGGAACAGAAAAGAATCGCTTTCTGTTCCGCGGATTTTCCGGTTGCTGCATAACATACCCCTGCATGCAGCCTGCTGAAAAATTTACATTTTCAGCAGGATCCCGAGAATATGAGAACTCCATGCGTGGCAGTCTGAACGGGGATTGTCAAACTCTTCCGGGAACGTTGTCAACCCTTCCGAACAGAGCGCGCGCCAGCGGTCAAGCCGTTTTTCCCGCAGATCGTTGAGTTCATATTTCAGACAGGCTTCAAGATAATAATAGGAGAAGTAAATGCTGCAGGGCGTGAGTTCGACTGTTCTCAATCCGGGAATGACAGATTTATCTCCAACCGTCAGCAGGGCAAGAACTTGCGAATGTTCAGAGAAATGCTTCTTTTCAATATCGAGCGCGTAAAGGTTCCGTTCTTCATCGTAAAATGTTTCTCTGATCTTTGCCGCTGTACGTGCAGCCTGTTCCCGCAGATTTTCACCGAATCCCATATCTGCAGCACTTTGCATTGCCAGAACAAACATGAAATTCATGGCACTGTTGAGTTCACCTCCCGGGGGAACTCCGCTCTCCCAGCAGTCGCACCAGTCAAAGAAGTTCCAGCCGGGAACCCGGATCAGATCATCTTTGATATTGGAAAAGAGAAATTTCAGAAGCTTTTCAGCTCTTGGTCTCAACTCCATCACCAGATCATCATTGCCGTGATGTTTGTGATAATCCTGCAGCATCAGCAGCCAAACCAGCATGAAAGAGGGAATCGTCTGTATGCTGCATGACGGATATTGTGCGTTCAGGGAGCCATCCGGTCTCTGGGAAAGTGAGAACATCCGGAGAGCTTTCCGGATCAGACGGTGGTCATCGGTGATCAGATAGGTGCATAATGCTTCCAGTCTGGAATCTCCGAGATATTGAAGCTGTTCATAATATGGACAATCCATATACGTTTCGAACGAACATGCCTGCAAGGTTTCAAATGCCATTTTTTCCAGCTCGGAACGCGGTTTGAACTCCTTGTAAGGATATCCGGTCAGATAGAAATTTGCCTCATAAGAGACATCGCCTTCGACTGAAATTTCCAGATAATGTCCGGCTTTCCACCAGAAATCCTGCCAGACCGTTTCCCCGTCGACTTCAAAAACATCAGGTGTCCCGACAAAGAATTTACCGTCACGGTTTCCTTTCTTTCCTTTGAGATGAAGAGAATCAAACTCATCGGTCAGATAAGGAGTTTCGCTCCAGCGGATACGGACGGTTCCTTTTCCTTTGAATTTGTAATCAGTCCAGACACAAACGTACTGTTTGAAGTAATAAAGTCCGGGGGCAATCTGGTCAGGTTCGATTTTTTCGTGCCGCATAAGCGGAAGATCCGGTTCATGCAGAACCCGTTCATCCTCAAAATATGCAACCGGTTCCCATTCTCCGCCGATGCCGGAGAGAATACCGGAGTTATGATCCGGTTTCAGGTGGACCCGGGGGAATGTTCCCCAATCCGGGAAAGGTTTTACAAACGCATGGATCTTTTCAAGCTGATATTCCCATCCGTTCAGCAGGGAGGTCTTTTCGTTGATGTAAAAACCGGGTCTGATGCTCATTTGAGCATAAGCATATTCCCGGAGCTTCACATCTGCCGGACGAACGCTGATCACGCGGGCAGTCAAAACGTGATCCCCGGCAGGAACCTGAGTTTTTACTCTCTGCAGATACCAGTATTCAGCGGCTCCGCGTTCCGGACCGTTGATCAGCAGCTGTCCATCCAGATAAAGCTGTGCGCGGTTATCCGCACTGAACTCAAATTCAAGATTCTGTTCGCTCTGAACAGAGAAACAGTTTCTGTAAACTGTAATATACGTTGATTCCGGAGCGTTTGCCGGAGACATCCATTTTGCCATGTTCTTACCTCAACTCAGAATGCAACCCAGGGATTTTTGACCGGCAGATCATAAGAGACCCGAACCAGAAGTCCTTTGGCATCATATACATAAACTTTAATACCGAATTTAACAGCTTTTTCCGGTAATTTTGCCGTATGGGAAATTGCCATATTGCCTTGTGCCGGGATCGTTACTGCCTGTTCTTTGAGAACGGTTTCCGCGCTGCCTTCCAGAAGAACGATTTTCAATTTTCCGTTAAAAGCACTCTTGAACCGGTTGTTCAGTTTGAAATCAACAACAGTCTCTCCTGCCGCTTTTCCGTTCTTTGCGGTGAAATTGTACAGCATGATCTGCTGGTAGGGCGCAATAAGATCCTTGGGAAGTTCAATGACGAAAGCCGGAGATTTTACATAGGTTTTCTTTCCGCCGGATTCGCTGCGGCGGTTGAATTGAAATGCCCAATACACATTAGGCGAATATGTTTTGGAAACGGCTGGTTTGTTGAACGTCCCGGATTCCAGTGCGGCATAAGGGATTTCCCATTCAACGGTCCAGCTTTTATCATTCAGCTTCACCTCATGACGGAAATCTTTGCAGGGACGGGGTACTCCGAGGAATGCACTGAAGAAGTTTCCGGATGGGTTGGACATGACCCGGTAATTCGGGGGATAAACCACTTTGTGGGATTTGTAGGAGTGGGGAGTAAACCACAAGTCAACATTTTCTCCGATAAAGAGATTCCAGCGGTTCTTTTTGTGGTAATAACTTTTGACATGAGCCATATTGGATTCATTGCAGACCCAGTTGATTTTTACAGATTCTTTTTGAACTGTGATCCTGGCTTCTGTCCGGTCATCAATTTTTACGAGGTGAGACTGCCCGATGGCAAGCGCAACCAGCGCAGGTAAAATAACACTCATTTTCTTTCTCCTTGCTTATTGAAAGATTAATTCACCGAAAGCTTCAGTGTGTCCGTAGGTTAACGTAAATGTGGGGCTCCAGGCACATCCGGCATTCTGTATGCCGCGGATGATATTGCCGTAGCGGATATTTTTGATCGGCAGATTCTTAAGAGGGATCGCCACTTCAAGAATCCATTTTTGGGGTTCCACTTTTGATTTGACAGTGACACCTTTGACGTTGATATAACCGATTTTCTTATTTTTCATCATGGTCATATCGCATCTGCCGGAGGGGTCAACCAGAAATTGAACATAGTTCCCTTTGCGGTCAGATGACAGGAAAATTTCCCAGTCATCGCCCATAAAGGTCTGTTTTCCGGTTTTGATCTTTCTGGTATCAATATTTTCCGTCAAACGCAGATAAAGGATCCCGTTCAGGTGTTTTGCCTCAATCGTCAGATCACGTTTTGTTGGAATACCGGTCGTTTCATACTTGATGACCTTTTTGCTCCAGTTTCCGGTGATCGTCCAGGACGGTTTCTTTGCCTTTTTCATGGCATTGATCTCATCGGCGCGGATATATTTTTCCACTTCATTGTTGATGAGAAGGATCTCTGCATCATGAGAAGAGGGCTTTTTGTTCCGTTTGATGTGGGCGATCGCATAGGAGCGGTAACGTTCTGCAAGAGCTTTCCGGGAAATGGCAGGTTTGATCAGGTCATAACGGTTGAGCAAACTGACATCCACAGGGATCCGTTCTCTGCGAACGTTGATAAGATAAATAGATCCGGGCTTGCATTTTGCTTCTGCACGGTCAAACAGAGCCTGAACTTTGTCATAAAAAGCTTTGTCGAGCCAGGGGCGCGGATCTTTTTCAAACTTGCTTTTGAAAACTTCTTTGTACTGTCCTTTCTGGCGCAGGGCGAGATAATCCATGAACTCTTTCATTTCCGGAGCTGCCGGACCGTAATAGTCGTTCATAAATTCATTGATCAACGCTTTATCATCCTGCGTGATATCATCCATGAGTTTGTAGCCCAGCCAGTATTTGAGACTGAAGAAGTTTGCTGTATCTGCTGCTTCAGATTCAATTCTCAGCGTGCGGACACCATTTTTGTAGTAGAACATCAAATCTTTTTTGATCTGATGAACATTGTGGTACGGCGCCGGGTAGGTATCCCAATAGAAAACCCAGTAATCCCAGATCCCGAGCATTCCGGTTCTTGCACCCCAGTTTTTGACCTGATTTGCAAATGCGGGATTGGTATCCTCTTCGATCGCTGAATAATAGTTCCCGATATTATGGGCAAGTTCAACTGCCACATTGGGCGCGGCTTTGATATCCGTTTTCGGCGGCGGCGCGGTAAAAGCATAGGCACAGGTGTGAATGATCACATCCGGATAATCTTTCGCAATATCCTTTGCAAGCATGTTGATGAAGTGGAGCAGAAGTCCGGATTCCCCGTGCTTTTTCACAACAGCCTGACAGCTGTCGCAGTAACAGAAATAGCTGGAACAGTCGTTGATACTGATATTGTAAAGGATCGGCGCAACATAACCGTATTTCTTGCTGTCAGCACGGTCGCGGCTGATGAAATAGCGGAGTTTCTTTTTGAAGAGAGCAACCGCTTCCGGATGGGTCACGCAGGTGTTCGGTCCAAGCTGTCCTTTCTGCGCATTCCGTCTTCCATCCGGATTTTTGGAAAGAAGATAAAGTTTATCCTTGGGCCAATCCCTTGTATAAAAGTACATGGAATGGATATCTGTCGGACGCCCCATGACGGGGTTGGGAATGGAGTTATAGGTCGCTTTGCTGCGGAGGGAGCCAAGAGGATCCCCGGAGGACCAGTTGCGAGCCTGCGTGAAAATACGCCGGAAAATGAATGACGGCGCACGCTGCATGTTCACATCTTTGATCACCAGCTTCGCTTTTTTGGGGATTTTTACATTGAACTTGTCATACCAGCGGCAGCCGCACTGATTTTCCAGAAAATCATAAATGGCAAAACAGGTCCCGACAATGGAGTTTCCGTTGATGACAATATCTTTTCCGACTGTCTTGACTGCCATCTCTTCTGCATTGGCTCCCTTTGCAAAACGGACGTGCTGCTTTGCAAAGTTTGTGTTTCCGACAGAGAGCTTCGGTACTCCGGCGGCAACTGCACTTTCTTTTTTGACCGGAAGTTTGACTCCCGTGATCCGGTGCAGAATATCCTGCATATCATAGACAGATTTTTGAATATGACCGGGACAGTTGTCCGGTATCATGATAACATAATTGCTTTTGCCTTTTTCTGCGATGGTGATATCTGCCATCACCGCAAGCGCAAAGGTAAAAAGCAGGAGAGTAGAAAGTACTTTTCTCATTTCAGCTCCCCGTTTTATTTACCCCAGTAGTACTGCAGGTAACTGTTTTTCATCATAGAATACTGGAATGTTCTGACACTGGCATCGCCCATTGCAGAGTTGAATTTCTGATTGTGGCGGATGGAGGAGATCTGATCAATGCCGGAGATCACGTTAGGTGTTTTTGTTCCGGATGCGTTTGTTCCTTTGGCATCCATAGTCATCAGCCAGTTTGAAGGATTGATCACTTTTTTCAGACAATGGGCTCCGGAGTTGGTTCCGTTGTTATTGCTGCCGTACCAGTTGATGGAATAGTCAGAGGAAGTAACGTTTTGATCATATCTCCAGCCCGGATCGGAAGTGGTCGTTGACGGACAATCCAGCATTTTGTTCACACCGGCATCGTTATAGTGCACATATTCCGGCTTGTTGTTCCGGCTGGTAATATATTTTGTGTTATAGAGAACTGAAAGCCATGTGGAATAAGGGGCCGCACCTTGGTTATTGGGACCGGGCAGAAAACCATTATTGGAGTCTGCATACATGTGTTTGATCAGAGCAAGCTGTTTCAGGTTTCCGACGCAAGTGGTGCCGCGTGCTTTTTCTCTTGCCTGATTCAATGCGGGCAGAAGCATTCCTGCCAGAATCGCGATGATAGCGATTACAACAAGAAGTTCTATCAGGGTGAACTGTTTCTTCCGAACTGCTGCGTTACTTTTCATAAGTAATCCTTTCTGTTATATTTTGTTATAAAACTACCTTACTTCAAGAGAAATGACACCCGCCAATTTCCCTGTTTTCCTGTTTGTGTTTTGATCCGGATCCTGTTAAGAGAGTTTCCCCATGCAAGACGCTGGTTTACATCTGTAACCTTGATTTTTTCTACAGAGATACTGCCGCCTTCGACAGTTACTTCTGCTTCTCCGATGAATAATTTTCCGTCACGCTGCACAACTTTCGCAGGCGTGAAGAAATTTGCATAAATATCGTTCTTTTCCTCATCTGAATCCCAGCGGTCCAGCAGATCCAGAACTTTTGTTTTCCGGTTGTAGACAAGTTCCCGGACGAAGGATTTCAGTTTTGCTTCCGGACAATACGCTGTCGTTAAATCCATTTTACAGCTGATAAAATCTTTTCCCTCCTGATAACTCATTGCATCGGGAGCCGGGGGGGCAAGTTCAAGCTGTCCAACGTCATTGAATAACGGGATATTATGTCCTCTGTTGTTCATGATATCATTCTTGAAACGGTTTTCGTTAAAAGTATCCCGCGTATATTCCGGCTTGCCAAGATCAATGATTATTGGTTTATCCTTGAAAAACAACATAAAATGCCCGATATCAAGATGATGATGGCTCCAGGCATGACCGCGTTTTACCGCAAGAGTCATATCATTCTGCCGCATCACAAAAACCTGCATTTTATCATAAAAAGATAACGGTTTTCCTGTAAATTTTACTTTTCCGGTCTTTCCCGGCAGCCAGAAAAGATATCCGAGCATATTGAAAAGTTCACGGGTAATATCCTGGAAAACCAGTTTTTTCACGCACTCAAGAGCCATATTTTTCAAGGGCTGGCTGTTGACTCTTTCCCCGAAACGGTAAATGATCCAGGCTGGAAATTTTGCGGTGGATATATTGTCTCCGAAATTCATGCTGTTGACAGAAGTCATGCGGGTATCTGCAATATATTCCGCCATCTTTTTGACTTTCGGATCATCGTCCCATTCCCCCATCAGCTCGAAAAAGCCGAGCATTTTTCCGGGGGAAACTGCCCAGTACGACGGTCCTTCAAAACAGAAACCATCTTCCGGATAGTGTCGTATAAAGTTTTTGATTGCCGTATAAAGTTTCCGGATCAGCCGTTCCTGCCGTTCCGGTTCATCGCGTAACGCCCAGATGACCGCACAGAGTGAGTTTGTGCAGCACCAGGGGGTCCAGTTGTTGATTCCCTCGTACCAGAACGGATCCGGTCCGTTTTCCAACGGAACAGCAATGCGGCTGACGATTTTTTCTTTGATCATCTTTATGAAGTTAGGAGAGACCGCTTTGATCTCTTCTTCCAGAAGATTCATCGTCAGCGCAAGCACGGCGGCGGTTTCAGCATTGAACAGGTCAACAATTTCAACAGGAAATTCCGGGAACGGATCATCCTGCAGCCGGCAGTGAGCCGGAACGCACCAAGTATGTTCGGAAGTGATCTCCCAGATATAGTCTATGACTCTGTCGAGATATTTTCCTTTATGTTCAAAGCACTCTGCCACGGCAAGGATCCCGAGATTCTGTCTGCGCAGAAAGTAAGGCGTTTCCAGCTTATTCCGGTTTCCGTTCCGGACGAAATTCATGAAAAGAGAAGCCGTAAAATCGGGGATCGGTTCTTTCAGAAGCTCCCCGGCTCTTTTCATAATATCTTTTTTCAGTCCTTTGTTAAGGGGCTTTCGGGCTGCTTCTGTCCATGCCTTCCGGTCGGAAGCAGGGGGGAATATCTGTTGCGGCGGTCTGTTCAAAATTCACCTCTCTCTCTGGATAAATTTTTTACGGTGCTCTCTTTTTCGATAAGATACGGCTGCGTAACGCATTCTCTGTCAACAGGATTGTTCATGAGCAGGTTGAGGATTCCGAAATAAAGATGATCCGCAGTCTCTTTCACGTTCTCCGACATCGTTGTCAGAGGCGGAACCAGACTTTTTCCGAAACTCTGATTATCAACGCCGATAACAGCCAGATCCTCCGGGATCTTCAATCCGTATCTTGCTGCATAACCATAAACGCCCAGAGCCATGATGTCGCAGGATGCAAAAACCGCGCTGATCTGCGGATCTTTTTTCATCAGCTGGGGCATTAATCTTCCTGCTGATTCCAAATCCAGTTCCGCCACTTCAACCATACTGAGTTTTACAGACGGATGTTTCTTTGCGTAATCCATTGCCCCGCAGTACCGTTGATGAAAAATTGCCTGAGGGTAGTGCAGCTGGGTCGCAAGAATACCGATATGTGTGTGTCCGCAATCCTCTGCAAGATGGCGCATCGCTTTGTAACCGGCGTTGTAATTGTCTGTGATCACATAAGGAAAACGGCTGGACCGCTGATTCAGTTTTATCACTTTGCAATCCGGAAATCTGCGAAGAAGCGTATCAAGCAAAACTTGTTTCTCGCTGTTGATAAACACGACACAATCCGGGGTGAAACTGCATTCATTTACCTGATTTTCCGAAATGAAAATATGAACGCTGATATACTTTTCAAAAAGCAGTTTCGTCAACAGCTCCAGCGTTTCCGCATAAAACGGCATGGAAAGATTCACCAGTGAAGTCAAAAAAATCACATTTTTCCTGAAATAAGGATTGCTGGCTGCTTTGGAATTTACTCTGACGCACCGCCCGTGTTCTCCTGATACAAGATCCTGTGACCGCAGCAGAGACAAACTCCGTTTGACCGTGGAGGTACAAACCTGAAACATTTTTGCCAATGAAGTAATAGACGGCAGCGTATCAGGATATGTGCCGTTTTTAATATCCATTTCAATTTTCTTTGCTATTTGAGCAAAATCAAGGGACATGGGGATATACTCCAACTAGGTTAACCAAGTTTACTATACACGTTAAAACGTTATTTGTCAAGAAGAAAACTGCTATATTTTTTATTTCAGGAGGTAATTTTATTTCACTGTTGAACAGCCCCGTTCCGTCACTCATAAAATATTCCGCGTTAAAAAGGCGTCCTTTTCAACAATTTTCTTGATTTTTCTGCTGAAAATGGTATATTAACTCCCATCCCGGAAATACCGGTATATCGTGAAAAGATCCAATTCTGAAAAGGAATGTTGAAGATGTGTTCAGTTATGCGTACAGAGGCTTTTTGTCAGGCAGCGTTGGAGATCGCTGACAGGAAAATGTTCCGGGATGAAAAACCGACAAAACTTTGTTCTCCGCGTTTGGGAACCGGCGGGGCTTTTGAAGATATCTTTTTATGGGATACTGCTTTCTGCGGACATTGGGCAAAATATTACAGTACCCGCTTCCCGCTGGAAGGATCTCTGGATAACTTCTACCGCTGTCAGACTGAGGAGGGATTCATCTCCCGTCAGATCCACAGCAACGGGATCAGCAAATGGTCCCCGGATTTTCCCGTAAGTTTCGCACCGCCATTGTTGAGCTGGATCGAACTGGAGCTGGATGAACTGGGGATTTTTCCCGGAAGACTCAAAAAAGTTTATCCTCATTTGGTCAAACTGCACCGCTTCAATTACAAATGGCAGCGCAGCGACGGTTTGTATTTCACAGATCATTGGGGCTGCGGAATGGACGATATCCCAAGAGTGAATGATCCGGAAACTTATTCTCATCCGGACGGAATCAAACTGACACGAGCAGCGATTCTTGATGAGGGGGAACGGGGCGATCGTTTCTACCGGAACATGATATCCCACGGTGAAAAATATTTTGATTTGAACAGACAGTTGGGCTGGGTCGACACAACATGTCAGGTCGCTTTCGATGCTTTGAACCTGGCAAAAATCGCGGAAAAATTCGGATATGAAAAGGATGCCGCAGAGTTTCGGACCGAACACAAAAAACTGGCAGAGACGATCAACAGGCTCTGCTGGGATGAAACAGAAGGCTTTTACAAAGATTACATGGAAGGATCCTTGATCCGTCACAAACATATTGGAGCTTATTGGAGCCTGATTGCAGAAGTAGCCCCGCAGGAACGTGCGGAACGGCTGATCGGACATTTGACAAATTCGGAAACATTCGGTTTGCCTTGCGGAATCCCCAGTCTGTCTGCTGATGATGACGGATTCGGCGTTACGGAAAAACATTACTGGAAAGGTCCCGTCTGGGCTCCCACAATGTATATGACCCTGTGCGGTTTGCGCCGTTACGGGCGTATGGATCTGGCAAAACAAATAGCGGAACGCTTTTATACAGCAGCATACAATGTCTGGGAAAAAACCGGGACTCTCTGGGAGAATTATTCTCCTTTGCAGAGTGAGAGCGAATCCAAGGCAGCATCCCCTGATTTCTGCGGCTGGTCAGCACTGATTCCGATTACGATTTACCGGGAATTTATACAAGAGTAAAAACGGAAAAAGGATATTATGGATAATCATATCCGGATCAGCTTGAATGAGACAGAACGCCTTTTTGCATTTCCCTATCCCCTTGATGCGATCGGTTATTATCCAGGCGGAACAGAAGCAGACAGTTCCCTGCGTGGAAAAGATTCTGTTTTTTACTTCCGGGATGAATACCAATTCTCTCTCCGGTTGACCGGAAACGTTGAAAAAATCCGGAATAATATCAATGGAGAAGAGTATATCAACACGTTTCCCCATGTGATCCTGAAATGTCCGGGACACAGGTATTACAACGACTATTTATATTCTCCAAACAGTATTTGCATTCACTATAACAAAACACTGTTTCAGCCGTTTTTCGATGCCCATTTTTCCAGCGGTCCTCTTGTCTGGGATTTTGAATTGACCCCGCAAATCACTGCAATCGTTCATGAAATGACGGAAAAACTGCGGATCTCCCAGAATTATTCTATTGCCGATAAACTCGATCTGCTCGCATTTCAATTGCTGGAAGAATTGATCCTGTTCCGGATCAATACCGGAAAACAGAAGCTTCACAATGACAGCCGTCAACGGATCCAGAATATTGCTTCATACATCAAAATGAATTACAATACGACCATAGATCTGAACGAACTGCTGGCAGCAAACCATATTTCCCGTGCAACTTTTTTCCGGCATTGGAACGCGGTCTACGACAAATCCCCGCAGGTTTATCAGATGAATCTGAGGATGCAGGAAGCAGAACGGCTGCTTCTGGAAACCGGAAACACGATCCAATCCATAGCCGAACAGATTGGATTTTCCTCTTCGGCATACTTCTGCGCGATTTTCAAAAGAGAAAAAGGGTGTTCTCCGGCAGAATATGCACGGAGAATCACCCGGAAAATGAATGAATAAGCCAGTCGGTCTGTATTACCTCTTCTGTCGGTACTTACTGCAAAATACACATTTTTCGCTGTCGCACAATAACAGATCCGGTTCAGCTTTCAGCAGTTTCATACCGACTTCATAGAATTGCCGCAAATCAATCAGCTGAAGTTTTCCGATCCCCAGCGGAACCGTTTTGACTTCCAGTCCCGCCGCAATGGCTTTCGTGAAAAATTTTCCGTGTTCAGCATCCAGAGTATAAAACTCCCGGTGTCCCGGCAAATGGCGTTCTATCAGAACCGTTTTCAACCGTCCGTCAGCCTCCTTGACTTTGCAAATTGCGCTGTCAAGATATGCCAGACGGAGCTGATCTTCCAGATAGTGCAGGAAGGTGGACGGTGCAAGACCTGAACCGAAATACAGAACTTTTCCGTTCAGTTCCAATGCTTTTGCCATAGGGCTGGTTTCTCCGCAGGGCGGATCCGCCGGACCATGAGAATCCAGACATGCGTGCGCCAAAGCTCCGACTCCTGTCCAGGAGTGGGTCACATGACGGCTGCGGACGGCATCCGGAACGTTTTCAAGAAGATAACGTCCTGCGCCGCCAGTCCAGACCGCTTTTATATTATCACTGGAAAACGGACGGTAATTCCAGACTTTATAAGGTCCGCCGAGGTAGATATAAGGATTGGTAAAGGTGGTAAACAAAGCAGTTCCGGCTGTTTTTCTGATGGCGTTTACGATCGTTTCAGATCCGCCCTGAACAAAACCGCACTTTGTTGTCGAGGCATGAACAAGCAGGATATTATCAGGAGTTATTCCCAACTCTTTCAAGGCGGAAATGATCTCGTTTTCTGTGATCGCCGGACGCTTGACCGCGGTCAGATATCCATATTTTTCCAGAACATTCAGACGGTTCAGATACTGCATGATCTGAGAATCTTTCAGTTCTGTATGCCGTTCCCCTTCCGTTTCCAGAATGATTTGCGCCATATTCTTTTTGCCGTCCATATTCGCAAGCACGTTCGCAAAAGGACCATACAGCACACCGTCTGGCAGAACCGGGCGTTTTCTGTGAGGGATCTTCGCCAATGAGAACGGAAAACCGCAGCTGTTTCTTGCAAAAACGATTTGTGTGGCATAATCCCGGACGGGAGAATGTTTTTCTGCAGCCGGAGGAGTCCGGCGGATCGTTACTGTTCCGGCAGGCGTATCAGCACAGGCGAAAATATATGCTGCGGCGAAGGCTGTTGTCCGGAAAAAGATTTCCGGGTCGATATAATCCTTCTCACATTGTGCTGAATTGTGCCAGAGTGAACCTTTTCCCATGAGCCAGGTCATGGGAACACCAACGGTCGGATCGCCCAGAGCAAGGTCATCATAATATTGTCCGCAGGAGTCCAGTTGAAGTCCCGGGACGACCTCCTGCATGGATTCAAAACACTGTTTCAGGATCTCATTTCCGTGGAACGGAACAGCTTCTCCGGCAGGAACAAGCAAAAGTTTTCCCGGCTGACAGGAAGCAAGATCATCAAGATTGCAGCCGCCAACGACTTGATTTCCAAGATAATCGCCCCGATATGATGCGTATGCGGCAAAACCGTAGAGTTCATGGGCGAAAACGACCCGGATGGAGTATTCTGTCTGAACCGTATCCCGGATCATTCTTGCAATTTCGACAGCAGCAGTCACTCCGGTGGAATCATCATTCAGCAGAGGTTCATAGAGATGCGCAACGATCCAGAACTCTTTTTCTGATTTCCCGGGGATCAATCCGGTCACAACGGAGATTTCTCCGCTGTACCGGCGGGCATCGCTGATGACATGAACATTGCAGTTCCCTTTATCAGCGAGAGCGCGCAGTTTTGCCCCGACTTTCGGAGATACGGAAAAACCGATAAAGTCCCGGTCCTCCAAAGTCACATGCCAATCTCCGGCATCGGTACAGCCGTTGACCCATTGACACGCATCGGGAGTTTGATACCGTCCGGAAAGATAATCGCTCACAAAACCGATCGCGCCCAAATCCAGCAGCGGACGTAAAACCGTATTGCAGGGCCTGGTTCCGGGGGAGAGCAGAACCAATGCACCGGCAGCATCTTCTCCGGACAATAATTGCGTTTCCGTAATGACTTGGGTATAGATCCCCTCCGGCGGCGTGGCAGTGGAGCCGGCAACGATGGCAAAGGGATTCGCTTCATAATCCGCATAGACTTCCCCCGTTGCAGCGGACGAAAGAACGGCTTTGGAGACATCCCACAGCAAAGGCATGATCTTATCCTGATAAACAGTTTTTCCATCTGCAGGGAATTTCAGCAGTTCCGGATTGGTGAAACCATCTTCTTTCAAAAGGGAAAATGTATATTCTGCCGCGCGTTCCTGAGCCGGAGAGGTTTGCGGTCTTTCAAAGTTTGCAAGCGTTTCCAGCCGGGACATCAGCCGTTTCCGGTTGATTTTCTGCGAAAAATCATGAAAATATCTGATCAAAGAATCTTTATCGTACATAAAACAACCTTTCCTGTGCGGATTTTTCTGTTTTCTGTCAAATCCATAAAACCTGTCAGCCGGAAAAAGGTTCTTCCGTGCTGACAGGTTTGATATGATCGCTTCTCAACAAAACAGCGTTTTACTTTTTCTCTTCGTTTTTCGGTGCTTCAACTTTTTCCACCTGCTCTTTGTCAGAAATGGAAATATCTCCTTCCACCATTCCGTTGTCCAGCGGGTTATCGGTGCGTTGTTCCAAATCCCGGAACATCCGGACAAGGTCTCTGGAACTTCCGATGGTGAACCAGACGACGGTGATCAAACCGGAAATACCGGGAACCAGCAGACAGGTGATGAAGAAGTATTTGCCCCACCACTCAATGGGCCAGGGAGAGATCTCGTTCCAGATTGCCACACCTACAAAGAACAACAGGAATTTGTAAACGAACGTATAGATGAACACACTCCAGACAATGATTTTGTCGCCGCGTGTATGCTGGGGAGTGATTCCTACGAAGATGGAGAAAAACCGTTTCAGATTGAAATTTTCTTTGAAGCTGAATGTCTTCTTTTCTTCGCCTTCCACTGCATACTCTCCGCGATGAAGCATACGGTCAAGATTGAACGGTTCCTTGAATGTCAGCTTGGAGACGATCACATAAACTGCCAGTGACAGCAGCATGGAACACAGATAGAACTCATAAGAGTTGATGGGACATTTCAACCGGGTCATCTCCGTCCAGTCAACATACGGATAGAACGGCTTGGAGATGGTCGTCAGGAAATTCTGAACGGCGGGGACATATCCGTTGCTTTCCAGCCAGGGATAAATTGTTTTCGCCCAGCCGCGCTGCAGGAAGATCCCGAACGCAGTCAAGCCCATACCGCTCAGCAGGGAACTCCAGGCACCCGCAGCAGTTCCGAACCGGCTGTAAAGCCCGAACACAAGCATCGGTCCGCAGCCGCCAAGCCACATCCCGTAGGTGATCTGAACGAACAGGTTGATAAAGTCCAGCTGCGACATGAACAGTGAACCGATAAAGAAGACCACGCCAACGAGGATCGACAGAACACGTAAGTAAAATACATGTTTTTCCGGAGTCAGTTCTCCTTTCTTATAGAACGGAACCACACAGTCCTGAACCAGCGTGGAGCTGGCGCAGAAAATACGGCTGTCATCCGTGGACAGAATGAACAGGAGGATCATCATACAGAACAATCCTGTCAGCCCCACCGGGAGCATATGACGGAACGTTGCAGGCAGAAGCAGCTGACGGAACAGCGTTTTGAACTGCTGGGTCCTGGAACTTCCCTCTCCATCTGTTCCGAACTGAGCCTGTGCCGTATTGAAATAGACTTCATCAGGGGAATTTTTTCTGGAGTAGGGCGCATCAATTCCTTTTTGATGTTTATGTTCCGGGATCGCTCTTATTTTCTGCATCAGAGCTGCCCGCTCTGCCGGATCATTCACCAATTCTTCCGCAGCTTTTCTTGAAATATTTGTACGGATCTCTTTTGCATCTGCAGAGAAGTTTTTATGATGCAGCATCGTGATCAGAGCAGTGGCGATCAGCACCATAAAGATTCCCATGAATGCACCGCGCCATGTTCCGAGGATCGCTCCCATCTTGGCTTCATGCGCATTCAATGCGGCACTGGCTTCTCCTCCGATACCGGCAAGACGGTTCAGAAACATTCCGATAAATGTCGTAAGAAGCATGAGGATGTTGAAATCTTTCAGCTTCTTGATATCGTAAGGATTCAGAAAACTTTCCCCCGCTGAACGGTCGCTGAGAACCTCCATGATTTCTCCGGACCAGGAGAATTTGTACCAGACGAACGCAATAAACACGAGCATGACGGGGAAGAAGATCAACCCCTGGATCGTGTCCGTGACCGTAAGAGAAAGCTGTCCTGCCAAACAGATCAACAACACTGCAAACGTCAGTGTCACCAGCATGATAACGGCAAAGGTGGAGATCTCAAAACCGAAAACTGTAAATTTCTGCGGAAGGTCAAGAAATGTAATGAAGAATCTTGCAGCAAGAGCCGGCATGATCGAGTTGGCTATGATTTCAGAAATGGAACGCAGGAAACTTGCAAAAACACGCAAACTCCGATTGTAACGCATTTCCAGATACTGCCCGATACTCATCGCTTTGGTTTCGCGGTAACGGTAGTAACAGTAGCCCGACATGGTCAGGATCATCCCAAGCGGAAGCATCAGGTTGTTCCAGTAAGTCAATGCAAACCCTGTCATATAACGGACTTCCACATAGGAAATCAGTGTGACCAATCCAATCGCTTCTGCCATCAGCGCCGTGGTCAGAACATAACGCCGGCAGATTCGCCCCGCCGCCATGTAATCCGATACTCCGCGGACATATCTTCTGGACCAGATACCGATCCCGATCACAAATGCCACCGGCACGATTGCAATGATCCAATCAATCCAAGACATAAAAACTCCTCTCGTCTTATTTGTGCAGAATAAAGCCCTGCTGTTTCAATTCGTTTTGCAGCTCTTCCACAGGCAATTCATCCGGCATACAGCCTTTTTGCAGGGAAAGAGCTGCAGCATAACCTGCAACCTGTCCTGTCATTGCGGCAACAGGAATCACACGGGTCAGTTCAACAGATTCTCCCTGAACAGAAATACACCGTCCGGCAGCAAGCAGACCGCGGACTTTTTCCGGCAGCAGGATCCTGTAAGGCAGTTCCACGGTGGGAGCCGGCTTTGTCCAATCGCCGATCATGCCGATGGAATCCTCAAAGCTCATTTTGGACATACTGCTGTCAAGAGTCATTTTTCCCTTGATAAAACGGGTCGTCCGGTAATCTGCCATGGAGGGCAGCAGCACGGGGAACAGATCATTTCTGTTCGCGCCGTTTTTCAATGCTGTCTGATAACGTTCCCTGACAAATCCGCGGGTTTCCCGGATAAAACGGCTGACGCCTGCGCCGGAAATTCCCCGGTGCTCTTCTGCCTGAGGATCTTTCTGATTGATCACGATCCGTCCCAGTTCCGGCGCAAGTTTATGCCAGTCCTCGAGCGCATTCTTATCATATTCGATTGCCCAGATAGAAAGCAGGTTGGTTGATTCGATGATCTCTGCACCGCACCGGACCGCAAGGTCAGCATCGCCTGTTGCATCAACAAAACAGTGCGCTTCGATCCGGATCCTGCCGCTCTTGTTCTCCACTTCAACTGCCCGGACACGGGAATCTTCATCCGTTTCCGCATCGCACAGAAGAGTATCATACCAGACATCCACGCCTGCTTCTTCCAGAAGTTCATCCAAGCTCAGAACAAAGGCTGGCGGTGAAAATTTTGTAAAAAATCTCTGGTTCATCATCTTCGGTTCCGGAGAACGCCAATTCTCCGGAATATCACCGGGCCCATACTTGATGGAGGCGTGAAGCAGCTCTTCTCCAAGTCCATGAACCATCTGATTTCCATAACCGTCGCAAATCGGCAGATAAATATAGACCAGTCCGGAGGTGGCGAGCCCGCCGGGAAAAACTGTTTTTTCCAGAAGAATAGTCTTTACTCCGCTGCGTGCAGCCTGGATCGCTGCAGCACAACCGGCAATTCCGCCTCCGCAAACAACAACATCTGTTTTGACGGTTTGCATCTCTCTGTTTTTCATTTTACGATCAACGCTCCTTTCACAATGCTCTGATCGGGAAGACTCTTCAGTTCAACACACCACTTTCCTTTCGCAGCATTTTCGGGAATATTGATCTTATAACGGAACTCTCCGTTTACAGCTGCTCCGTAATGAGTATCATCGGTTTCTTTTCCGTTGGGATCACGCACGATCAGCTGAACCGGGATCACTGCAGAGGTTCCGCTTTTTGCAATCACTTCACCATTCGGTTTCACAACCAGTGTGAACGGTTTGAGCGGAGAATCAAGCAGCAGGAACAGTTTACCGCCGGCACCGTCAAAGGCAACATCTATGACGGTTTTTCCGTTGACGACTTTGAACGGAACAGCGCAGCGTTTGACCAGATCATAAACAGCTCCGGCTTTCCGGTTGACCGTTACAGTCCCTTTGTTCGGGAGAGCTTTTTCCGCAAACCGTTTCCACTGACCGATATAATCTCCGAATATCCGTTTGTCGTTGATTACGAACAGATAATCGTCGCGGAGGTGAGAGATCAGGTCGGGGGTGCTGGTTTCAGAACGGGGAACATAATGTCCCGCAAGCTGTTTCCGGATCGTGGCACCAAGCTTCACAAGATTTTTCTTATTCTGCAGAACATCTCTGCCGCGCGCAACCGTATGGAAACGGAGGTTCGGCAATATTGCCGGAGGCGCAAACTCATCGGCGATAATGATTCCGCCGCGAACCTGAAATTCCATCAGCTTTTTGTAAAGAGACTCCGTCAGAACATCACAATGGGAAAGGAAAATGATCTTGACATGGTCGATTTTTCCTTCCAGAATATCCTCTTCAAAAATCACATACGGATCAAGACCTGCTGTCTGAAGGGCAATATGCAGATCGGGCAGCCAGCCGCTCCAGCCGTAACTTCCGCGCAACGCTAAAACAGAAGAGGTGAAACTGTGCAGGATCGCAACTTCAGATTTCTTTCCTTTTACATTCCGCAATGCCGGACCCAGAGGCTGGATGACTTCCTGAATCAGTTTCCGTAATGCAGGTTCCGATTTGTCATTGGTGCATCTGTAAATGCTTGCTCCTTTGATCGGCGGCGGATAGAAAGAACCGTCACCGTGGAAAATCATTCCGTGAACCGGTCTGGAGAGCGTTGCCCAGACAGACTGGATCAGTGTATCCGGCGGGTTCGTGATGTAATTTGCATCTTTTTCCTTTGCGACCCAAGCCGGTTCCGGTGAGACTTTCACATTTTTCGGAGCCGTCGCGTTGCGGTAAAGGATCAGCTGCGTTCCCTGAATAACAGGTCTGCCGTTTCCAGTTGCAAGAAGTTCATCCGCTGTGGCTGCCAGCAGCATGGGCTCCGGATTGGAATAGGACCACTGTCCGAGGAAATCAGCATTGCCGCCGACTGCTCTGCAGGGCGGCTGACGGACCGCAGGCGCAAAGTAGCTTTTGAATGTGGACGGAAGATGTTTCCGATAGCCGTCTGCAATGATCGAGAACAGCGGATTCCAGCCGTCTCCGTTTGACCAGAACCAGCGGTAATAAACCAGATAAGGATTGTTATCCGGAATGATCCTGCTGACAGGGAGACCGGGGATCTGCAGATAATGGATCGAGCGTCCATTCACCTTCGCAGGAATATCCGCTCCGGTGGCTTTCCGGCATGCATCCCGCTCATATTTTGAAAATGACGGTGTGGACCAGTCACGGATCTCAGAACAGATATCAAGCATCTGAAGTGCAGGATGTCCATCGTACGTCAAAGCAAATTTTTCCGCCCATTCCCGCATATCTTTCTGTGCCTGCGGATTCTGGGCATCCAGATTCATCCTTCTTCCCTTGAGATACGGCTTTCCGTCACGGGTCAGACGGGGATATTTTTTGGTGACCTGCGGATAATGCGGCAACGTAAAATAGTCGCTGAAAAAGAAGCCGTACTTGTACATCTCATCCAGTTCAGAAAGCATTCTTGCTTTGTGATTTTCTTTCGGACGGAAGAACTGCGGTCCGGCATAGCTGTTCAGCATATGCGTAAAACCGGTTTTTCTGAGAATATGAAAAGAATCACCGAATCCCCACATCAGAATGGGCATTTTTTCGTGGATCAAAGGCGCTACAGTGTAAGACAGAGAATATTTTTTTCCGTTGAAAGAAAAATCAACTTTATAATCTCCTGCTGTAAGATTTGTTCGGACAGGAACGGAAATAATCTTTTTCCCGCCGACTTTCAAGCCTTCCGTTTCCTGATGGGAGACATTCCGTACCTCAACTTTGAGAACAGCATTCTTTTCTCCGCGCTGGAAAACTTTCCGTCCGGCAGCTCGCACAACCAGATGTTCTGCTTTCGCTGTCGTCATTTTTACAGAGTGGATCTTTCCATCAAAGCCGAGATAATTTCCGACAGTGCGGTTTCCGATCGCTGTTTTATACAGTGCGGGCGCAACAGGTCCGCCGGGAAATACTGCAACTTCCCTGTTCAGCTTACCATCAATGTAAAATGCCGCAAGTCCGCTGCCGTTGTAGTAAAATTCAAAGAGATATTTTTTACCGGGCACAACTGCAAAGGAAACCCCGTTGACGGCAAAGGTCTCTTTTCCGAATCCGAGCCAAGCTTTGGGAACGATCACTTTTCCATTCGGAGCCCGGTACATTCCAATGGTGAACCCGGAATTTTTCTGCGGTTTCCCCGACTTGTCTCCATAGTAATCCCCTTTGTTATCCCAGAGAAACAGAAAACTGTCCTGATTTCGTTTCGGCTCCATCGTGATTTCAAAGGCTATCCGGAACGCACCCTGCGGGGTCAGTTCAGGGTATTTTTCAGCTGCAAAAATGCCGCCCGGAGTTGTCCGGTTGACGACCGGCTGCCGCAGATAACCATCTTTGATTTCTGCTGCCGTTCCGGAAATTTTGAACTGCATCTTGTTGTTCAGCGGATTGATCCCTTTGGAAAAATCCCATTCCAAAACATCTGCATGGAGACCGCTCCATAAGAGAAGTCCGCCAAGCAGAGCTGTTATTTTAGTTTTGAAATTCACTGTCATACCTCATTTTTTGACCATTTTGACAGAGTAGATCTTTCCGTCAAAGGGGAAGTAACTTCCAACAGAACGGTTCCCGATCGTGGGTTTGTAGATAGCCTGACCGATCGCACCGCCGGGAGCCACAGTTCCTTCTCCGAGAACTTTTCCATCCAGCGTAACGGAATATTTGCTCTTTCCATCATAATTGAACACCAGAGTATATTTTTTCCCGATTTCAAAGGGGACTCTCTTTGTTTTGATGGTCGAGGTCTCTTTTCCATTTCCAAGCCAGATATTGATTCCCATGACCTTTGCGTTTTTCGGACGGTAGATCGCTACTGTAAAACCGGAATTGTCAAGCGGCTTACCGCTTTTTTTATCGTAGTAATCACCTTTGCTGTCCCAAAGCATCTGGTAATACTGCGGTGATCTTGCTTTTTCCATGGTGAATACAAATGTCATGGAAAATGCCCCTTTCGGAGTGAGGTCTGCATATTTCTGCATTGAATAAACTGATCCCGGGCATTTTCTGTCGAGAGGATCATTCACATAAAGATAGCCGTCTTCAATAGTTGCCGGTGCGATAAGCTTAAATTCATAAGGGCCGTTCGGTTTGATTCCTTTGGTAAAATCCCATTCGATTTCCTGTGCGAAAACAGAGGTGGTCAAAGCGGTGAAAAGTGCAAAGAATGTTGTTTTTTTCATTTCAAAATCTCCAAAGTTACAGGTTTATAAATTCCGCTGTCAGAAACATCAGTGGAACTGACTCTGACAACAAGTACATTTTCTTCTCCCCAACGGATTTCGTTGGTAATATCAAGGGCAAAGGGTTTGTTCCAGGCAGACTGCCCTTCATCTCTGGCACCGATGTAAATGCCATTCAACCAGACCCATGCCGTTGCTTCAACTCCTGCAAAGTGGAGTTCCGCTGCATTGCATACAGGTTTTTTCGGAGCTGTAAATCTGATGCGGTACCAGACAAGCGGCTGATATTTCAAAGTCTTCGGACCCGCTTTCACCCAATGTTTGTCTGAATAATCCACACTGAAAAAGCCTTTCATGTGCCCCGAAGCATCTCTGTCATGGAAAGATTTCCAGTTCGTTTCCGGAATCCGGACAGTCATGATTTTTTCAATGTTGAAGTCCCAATCTTTTCTATCCTGCAAGCGGACATTGATTCTGTGGAAGGAAAAATTCTTCCGGTTTGCTTCTGCCGCAGCAGAGGAACTGTATGTTCCGTAAGCGATCGCTTTCAGCAATTCTGCTTTCTGCTTTTTATCCTTCAAAGTTTCAGCGCAGCAGATCAGAACTCTGGCGAGCTGGTCCGAAGACTTGTTTGCCAGACGCAGAAGTACCGGATACGCGGCATCTTTTTTGATTTGAAAATACTCAAAAACAGCTTTTGCCTGAATCTCCGCATCTGAAGATTTCATCCCTTCTTCCAGAATGGGAAGGGGATCTTTTGCTGCATTGAATTTTTTCAGCCATGCAGTTCTTTCCGCAATTTGATCGGCGCAGACCAAATGGAAGAAAAGAACTCCGATAATGAATCCGAACAGTTTCATTTCCATATTTCTCCTGTTATTTCATTTGCTATATCCAGGCGGGCGGCAATTCCTGCATCATGCTCCCCGAACAGATTGGTCAGAACAATACAGAATTTTCCGGTACCCCAGTCGATCCACATGGATTGTCCGCTGGAACCGCTGTGGTAAATGGTCTGATCCGAGAAGTTTTTGATCAGCAGTTCCGGGGTGAGATCCCATCCGAACGAACGGGGTTTCATCCCCTCCGGAGCAAAATTCCGGAACATTTCGCGTTCAACGATATCACTCCGGAAAAATCCTTTTCCTTTCCGCAGGATCATTCTGGCGTATTTTGCAAGGTCCGGTGCAGTTGTGAAAATCCCCGCATTTCCCATGGCATGAGGATGCAAAACACGCGCCCAGCGGTCAAAAATCACCGCCGGATCACTGTCGACACAACGGCAATGGATCACCAAACGGTCCCGCTGTTCCGGTTTCGGGGTCGCCCAGGCGGTATCTGTCATGCCAAGGGGCTTGAAAATATTTTCTTCCGCGAACACTTCCAGCGGCTGACCGCTGATTTTTTCAACGATCAGACTCATAAAATTGTAATTGACACAGCAGTAACGGAACAAAGTATTCGGTTCGTGTACAAACGGAGATTTCATCATCCGGGACATCAGTTCTTCCGATGAAACGCCCAGGGGATAATCCGGAATGATCCCGGAATAATGACTGGCAAGCATCCGGAAATTAACGTTCGGATTCACCATCGTTCCGTTGTATTCGGGAAGATAATCTGTAAACGGACGGTCCAGATCCAGCAGACCGCGTTCCGCTAACAGCAGAACCGAAGTCGCTGTCCCCATAGGCTTGGAAATACTTGATACATCAAAGACAGTGTCCATACTCATGGGACGGTTCGTATTCCGGTTGGAAAGCCCCTGCGTATGGGAAAACAGATCTTCTTTTTCTGTTCCGGCAAGGATAACCGCCCCGTCAAAAACGCCCTCTTTGATGTAATGGTCTATCTTCTGTTCTAGTGCAGACATTTTTACTCCTTAATATTTTTTTAATCGAGATCGTAACATTTTCAGCATCATTCACTTATGGTATCTGAGTATGATTCAGAACTGTCTCCGGTACGATACCACATGTAAGGATCATCTTCAGCTTTGATCGGAAGTGTCGTTGTATTTGTCACATGACCATCCATGTGCAGCATAGAAGCACTTCTTGCATGCCAGTTTTCTGAAACCACAGGCCAGCTCCGCAAATCCTCACCGGGTCCCCCTGATACATTTGCAAAAAACGGATAACCTGATACCCCACGGAATACATAAGCGTTTTTTCGATCCATAACATGTACAAATCTCGAGGGATTTTTGATATTGGATAATTTATGGAATCTCGGAATTTCAGAGGTGGAATCACAATACTGTGAAGCGTACCTGTTGTAACCGTACCGGATAATATAGTTCATATTCTTCAGATCGGGATTTTCATAATTTCCAGACGGCGGCGGATTGCCGGGACACACAAAAAACTTGCGTTCGACACCATAGTTAAGGTTGAGAACCCGTGCCCATGTATAATTTCCATGCCATTTTTTTACATAGGAAGGTATAATGCAATCTCCGGAATCATCACTGTAGGTCTGATTGAAAAGCCCCAGCTGTTTCAGTCTCGAAATACAATCAGTAGCGCGTGCCCGTCCCCTGGCATTATTCAGCGCAGGCAGCAGCATTCCGGCAAGGATTGCGATGATCGCGATTACGACCAGAAGTTCAATCAGTGTGAAGCATTTGTTTCTTTTGTGTAATTGTTTCATTTTTTGTTGCAAAACAGACATTCTCTGAAATACTCCTTATTATCGTGCTTAAAAATATTACAAACAGAAATCAATCTGCATACGGTTCATCAGAGTCTCCCGTCCGGAACCACAGCCATTTATCAACAGAGGGATCTATCGGTACGCGTTTGGTACTGGAAGTGTGACCGTCGAAATGCAGGAACGAAACAGATCCGCCGTGCCATCCCAGAACAGGGAAACTGGAATTTTGTTCAAGACTGTTCTTGTCAAAAAACGGCTTGCCGATACGCGGTTTCGGGGAGAACGCATGAGTATTTTTCCGGTCCATCGCATGAATAAAATTGGAAGGCTGTTTGATGTGTGAGGTTTTCCAGAGAGTCGGAGTAAACGAGGCATCGTTGCTGAACGGGGAAGCATTCTGATTCAATGAATAGCGGATATAATCACTCATATTGATCAGGGCATTGGGAATATGTTCACGGCTCATGACCGGCGGCGGATCTCCGGGACACCAGAGAAGTTTCCAATCCATTTTCATCTCTCCTCTCAGAACCACTGCCCAAGTGTGATTTGATCCCCACTTCTTCACATACGCAGGAATAATAAAGCCGGCATTATCATCGCTGTAAAGGGTCGTATAAGTTCCCAGCTGTTTCAACTTTGCAGTACAACTGGAAGCCTTTGCGTGTGCTCTTGCATTATTCAGCGCAGGCAGCAGCATTCCGGCAAGGATTGCGATGATTGCGATTACGACCAGAAGTTCAATCAGTGTGAAGCATTTGTTTCTTTTGTGTAATAGTCTCATTTTTTTATCTCCTTCTACAATTAAGGTCCTTCCGATCTTTTGCAATGATTCTGATTCATGCAATTATCAAAATAATTGCAATACGAACCCGGGAGTGTACATAATAAAAATCAGCATACTTTTCAGCAGATAACTGCTTTTTATTATCATCCGGAGATTTGCTTTTATTTTTTGCGGATCATTTAATTTGTTGAAAATAAAAAAAATATTCAAACATTTACACGAAGCGCAGATTGAAATACCGGAAACTCCCTTCTGAAACTAAATATAACACAAAACAACTTTTTTGTCAATATTGATATATTCTCAATTAATATCAATATTGTCTCATATCTGTGTTTGGCGTACAGAAGAAAATACTCTTACAAATCCTTCATTATAGAGAACATCGTTTCGGAAAATGTTTTTCAAACACAAAAGACTGTTAAAAATTTATGGTTATGGCATTGCAAAACTGCGGAAACAGCTTTGTCTTTTCCTTATTTCTGTCACATCGGAAAGACGATGCGTATGTTTCCCGGATCATCCGGTTTACGCTGCTTGCACCGGAAATCATCATAAAAGACTCCGTTAAAACGTGTGTTCTGCATGTAGGTTTTGCAACGATCTCATTTATATTTCACGAGTTTATCTTTTTTGTTCTGCTTGATTTTAAGAATACTTGCAGTATATTACGCGTGAACAAAAAGAGGCTGGAACTCTGAAACAAAATTACGGAACCTTTGGATGAAAAAGCGCAGGAAGATTTTAATCTATTATTTCGGTCACGTGGGAGATACTCTTGTAACATATCCCGCATTCCGTATGATCCGGAAGAATTATCCTGATGCCGACCTGATTCTGATGAATCATTATACCACAAATTACCCGCTCCATGCGGAACTTTTTGCCGGTGATGATCTTTTTTCGGAAGTTCACTTGTTGCCGCCGCCCCGGAATCTCCGCGAAAAATTGAGCTTCTATCTGCCATTTTTCCGTCTTCTCCTCAAATATCGTTTTGACCGGGTCTTTTCCTTTGCATTCAATCATGAATATTCCAAGACAATAGCAGTTGGTTCTCTACTGTTTCAATTCAAAAAGCAGGAGCTCTCGCAATACCAGGAAAGCGCGGGAGGACCGATCTATCAGGAGTATATCAATCAATTGCAGGATTGTGGTCTGACTTTTTCAGAAGAGATTTTCAATTTTCCTCTAACAGAAGCTGAAGTGCTGACTGCAGAAAAAACAGCTGAGGCAATTCAAGACGGCTCTGATGTTCCAATGATCGCTTTTGGAATCGGCGGTAAAAAACCGGCATGTCTCTGGAAACAGGAAAATTATGTTGAGCTGATAAAACTGCTGAAAACAAAAATGGATTTTCTGCCTGTCTATACAGGAGGTCCTTCTGATAGAGTGTTCGCTGAAAAGCTGATCGCTTCATGTGGGGGTGTTTTTCTGCCTGATACCGATTGTAAGACGTTGAGAGAAGTGATTGCATTTTACCGGAAATGCCTTTGTTATATCGGAAACGACACCGGAAGTGCGCATCTTGCCGGGATAGCCGGAATCCGGTGTGCGATCCTTTATTCCGCTCATGAACTTCCGGAAGAAAAGTGGCATCCGGTGGGAAAAGGACATCTCTTTATCCGGAAAGAAGTTCCGTGTGCCGGATGCAGAAAAGGGATTTGTCCGAAAGAAAGCGGCTCATGCATGGATCTGATCACACCGGAAGAGGTCATGGAAAAAGTTATCCCCTGGATAGCAACTTTTTGATTTTTACTTCTGTATGAAATGTTTCTTTTTGTTTATGGATGATCAGAAAAGATATCCTTTTTTTCTCTGATATGCTTGCATTTTGTTTTTTTTGTGATAGTTTAAGATAGAATCAATCACTTTAACTCACAAAGGAGAAAAGTATCATGAAACGGATCAAAGTCGGTATCATCGGTCAGGGTCGCAGCGGACGGAACATCCACCGTCATCTTTTTGAATGCTGTCCCGCATTGCAGGAACGTTTTGATGTGGTAGCCGTTGCGGACCCCATTGAAGAACGCAGAGCCAACACCAACCCCGGTGCAAATCCCAAGTGCAAGCACTATGCCGATTACAAAGAGCTTCTGAAAGATAAAAATGTGGAACTGGTCGTCAATGCCAGCCGCAGCCACAAGCATGTGGATATCTCCATCGAAGCCATGAAAGCCGGCTATAACGTGATCAGCGAAAAACCTCTGACCAACAAAGTCAGCGAAGTTGACCGTCTCCTGAAAGTTCAGAAAGAAACAGGAAAGTTCTTCGCGGTCTTCCAGCAGGCGCGTTTCCGTCCCCTTTATCAGAAAATCTGTGATGTTATCCGCTCCGGAGTCCTCGGCGAAATCGCAATGGTCAAAGTTTCTTACAACTCATTCGGCAGACGCTGGGACTGGCAGACCGTTCAGGGGCTGAATGCCGGGGAACTGATGAACACCGCTCCCCATCCGCTGGATCAGATGATCGCTTTGTGGGATATGTTCGGCGCATCCATGCCGGAACGCATTTTCTCCAGACTCGCCAACTACAATAACGCAGGCGATGCAGAAGATTTTGTCAAACTCGTTTTTGATGGAAAAGGTCATCCGGTCATCGACCTGGAAGTGACCAAAGAGTGTCTCTTCCCCCAGAAGATGTACCAGGTCTTCGGTTCCAACGGTTCTCTCGTTGCAGACGGCAGCACCGTGGAATGGAAGTATTACAAGCCGTCCGAGGCACAGCCTGTTCAGGTCAGAATCGAAACTATGGAAACCGAGGGACGTCTTCCCGTCTACTGCTCCGAAAAACTGAATTTCTATTCTGAAAAGATGGAACTCCCCGATTTCGCCAACTCCTTTGACGATTGGGGAACCAAATACTATTGCAATATCTACGATGCAATCACAGCCGGGGAACCGCTGGTTGTCCAGCTCGAACAGGTTCGCCGTCAGATCGCGATCATTGAAGAATGCCATAAGCAGAACCCGCTGAAAAAGACCGTCAAGGTTCCCAAAGGAATCATGTAATCATCATGGATTACTTCTCTGACCTTGAGTTTGTCTGCTTCGGCAGCAGTAAACATGCGACCGGAGTGACAAAGGATCGCTCCTTTGATTACTACGGTCTGCAATACATCAGGGGAGGGGAGATCTATGTTCAATGCGATGACGGTCCGGCATGGCTGGCGGAAGGTCCGCTTCTGTTTCTGACCGGACCGGGGAAAAGGTTCACCTATCACACACCCTCCGGCGGACGCGAACATTATTATGTTTGTTTCCGCGGAGAGCGGGTGAACCGTTATCTTGCCGGAGGTTTGATGCCGGAGATCGGAGAGAAAATCATCATCACGGAAGAGAAAGAGTTCACCTCTCTGATGGGGGAAATCGTCCGGCAGCTGCAGAAAAATTCACGGACGGGTTTCGGAGAATCCGTTCTGCTGCTGGAAAAGGCTCTGCTGCTTTCCATGAATCAGCCTGCGCCCCGTCAAGCTGGAGCATTCAACCATAAAATCATTGCTGGTTTTGCAGAAAAAATCGCGGAACATCCTGAAAAAGAGTGGAATATCGGGGCGTTTGCATTGGAAAATAAACTGTCGGAGGTGCATTTCCGACGATTGTTCCGGCGCGAAACCGGATATTCCCCGAACCATTATATTCTGCAGCAGCGGATCCGTTACGCAGCACATCTGCTTCAGACAACAGATATGCTTGTCAAAGAGATCGCTTTTGCCAGCGGATTCGGCGGAGAATTTTACTTTTCCCGCCAGTTCAGTAAATTTATGAAACAATCACCATCCGAATTCCGGAAAAATAATTGAGAAAGGAATCAACCATGTCAGAAGAAATCAAAATTGCCATTGTTGGACTTGATACCAGCCACGCAACAGCGTTCCCGAAGCTGATGCAGGATCCCGCCACCCCCGAAGATCAGAAAATCTCCGGTTTGCGCGTCACAAGATGCCTCCGCTTTGAAACCGCGTTTCAGAACAAAGAAGGTCTCGATAAACGTCAGGAATATCTGGAAAGCATCGGCGTGACAGTCACTGAAAACTTTGAAGAGTCTGTTGCAGATTGCGATGCGATCATGATCGAAATCAACGATCCCGCACTGCATTTGGAATATTTTGAAAAATGCGCTCCCCTGGGCAAGCCGATCTTTCTTGACAAACCCTTTGCCGACAGCGTGGAAAACATGTGCAAGATCATCGACCTTGCAAAGAAATATAATGTCCGCTTCTTCACTTCCTCCAGTCTCCGGTTCGATATCGACTTCGTGGAAGGTCTGGAAAAGAATCTGCCCGTGGAAAAAGGCATGACCTGGGGACCTGCCGGGATCCCGCCGAAAGGCGAAGCGGTCATCTGGTACGGCTGTCATACATTTGAAATGATCCAGCGCATCATGGGCTGCGGTGCCGAATCTGTCCGCGGCGTAAAAGAAGGGGATAACTACCTGTTCCGTATCAAGTATGCCGACGGCAGAACAGGTATTGTTGAGCTTGGTTCCGCATACAGCTACGGTGCGTTGATCCGTACCAAAGAAAATGACGGACTTTTCATCAAGGTGACCGGACGCGTTCCGTTCTACTACATGCTGATGAAAGAATTTGTCAAATTCCTCCATGGGGAACAGCCTGTTGCGCTGGAAGATTCTGTGGAAGTCATGGCGTTGCAGGAAGCTGCTTTGAAATCTCTCCAAAGCGGAAAAGCGGAGCCTGTCTTCCATCTTTGATCTCAATATTAGAAAGATCTTTTTCAGGAGCTGTTGCAAAAACTATATGCTGAAAATGCTTTTTTAATGGAGCTCTTTATACAAAATTGCTCTTTCAAAAATGCCAGTTTGCAACAGCCTCCCCCTCTTTTGACCATCTATCGTAATCTGTGTTGCATACACTGTTATGGGCAGTTTGAGGCAAAACGGAAACCTTTCCGCTGACAGTTTCAATTACCAGTATTTCAAATTCATTTTCAAAATCTCTGTAAGGCCGTTCTTTTCGCAGGTTGCTGATAAATTTATGACTAATTAATCAAAAGAAAATACATTTTCCGCTTGACAAATTATTGTTTCCATGATAAATTTATTATATATTTGTTTCTTCCTTTTCTTTTTTGTTCGGTTGTTAAAAAAGGAAGAAGCTCTTTTTTTTAATAATTCGTCCTATCATAAAATTTGGGACATTAACAATAACTGCAAAGCAGGAGAAGTGAAATGGATCGATTGGGGTTGGGGAAAATTCAGGATCAGATAAGAAAACTGGATGAGTTTATTTTTAATCATAAGGGTAAAGCTCTATCAAATTATCAGGGAGCAAAACATATGCTTTCATTGTCGCTTCTTTCGGGGCTTCTTTCAGTATCCATTCTGGCGGCGATCGACAAATTATCTCTGGAATATTTTTGTTTCGCCACTGGATTTTTTAATGAGATTTTTCATATCGATCATATATTTGTGCTGCCCGGTTTTTTTCGTAAATTTTTCTACCCTTTTTTTGTGGCAATCATAACATCAGCATTTCTGTTGATAACATCTCTTGTGGTATATGCAGTCGTTATGGGTATTATATTGTTGATTGCAATTGTTTTTATTGGTATTTTTATATCAGTAACAATAAAGGCTAATATGCAAAAACCAACAGACTCGCCAGGAAGAGTGGTTGAAACGGTTCGGCTGTCGAATGGAACTGAATTACTGCGGCATGCTGATGATCCAATAGGAATTTGGCGGAATGCAAGTGGCAGGCCTTATGAAGAAATAGGAAATGGTCAGTTCAAAGAACGCTGAAAGGGAACGTCATGGATAATAAAAAAATCTGCTGGAGCAATATTTTTGTATCTCTTATTATTTGGCTGTTTTCAAATTCTACAATTCTGGTTTTAGTGTTGCTGGGGGCTGGAGATCAGAGATTATCTCCAGGAAAACGGGTGATTTTTGCAGTGACCAGCTTTATTTCTGATATGAGTGACGGTAAATATTTTGCTGAAACCAGAAAAAAACTTTCGACAGAATCCCGGAAAAATCAAAACCGGAACCTCCGCTTGGAACTGGATAAGCAGAAACAGAAGTTGGATAATTTCGTTGCCAATATTTTTTCTCTGCCTCGGTTGGCTGTCTTTATAAAGATGGAAGAAGATATTCAAAAAGCCTTTGTACAATATGCCAAGGCAAACAAAATTCTGTCAGAATCCGGTGAAAATACCGATAATGAATTCGTGATCAATGCAGTGGAATGTCTTACTTCGCTCAACAGTCGCATTGATAATGAATTTACCAGACAGTATGCTGCCCGTGGAGATATGTCTGTTGGTCAACGGAAAGAAATTTTGAGCAAATGTTTGCTGAATACTGCTCAAGGATATGAAATCGTTATTGATTCCGTCGGGATCGGAAATGATATGTATGGCAATAAATCAAGACTGATCGTCAATGGATACTGGCAATTTGATCCGAAAAAAATCCAGATCAAACCGGATATATTTATGACGGAACTTGGCTTTACAAAGCAGCGTGATCCAAAAAAGCACAATATGTTCATTTGTTTTGTCAAATCCGAGAATAAAAAAGATTTTGAAATCTACTACGGCGAAAAATCCAGGTTTGATTTAGACAATTTTGATGCTTGGCATATTTTTGATAATGATCGTGCCATGAATTTTGAAATATCTTTCTCCGATATATGGCGGGGAAATATACCATGCTCCAGATTATCCAAATGGCGTTCTCCGGAGTTCGATGTGCTGGTGGTAGATATGAGACCTCAAAAATGGTGTAGTTTTGCGTTTTCCGAGCAGCTTTATCCGAGTACTCTTCTGTCGATAGAGAAACAAAAAAATTTCACGGTGAGTCCCGTAAAGTATAGCTCATCATTTTCTTCGGGTAAAATAACGAGGTCCCATCTAATACCGAACAGTTATTTGTTTAAAGATTTAGCCCAGGATATAGCCGCAGTTGCGGTTCCCCATCCCCAACAAATTGAGCTTAATAAATTGTTCGAAGCAAACGCTTCGAACAATACACAAGAAGCTTCGGATATTCCGAAAAAGCCTTCGGTTAGCGCAGAAAAGCCTTCGAACAGCGCAAAGCCTTCTGTTAGCGCAGAAAAGCCTTCGAACAGCGCAAAGCCTTCTGTTAGCGTACCAAAGCCTTTGAATAGTCCGAAAAAGCCTTCAGTTAGCGCAGAAGAGCTTTTGAATAGTCCGAAAAAAACTTCAGTTAGCGCAGAAAAGCTTTTGAATAGTCCGAAAAAGCCTTCAGTTAGCGCAGAAAAGCCTTCAGCCAATCCACCGAGAGATAAAGATAGCGGTACTTATTATAATAATAAAGGTATTGCTTTGGAAAATAAAGGTAAATACAATGAAGCATTTCAAAGTTATACAAAAGCTGCCGAACTTGGTAATGAATACGGAAGATTGAATAGAGCCTTGCTATTGGTGAACCGGCGTTGTAAGATTGTGAATCGGCAGGGGAGAAATGTATCTTATATCGAGGCAAGACGTTTACTCCTGCAGATTACGGCTGAAAGTAATAACCGGGAAGTTTTAGGGTACGCATATAATGCTTTGGGGTATATCCATATGCTTGGAACCAGAGGATTAAAACCGGATTTTGCAAAAGCTGAAAAGTATTTACAAATTGCAATCCAATACGGAAATCCCCTGGCAAAGAACAATTTACAGCTACTAAAAAGAGTTCGCCGGTAGTTTTTTTAGCCTTGTTTTTCTGTTTTGTGAAATCAGTACTCTTGTGAGGAATTTTACAGGTTCAAATGAATCCCGGGATTCTTCTGTGCTAAAAAAATCCGGTCTTTTTTGAAACAGATCCTTTTTTTTCTCATTTTCAGACGTTTGAACAGAGGAGGCAATTTCAAAAGTCTTCAAAAATGTCAGAAAATTCTTGTTGCGATCTGCAAATGGAGCGTTTTCGGTGGTTACCTTGTGGGTAGCCACGCTCAAACTACCATTTCCAACTCATCAACAATCTTTTTTCAGCCAAATTTTGCCGGACTTTAGAAATTGCCTCAGAGAAAAAATGTTTTTTTTATCCAATACGGGTTGAAAGTGCAGGAATCTGTGCTAAATTTCCCAAAGATGGTAATCTGTTCAAAGAACAGGCAAAATAAATCAGAAATGGAGTGAATATGGAAACAGTTCTCGACAAAATCCGCGCGAAAGCGAAGACTCTGGGCCGCAAGGTCTGCTTGACCGAAAGCGATGATCCCCGTAACCTCAAAGCAGCTGAAATCATGGTCGCAACCGGCGTTGCAAAACCGGTTCTCGTTGGCGATGAAGATGCTATCAGAGCATTGGCTGCAGCTGAAAATATCAATCTTGACGGCGTTGAAGTCGTTGACGTTCTCAAGACCCCCAACCTGGAAAAATATATTCAGGTCTGCTGCGAAATCCGCAAGAGCAAAGGTCTGACCCCCGAACAGGCTCGCGAATGGCTGAAAGATACCTGCGTGTTCTCCGCTGCAATGGTTTGCGCAGGTGATGCTCACGGTTATGTCTCCGGCGGTGGAAACCCCAACGGTTACAACCACAACACCGCAAGCAAGACCCGTCCGGCTCTTCAGCTTTTTAAGACCGCTCCCGGTTTCAAATCCGCTTCCGCATTCTTCCTGATGCAGATGCCCGATCCCAAGTGGGGACACAACGGTGCACTGTTCTATGCAGACTGCGGTCTGAACATCAACCCCGACAGCGATCAGCTGGCTGAAATCGCTGTCGCAACCGCCCGTTCCTTCAAGATGTTCACCGGCGCAGAACCCAAAGTCGGTATGATCAGCTGTTCCACCAAGGGTTCCGCACATGATCCCATTATCGACAAAGTCGTGGAAGCTGTTGCCAAGGCAAAAGCTCTTGATCCCGAACTGAAAGTCGACGGCGAATTCCAGTTCGATGCAGCTGTCGTTCCCGAAATCGGAAAGAAAAAAGCTCCCGGCTCCGAAATCGCAGGATACTGCAACGTTCTCGTCTTCCCCGACCTGAACTGCGGTAACTCTATCTACAAGGCAACAGAACGTCTTGCCGGTGCTACTGCAATCGGACCCCTGATCCAGGGTCTCCGCCGTCCCTTCGTGGACGTCTCCCGCGGTTGTTCTCCCCAGGACATCGCAGACTGCGCTGCAGTCGCAAGCATCACTGAGTGGTGCAACTGAGAGAATCCTCTCTGAATAAAAAGCACTGCCGGCATCGGGGCGGTTCCCGGTGCCGGATTCAAACATCCCCCCTGATAACAATAGAAGGAGGTTCGTTATGAAGAAAATGTTAGTGTGTCTGCTGACTGTTTTGACAGTTGGTCTTTTTGCCCAGGGACTCCATTGGCAGCGGGATTTCGACGAGGCGTTACGTCTGTCAAAGAGAACCGGAAAACCTGTTTTTGCATTCTTTACAGGTTCAGACTGGTGCGGATGGTGTATCAGACTGGATCGCGAGATCCTTTCCAAACGGGAAATGGTAAAATATCTCAATGATAATTTTATCCTGTATAAAGCAGATTTCCCGAGACGGAATCAGCCGCCTAAACATATTATGGCAAAGAATCGCGTTCTTGCTGCAAAATATGGCGTCCGCGGTTATCCCACGATCATTATTACGAACGATCATGGAAAATTTTTGGGAAAAACCGGCTATATGAAGGGCGGTCCCCGTGCAATGATGAGAACTCTTGACGAATATGTCAGAAAAGCTCCTCCTCCGAGAAAACCTGCACCCCGTCCCCCTCATCGCGGCGGACATCGCTGAGTTGAGATCGTTTGACAGCATCTGAAAAAAATCGCCCCGAAAGCTGAAATGTACTTTCGGGGCGTTTTCTTTTGGCTTTGATCTGCCTTTGAAACGGTCAGACGATCATTCAGGAAGCATTCCCGGTTCCAGTCCCAGAGGAAGTGCTGCCGGACGTTCACAGGTGGTTTCCAGAATAACTTCTTTGCCGAGTTCACTGGACTTGTCAAAGGCAAGCATGACTTCAAGAACATGGTTTGCCAGATCGCCGTTTGCACGGTGGGGACGTCCGCTGTGAAGAGCGTTTGCCATATCCGCAGCACCGATGGAACGGCTGTTTTCGGTATAGCCGTGAGTCAGCGGAACTTCCTGCCAGCTTTCATAACCCGGCTTGAAGACACGCACGGGACCGCCGAATGTATTGGGGTCGGGAACCTGCAGAGAACCTTCCGTACCGTAAATCTCAATGGGGCAATGTCCGTGCTTGTAGCAGTCAAAGCTGGCGATCATAGTGATCACTGCACCGCATTTGAATTTGATGATTCCGGTCAGGTGTGTGGTCACATTGACAGGATACTTGTCAAACGGTTTGTACTTGTCTTTGTATTCGTCTGCCACTTCTGCACCGTAGGTGCGTGTTTCAAAACCTTTGGTCGTAACAGCCGTAACGCTTTCCGCAGGGCCGAGCATGTTTACGAGAGCGGTGATATAGTAAGGACCCAAATCCAGCATGGGACCTGCACCGTAATCGTAGAAGAAAGGTGCCTGAGGCCACTTTTCCGGACCTCTGCCGAGAACCATTGCCGTACCGGAAAGAGGTTTCCCGATCCAGCCGTCGTCGATCAGTTTCCGGGCTGTCTGCTGTCCGCCGCCGAGGAATGTATCGGGAGCGCAGCCGACGCGCAGCCCTTTTTCTTTTGCCAGAGTCATGACTTTTGCAGCATCCGCTGCATCCACGCCGAAGGGTTTTTCGGAGTAGGCATGTTTCCCGGCGTTGAGGGTATCCATTGCGATCTTGGAGTGAACACGCGGCGGTGTAAGGTTGAGCACGATCTCAATATCTTCTCTGGCGAGAAGTTCTTCATTGGTCATGTTCGGCACACCGTAAAGTTCAGTTTTCTTTGCGGCGCGTTCCGGAATGATATCGGCGCAGGCAACGACTTCGATCACATTGAATTTCTTTGCTGCCTG
>JAFTJI010000223.1 GCA_017456495.1 Lentisphaeria bacterium | reverse complement strand
GTAATTTCAAAAGTCTTCAAAAATGTCAGAAAATTCTTGTTGCGATCTGTAAAATGGGGCGTTTTCGGTTTATCCTCCATAGCTTCAGCGAAGGAGGATGGCAGCCACGCTCAACCTACCATTTTCAGCTCATCAACAATCCTTTTTCAGCCAAATTTTGCCGGACTTTTGAAATTACCTCATTATGATCTGCTTTTTTTGAAATTTCCGCAAGAAATGGACAAAAAAAACCGGGAGAGGATAACCCTTTCCCGGTCGTGATACAGAAAAAACTGCTTATTCAAAGAAGAACGGTGTGGATGCCATGATGTAGCGATTCTTTTCACCTTCTGCTTCGACACGGATATATTTATCCAGCTTCAAGCCCTTCAGCGGAACTTCCATGTTGATGGTCTTTGTTCCGGGGGTGGCTTTGAAGATCACATCTGCGCCGGAGTAGACACGGACTTCTTTTATCACACCTGTGGAAATCTCTGCGGAGATGGAGACAACGCCGTTTTCAGCTTCTTCTTTGGTGATGACATCACCAGGGAGATGACCGTTGAGGGTGACATCTGCTTCATTGAACCATGCGGCTGCGATGGTGTGATGATTGCGGATCGCTTTCACAACACTGTCGCGGCAGGGCTTTTCGCCGTTCAGATAAACAAAGTTGACTGCAGGGTTATCCAGAATACGGCGGAAACCGAAGAGGTCAACAGAGTTCATCAGGGCGATCCGTCCGCCGTCCAGCCAGAACTTTTCAATGATCGTTCCGGACATGGGGATCAGAGGCTCTTCATCCACTGCATCATAGTCGTACTTGGTCCAGTAATCCACTTTGACGGGGTGGGTTGCGCAGACCGCACCATGTTTTTCATGGACATAGTTGATTGCTTTTTTGACATAAGCATCCACTTCATCGTCGCCGTAAAGACTGCGGGTGAATTCCGGGGTGTAGGCATCGGGATCGATACCGATGGGCAGCATGTGGTAGTTGTTGTGACCGATATGATCGGTGCAGGTCTGCCAGTTGAAGGGGTGATATTCCTGTCCGTCAAGGAAGAGGACCTTATCATCGGAATACTTTGCGGGGTCGAGTTTTCCAGCATAGGGGCCAACATCTTTGACAGCCAGACCGCAGATATCGAAGTTCATATACCGCATCATTGCATTGATGGTTCCGGGAGCGGAGTCGCAGCCGTACCAGTCAAGAGAGTGCATGTGGATATTGAGTTTGTAGTTCTTCTTGATGGGCAGCCCTTTGGGTTCTTCGATCACGGGTTCAGGTTCGCCCTTCTTGAAGCGTTCAAAGTAAGCTTCGAGGTTCTTCAGATACTTCTTCCAGAATGCCAGACAGCGGTCATCGTCTGCGGGTCTCTGTTCAGGGAAAAGAAGCTGGTTCAGGAAGAACATACCTTTGCCGTACTTGGCGCGGAGGATCAGGGCACCGTCGCGGACACCGGGATCCATGTAGGAACCGAGGATATCCCAGTTGGGGTTGGCAAGATAGCAGGACTGAGCAGCAGTTCTCAGCATTTCTGCGGGAGTCGTGTACTGTCTGATGATACGGAAGGTATTGGAGCAGACTCTCCAGCCGATCATTTCGTCCGGGGTGATTTTTTCCGGAACGTTGAAGAGGCCCTTTCCTTCTTTTTCGATCCACGGCATCATGTAGATGTAGTAAGGTTCATCACCATTCTTGGTTGCATCGCCGATTGTGGGGATATGACGGTGGATCAGCTGGGTGTAGCCGACTTCGTTAGGCAGAAAATAGGGTGCCCAACGCTGATAATCCTGGTGCATGAAAAGCAGGATACCGCCGCGCTTGACCCAGCCGGCAATGTACTCTTCATCGTTTTCGATGTAGTCGTTGAAACCGTTCTGTTCCACGATCGCAACGTCAAAATCTTCCAGATACTTCGGCTGTGAATAGTCGATCTGTTTGACATCGAATCCCTGTTCCTTCATAAATTCCTGACAGGGGAATTCAGGCTGGTGCCAATGTTTGAAATAACCGAAACGCATACTTTTATCTCCTTTATGCAGTTTGTTTGGTTAGAAAACGTAATCTATATCGGCGAAAACAAAATAATGATCGCTGGGGAACATATCCCCTTCCGCATCATATATGATCTCTCCGTCGCGTGCTTTCAAATTTCCGTGGGTGAATACATAATCCATGCGTCCCTGTCCGCAGATCCCGAAGTCGAAACTTCCGCGGTATCCCTGAAACTCATGACAGGTAAGCGTGAAACGATCCTTTTCCGGCATGGAATCCACCCAGCCGGCACTTTCCAGGATCTGAATCGCTTTGTTGGCAGGATCACAATTCAAATCACCGGTCAGGATCTGGGGATAATCTGCGCCCCAGACTTCCATATCTTCGTTGATCATTTCCGCAGCCTTTTCCCGGGCAAGCTGGGAGGCATGGTCAAAGTGGGTATTGATCACCCGCACCCGCCCGAAAGGTCCGTCAAGAAGAACCCAGTTCACAAAACGGACACACTCGCTGTTCCAGCCTTTTGTGCCGCAGACATGGGGCTTTTCGGATAAGTGCCATGCTCCTGTTCCCAGACTGCGGAATTTCCCTTTCCGGTAGAAAATCACATTCTCCGGAAAGTAGTTCCCGGGATAGGAAATGCCGTAATAGTTATCGTAACGATCCCCGATCTCCGCAATAAAATCTGCCAACTGGTCGTTATGACACTCCTGAAGACAGATGATATCCGGATTCCGTTTCAGGATCGTGTTGATACAGAGATCTTTCCGGTTGACCCACTGACGGGGACCGCGATCGTTCCCCGACGAGGCAAAACGGATATTGCAGCTCATTACTCTCATTCTGTTATTCTCCAATTTGAATCAATGCAAAGTTATAACCGGGGATCCTGACCGTTACACTGCCGCCTTTGGGCAGAGCTTTGCCGGTACGCATATCTTTCAATGCCGCACCCGGCTTGATCCCAAGTTTCTTCCAGTCGATATTTACTTTCACCGTGCGTTCCGTATTCTGCTTGTTCACAACAACAGCCATTGCCTTGTTGTTCAGCTTGTAGACACTGACAAAGATATCTTTATCCGGTGAAACGACCGCTTTCTGTTTCCGGTAGGAAAGGAACTGGATCCGTTCATCTTTCAGCCCGAAATCATCAAGGATCTTATAGTGTTTCAGGATGTAGTTGGTGTCGCACCAGCAGACCCAGAGCATGGTATCGTGAAGCAGCACAAGAGACAGAAGCTGATCGTTGTACTTGGGCATCCAGCGGGCTTCTTTGGAGCCGACGCGCCCCAGGTTGGGCAGCAGCATAGGCATGACTCCGGAGCTGTTCAGATAGTAGCACTGGAACTCGTCCAGACCGTACAGTTCCAGATAGTTCTGATTTTCTGCGATCACGGTTTCCAGCTCTTCGCCGGAACACTGGAAGTCCATGAACGCATTGATCGGTGCGCTGGTACGGGCTGACATGTGTCCCCAAAGGAAGTTTGTCTTCGGGTTCGTGCCGGGAGCATGGATCAAAGCATAAAGCCGTTTCACATATTCCCGTGTTGCCCGGATCGGGAAGGTGAGCTTCTGGGCTCCGGACTCATCAATATAACCGCAGCCGTGAAGCGGATTGGCACAATTCACAGCTCCGAGACTGTCGATATAAACGACCTTCAAGCCGCCTTCCCGGATCAGATAGTCGATCTGCCAGATGGTCAGATCTGCAAGGGTGGATGCCGGACACTGGGGATAGACATTGTAGGGGTTCCGCCACTGCTGACGGAAAATCTTGTACTCTGTCGTATCGGGGCTGGTCAGAGTCGGGTTGATGTAAAGAGACATCTCCACGCCTTTGTCCCGGAACCGTTTCACCTCCTGTTTGAAGGCTTCCAGAGATTTGAATTCCGGGGTGAATCCGCCGTTGTAACCGGGATATTTCCGGATCTCTCTTGAGACCTGCGACGGATGGCAGATGTTTGCCGGGTTATGGGCATGAACGCGCCAGAAACGGAAATCCTTCGGAATGGGTTTCACCGGGTTCGCTTCGATCCCGAACTCCAACGCCAGTCCTTTTTTCGCAAGATTTACCGGCTTGTCAATAAAACGGATCTGCCAGACCGTATTGTTTCCACGCTTGAAATAACGGTTCGCGGTCAGAGTATCGGCATTGTTCCAGTATTCAAAAGATTCTGCAACGAATGTCAAACCGACATCAATGTTTCCGACCCAGAGGGACGGGATCTGGCGGACCGACAGCGGTGTTTTGATCTTGCCGACATAGTTTTCCCGGGAAAAGAAGTGTCCGTTATAGAACTCCGCAACGGAAGAAGGCATTTCCATTTCAAGGAAAAGTTCATCCAGCCGGATCGCTTTTTTATCAGCTTTCACGGTGTACCACAGGAACCCGTCGAACTCCATGTACATGGTTCCTTTGAGTTCCAGACCGCCTGCGGAAGCGGTGAACTCCATGGTCACAGCATCATCGGCAGCTTTCACTGTCTTGAACTTGAAGTTATTGAAAATAACAGGCTTTCCGTTGATTTTCCCTCTCAGCACAGGAGCTTTTGCGAAGAGTTTCACTCCCTGAGAGGTGATCTGTTCCGGCAGAAGCGTCTTGCCGAACGAGTGATCTCTTCCAATGACAGAAAGGATATTTCCGTTCCGTTTGATGGGCGTGTAAGGATAGATCACGCCGGCATTTTTCCCCGGTTTTTCTTTCAGCCATTTGGGCTGTCCGATGTGATTGTAATACTGGTCAACAGAAAGAAGTTCCTGTCCGTTTTTGTTCAGGAAGCGGAATGTTACGGTGCAGTCGCCGGGGGGGAGTTGGTTCAAATCGAACGCCCCTTTTGCCACGGGGCGGCCCTTGGCGGTAACGGTCAGAGATTTTCCGTCTTTCGCCTTGATGGTGACTTGAACCTGATTGGTTCCGGCGAGTTTGTAATGGCTCTTCAGATCCACTTCAAAGGTGAGTTTTCCTTTGGCAAGATCCGTTTCCATGACCGTTGCGACTTCATCTTTGAAGACAAGCGGGATATCCTGGGCAAAGATCCGTTCTCCGTTATCGGCTGTTGCATTGACCCGGATGATCCCTGCCCGGAATCCGGAAAGAGGATCGGACACTTTGAAGGTATGAGCCTTTTTTCCCGGAACAGCAGCTTTCAATTTTTTCGCAGCAGTTTCCTTTCCGTCCGGATCAATGAAACGGATGTCAATCGTTACATTTTTCTGTTTGCCGGACTGGTTCATGATCTCAAGATCAAAGTCCAGTTTCCGTTCAAAGAGCCGTTCATAGTTCAGCGTGAGCCGTCCGAACGCGCCCTGTTCGCTGAGACGGAAATCTGCGAACCATGCCCGGTAAGGCATACCTGAGGGAGAGATGGAGGAGAAGATGATATCCGGTTCAAGTTGTCTGTCGCGGCAGATATTGAACTTCCAGACAGCGTTTTCCCGGAACGGTGACTTCAGTTCGGAAAGAGGAATAGCGATTTCACAGATCCAGTGTCCTTCATAGATCCCGTTCTTGATGGTCCATTTTCCGTTCCACTCCTTGCGGGAGTTGCAGGTATCAAAGATCGCACCGCCATAGTTGAAGATCCCCTGATAGAATCCCATCGTCATGTGCGGCGGTCTCAGATAGATTTCATACGCATCATCGGTATAAACATCGCTGTCGCGCTTCGTCTGAATGTTTTTCAGAGTGGTTGCGCCGGGGATTTTTCCGACAAAGCAGAAGTAGAGATTTTTCTTATCGGTTCCCATGTAGGCTTCGGTATCGGGATCGATTTGAAGTCTTGGGTTGCGGAGTTCGATGAAGCCGCCCATTTTTGCAGCGGAAAGCCATTCGGAATCAACAAAATTACCGTCGATCTTCGGCGCAGTCTTCATGACCGGAACCGTCAGAAATGTGGGTTTGCTGGCTTCGATGGGGATTTCCAGAACAGGCTTGGATTCTTCTTCATAAATCTTTTTCAGATCTTTTTCAGAAAGAGCAGTTGAATAGAACCGGAGAAGATCGAATGCTGTTTCATAAGAACGGTTCGGCTTTCCGAACGGACGGGGATTTACGGTAAAATCACCGAAGTTCCAGGCGAACATCTGAGGTTTGCATTCATAGCTGGAAACTTCTTTTCCGTTGAGGTAAACACGAATGAGATTGGCTTTTCTGCTCCATGTTGCGGCAACAAAAATCCATTCGCCCTGCTTCATATCATCTTTGCGGCGGGTGGCGGCATAGCAGTAACTTGTACCATGTTTTCCACTGGGGTTTCCGAAATAGAATGTCGTTCCGAGCCCGGTCTTTCCGGAGTATTTGTAAAGAATGAACCGTCCGTTTTTCTGCTTGCTGTCGCTGCGGAGGAAAAAGAGAAATTCATCTTTGGTACTGTCCCAGTTGACCGGTTTCATCCAGAACGCAACGGTTCCTTCCGCCGGGGTGACTTTCTTCGGACACGGGATCGTGAGGGTGGAATCAGCCAGTTTCAAAGCCTGACCGCGGATCCCCTGCACGAACTCCGCTTTTCCTTTCAGAGCCTTTGCAGGCAGTCCGGTTTTCCCGTTAAAATCATATTGCACAACAGGTTTTGCGGCAAAAAGCGTTCCCGCGCCTGCCAGAAGAAGAGGCAGTAATAATTTTCTCATCTGCTGAAACTCCGTTCTTATTTCGCAGGCTTTTCTGCCTTATACATTTTGGCGACTTCAGAAGCACTCAGCGGTTCTTTGTAGAAGCGTACAAGGTCATAAACTGTTGCATTGGCGCGGTTACCGGGATTGAAAGGAACGGCGTTCAGGATGAAATCACCGAACTCTTTGTAAAAGACTGCTCTGCCGGGTCTGCTGCCGGTGACGCGCACGCCGTTATAGTAAAGACTTGTCAGATTGCTCTTTTTGTCCCAGGTCATGACAAAGAAAAACCATTCCCCTTTTTTATAATTTGCTTTACGGTAAGCGGTAACAGTCTTCAACTTGTCATTTTTTGTGCTGCCGTACCAGAATGTAATGCCCAGGCCATCGGGTTCACGGTATTTATAAATGTGCATCCGTCCGGTGACAGATTTGTTCTGATTGAACAGGAAAGAGACGAATTCTTTGGAGGAGTGATCCCAGTTGAGGGGCTTGATCCAGAGTGCGACACTTCCGGCTTCTCCGGTGACACCTTCCGGACAGGGAAGATTCAGGGTATTGTCAGCCATCTTGATGGCTTTTCCTTTGACGCCGTCGACGAATTCGATTTTTCCTTTTCCCTTGAGAGCTGTTGCCGGAAGTCCGGTAGTGCCTTCAAAGTCATAAGTCACTGCGGGTTCAGCAGCAAAAACAGCCGTTGCCGCCAATGTGAAAATTGCAAAAAAAGTACGCTTCATAATCAATATTTTCCTGTTGTAACCATTGTATATTCATTGGTAGCGGAATCATGCTGGGGGTACCAGTGGATCTTCTGACGGACTTCCACTTCTTTCATATTGCCGACATGACCGTCAAAGAATGCAGCGTTGGCTGACATATTGTGGCGGATGCTCATCATGTGATATGCCTCTTTATTGCTGGTGACTTCAAAGATCCCCTGTCCGACATGCCCATAGTAGCTGTTACAGTTCTTTGCTTCGCCCTGCATCGGGGTATCAATGAACGTAACGAGATTGGAGTTGTTGTTGAATCGGTTGATGGACGCTTCTTTCACCATGACGAATGCGGTTTTTCCTTCATCGGCAATTTTGCAGCTCAAACCGAAACTTCTGTAATTGAGTCCGATCCCGTAGTTTCCGCCGGATGAGGCATTCTGACTTTTGCTTTTCCCGGTGGGACAGATCAGAAGAGATTTATTCCCGAGATATTTTGCTTCGATCATACGGTCTCCCCAGTTTCCGCCGGGATTCATGTAAGCAGGCAGCAGCCAGCCGTCTGAATCTGTCGGATACATCAGATAGGATTGCATGATCTGTTTCTGGTTGGAAGTACAGTTGACAGACCTGGCCTTTTCTCTGGAGCTGTTCAGTGCGGGCAATAACATTCCGGCGAGGATTGCAATAATGGCAATGACCACCAGCAATTCGATCAGGGTAAAACTCTTGTAATGCTTCATTGAAAATCTCCTCAGTTGTTTTCAATTCCGTATTTGACTTTTGTTGAGAGCATATCGGGGGTATCGAGACGGGCTCCGGAAGAGTTTCCGCTGTCTTCAGTGGAAACGCCGTGGAGGAAGTTCCCTTCACAACCGATCACTTCGATGGTTTGTTCATCGGTGTCAATGATGATCTCTGCACTGACAGGCTTTTCGTAAATCACCATGTTTCCGATACATTCGTACTGCTGATACCACTCTTTTTCAGGGTAGAGATCGTGGGGGTTCGGAACCCAGTTGAAAGTTGCGGAGTTCACATCCAGACGGGGTACGCCGTTGATGATATCCATACCGCTGCGGTGATAATGACCGTTCAAGCACAGGATGACCTGTCCGGGTTTTCCCTGGGAATCGCTGATGATCTGTTCGACAGCTTCCTTGCATGCCGGTTTTATTCCGGCTCGGGGATTGGGACCGTAGCTGACAGGTGCATGACTTGCAAGAATACAGGGATAGGGAGAGTTCATGACGGTTTCCCGGACCCATTCGATTTGTTCGGGGGGCATCCAGTCGCGGAAACCGGGATGGTCAAAGTAGTTCCGTTCAGAGTAGTGGAAATAGATTCCCGGAAAATCGCTGAACCAGTTTTCATCCATGATCACGAAACGGAATCCGCCGTGATCGAAAAAGTAATAACCGTTTTCCAGCCCCATGGTCTTCAGAACCGTTTCGTAAGAGTCGATATCGAACTCATGATTTCCGAGAACGAAGTAACCGGGGAGCTGAAACTCTTTGTACTGTTTGATCAGTTCCGGACATGCAGAGGGTTTATGGGAGAAGTCGCCCATGTGCAGCAGAAACTCGGAACCGCTTTCCAGCGCACGTTTCTGAATTGCCGCCAACCGTTCCGGGGCATCGGATTTGTACCATGCCGGATGGTGGTGCAGGTCAGAGAATGCAGTAAATTTCAGTTTGCTCATTTTTGTTTTCCTTTATTTATTTGAATTGTTTCTTTGATCAAATGAAGTTCCGGATCCAGAACCCGGTGGAAAGGATCAAGGGGCTTGATCTTTTCATCGGTGATATAATCCATAGCAAGACGGAGGCTTTGTCTGTAATCGAACCCGATATAGTTCATCTCTTTCTTGCTCCAATGGGTATCGGACATGGAAATCATGAAAGGCAGGTCTGCCGGAATGCCGCGTTTTTCCATCCAGAGCTGAAGATCCCGGAGCGTAGCGCAGTCATCTGCCAGCAGAGCCATTTCTGATAATGGACCGGCGGTTTCAAAAAATTGAACGAGCTGCGCTTCATTTTCCGGGGTGATCCGGTCTCCGTCAAACAAAATCAGATCGGGCAGCTGTTCCATTCCTAAAGCCCGGTTCATGGTTCTGACTCCCTCCATACGGAGCGTTGTACTTGGCGGGCAGCAGCCATCAACACGGACGACTGCGAACCGTTTTTTATATCGTGCTGCGGCTGCAGAACAGGCGATTGCGCCAGCCATCCGGTAATCAGGCAGGATCGTTGCTTCTCCGGACATATCTTCTTTGTAATGGGTGAGGTGAACGATTTTCATTCCGGCTTGCCGCAGGGAAAGATAAAGATCACTGTTCAACGGTATCAGGGGAGTTCCGGTGAGGATCACTCCCGCAAAATCCTGTGCCAGTGCGAGTTCCAGAAAATGCCGTTCCGCTTCCGGATTCTGCATGTCATCAGAGGAACAGTAAAGAGAGATGAACCAGCCGTCACGGAGATATTCATCCCGCAGGGACTCCATGTGTTCCATCCAGCTGTGGCGCAATAAAGCGGCTCCGACCATGCGGGTGGAACGGCGTTTGAGAAAATTTCCGCCTTCCGCAAGAAAGGTTCCCCTGCCGTGTTCCGTGCGGACAAATCCCTGCTCCGAAAGCTCTTTCAGGGCATTGGAGATCGTGCCGCGGCTGCAATCATAGCGCAGCGCAAGCTCGCGGACTCCGGGCAAACGCCCGTTTTCCGCATATTTTCCCGTGGAAATATCCCGGCGGATCACATCTTTTATCTTTACCATTGGAAAGCTCTTCTTTAACTGTCCAAGTGTTCAATGTTTATATTCTGTCTCAATATAGACCCTTAACATTGAAATTGCAAGAAAAAAAAGAGAAAATCGAAAACTTTTTTGCTGTTTTCTTTCGTTTCAAAACAGATTCGGGGTATGGGGAATGTTTTCTGCACCGGAAGAGTGTTCTCTGATCCAGCACATCAGAATATTTGTCAAAGTGTCCAATTCTTCCTCAGTAAGTTCCCGTCCGGAGGGGATGCCGTGCCACTTCTGCAAACAGCCCCGGCAGCAGATCCCGGTGGCATGCTGGGCGATAAAACAGGGGTGTCCGCGCATGGGAGTCTGCTTGCCGTCGTTCGGCGGAAATGCAGGAGCCAGACGGGTTTGGAGAAATTGACGGCACTGGAAAGCGACTTCATCCATTCCCCGTTCGGCAATGATTTTCAGCTCCGGTTCTTTCAAACGGAATCTTGACCGGAATTTTGATTTGGAGAGGCGTTCTTTCAGCTGTTCCCAATCAGATTGATTTTCTGCGGACGAAGGCATTTTTCACTTCATGAAAGCTTCGATCTCTTCCGGCGTGAGTTCCCGGACTTTTCCCGGTTCCAATGCCGGATCAAGAACAAGCTCCCCGATAGAGAGCCGTTTCAGGTAAAGTACATTTTTTCCGACTTTTTCGCACATGCGTTTGACCTGATGAAACTTTCCTTCCGAGACTTCCACGAAAACTTCGCAGGGTTTTTCTGTAATTTCCAAGTCTGCCGGTTTTGCGATGAAATCCCCCAGATCCATACCGGCACGGAATGCGGCTATATCATTGAACTCAGCCGGAGCATCAAGACGTGCAAAGTAGCGTTTGACCACATTTTTCCGGGGAGAGGTCACCGCGTGATCAAACTGTCCGTCATTGGTCAGCAGCAGCAATCCTTCGGTATCCTTATCCAGCCGCCCAGCCGGGAACGGTTCAAAATGTTTGTACTCTTCTGAGAGCAGATCAACGACCACGGGGTCTTTATCGTCCCACGTCGCGCTGAGATATCCGGCAGGCTTATTCATCATCAGATAAATAAATTTCCGGTAAAAGATTTTTTCGCCGTTGACAGTGATTTCATCCTGTTCTGTCACTTGGACATCGCTTTTCTTAACGATGGTTCCATTAACACAAATTGCTCCTTTTCCGGCGAGGATCTTGATCTCCTTCCGGCTGTACGGAGTCGATTCTGAAAGATATTTATCAAGCCGCATTTTTTATTACTCCTGTTATTTCCGTTCACTTCTCTTCCAGATATGTCGTGATCTCTTTGACAAAAATCGGAACATAGGTTGCCATTTTTGCCGGTCCGACACCGGTGATCCCTTCTGCTTCGGCGGCAGCTGTCGGTTTGCGCCGGGCAAATTCCTGCAATGTTTTATCACCGAATACAACATAAGTCGGCACACCGCGTTTTGCCGCAAGTTTCGCCCGGAGAGCTTTCAGCCGCGCAAGCAGTTCTGTATCAAGCTCGTCCCCTTCTGACGGTTCTTCCAATGATATTTTGATGGGAGTTTTCTTCTTGGGAACGGGCAGGTTCAGACGGATCCTGCTGCGGGTTTCGATCTGAAGCCGTCCTTCACGGGAAAGTCCCAGACAGGGATATTCGGGATTTCCGCAGCGTTCCAGATAGCCTTTGTCTTCCAGCTCCCGAAGGTATTGCATGATAAGATTCTGCTTCATGGGCTTCAGGATCCCGAAGCAAACGCTGTCGGTATATCTTGTGTTGACGGTATCTGCGTTCATGACACCGGCAAGGATCTGGCTGAGTCTGCCGCGCCCGATCCTGCCGTTGAAGATCCGGACAGAAGAGAGGATCGTGTGGACAGTTGCCAGTTCTGCGGGGTCAAGATCCCGGTCGGCAGAGTGTGCCGGAGAAGCACAATGATCGCAAACACCGCACTCCCAATCATCGGAATTTTCTCCGAAATAGGAGATAAGATATCCCTGACGGCATCCCTTGGCACGGGCATAAGAGAGCATATCTTCCAGACGGTTCATCTCCAGTTCCCGTTTCTGTTCGTACTGTTCAAAATCAATATTCAGCCGTTTTTCTTCCGGTTTCAGCAGGGTTGTAACAGCACCGCGGAACGTCTCTTTTTCCACGTCCAGCGCGATTCCATCCAGAGCAGAAAGAACCCGTTTGATATTTTCCGGCGGCAGAGCACAGAGTTCGGAAAGTTCCGGCAGAGAATATTTTTTCATCTTTGCCGCAGCTGCGCCGTAATTCTGAATGACCCGGTGCAGAAATCTTGCACGCTGCGTTTTTTCAGCGGCATTTTCCTCTTCCAGTTTTTTTATATCTCCTGCGATCCGGAACTGAACGGTGTTGTCCCGGGAATAGGAACGGGAGACGTAGCCGTGTTCTTCCAGGATGGCAAATGCCGCTCCGATCTGGGAATCGCTTTTTGCGCCGGGGATCTGTTCCGCGATTTCGGCAAGGGTCAACTCCAAAGGAAGACCTCCGCTCTTTTTCCATTGAACCTGCAGATAGAGATAAAGAGAGTTGACCAGTTCCGGCTCGGGATTGTTCATGTCGATCAGGAATTGATGAATGAATTTATCCCTGTTCCCGAAAAGAAGCACACACTCAGCGGGTTCGCCATCCCGTCCGGCACGCCCTGCTTCCTGATAATAAGCCTCAATGGAGCCGGGTATGTTATAATGTATCACGCGCCTGACATCGGAACGGTCGATCCCCATACCGAAGGCATTCGTTGCGGCAAGGATGGGTGTCGGCTCCGACATAAAAAGTTCCTGGGCACGGGTCCGTTCCTGATCGGACATTCCGCCGTGATACGCGATACAGTTGAAATCAGCCTGCAGGCTCTCCACAGCTTTCCGGGTGGAAGCGTAGATGATCGTCGGTACTTTTTTGTCCAGCAATCTGGCAATGATGTGATCTTTCGAGGCATTGTCGTGAGCTTCCATTACGGAAAATGCAAGGTTGGGGCGTTTGAACCCTGCCACCATCATCTCCATTTCCGGACGGCGCAGCTGATGAACGATATCTTTCTGAACAGTTTTTGTGGCGGTTGCCGTAAACGCACAGACCTGACGGATCCCCATTTCCCCGGCAACATCCCCCAGCCGCATGTATGAGGGACGGAAATCGTGTCCCCATTGGCTGATACAGTGGGCTTCATCGACGACAAGCACCTCAGGCGGGTTCTCCCGGAGAAACTCCCGGAATCCCGGAGCCTGAAACCGTTCCGGTGCGACATACAGCAGTTTCAATTCGCCCCGCTCCACCTCCCGGAGGATGGCATATTGCGCCGCCGGGGGAACAGTGGTATTGATAAATGCGGCTGGAATATTCCGTTCCACAAGAGCATCCACCTGGTCTTTCATGAGAGAGATCAGAGGGGAAACGATGATGCTGTACCGTTCTTTCATGAGCAGAGGCAGCTGATAACAAAGAGATTTTCCCGCTCCGGTGGGCATGACAACACAAAGATCCTTTCCGGAAAGCACCGCTTCCATCACCGGAAGCTGATGATCCAGAAAGGAATCATATCCGAACCAGCGTTTCAAAGATGATAATAACTTGTCTTTCATGCCGTAAACCTCCGAAAATAAAAAAATACACAGGAATATATCTCAAAAATTAGAATAATCAAATGTAAAAGTTTGAAAAATCGGAAAAGTGGATTATATTTAAGGGATTATGTTTTAAAATTGGCTTAAACAAAAGAAAACAACTTACGGAGAAAACAAACATGAAGATCCCCGAACTGGTCGCACTGCTCCTCTATTTCGTAGTGCTGCTCGCAATTGGTATTTCCTTCTACTTCAAGGACAGAAAAGCCGGAGGCGGTGAAAAGACTTACTTCCTCGGCGACAGAAACATGAACGGCTGGGTGTCCGCATTCTCTGCCGGTGCATCCGATATGAGCGCATGGGTGCTGATGGGTCTGCCCGGAGCAATCTATCTTTCCGGTATCGGACAGGTCTGGATCGCTGTCGGTCTGCTGATCGGAACCATTCTTGCATGGGTTTTCGTTGCGCCCAGACTGCGCCGGTTCTCTATTGCTGCAGAAGATTCCATCACCGTTCCCCAGTTTCTGACCAACCGTTTCAAAACCAAACGGAAAGGAATCCTGCTTGCATCCGCAATCGTCTTCATGGTTGCATACTGCATCTACGCAGCTTCCAGTATCTCCGCCTGCGGAACTCTCTTCAACACTGTTCTCGGTATGGATCCCATGATCGCTATGGTCATTGCTACGGTCGTTATCGTGATTTACACCTTCCTCGGCGGTTACAACGCTGTCTGCTGGACTGACTTCTTCCAGGGTTTGATCATGCTTATTGCTCTGATGCTGGCTCCGATCCTGGCTCTTGCTATGATGAAGTCTTCCGTATTCACAGCTCCTGCTGATCCGATTCCCGCAAACTTCTTCAATGTCTACTCTTCCGGAAAGAGCGACTGGAACAGCTGGCGCGATATCATCTCCGGTCTCGGCTGGGGACTCGGTTACTTCGGTATGCCCCACATCCTGATCCGTTATTTCTCTGTCCGTAACGAAAAGGAAATGAACAAGTCCCGGGTCATCGGCTGCACCTGGATCTTCATCATCCTTTCCGCTGCTTCCATTGTCGGTCTGCTCGGACGGAAATTTTTCGGAACGATGCTTCAGACGACTGGAAAACAGGACCTTGTTTTCATTCAGATGATCCGCGATGTTTTTGCCTGGATTGGCAGCAACACCGGATTGGTTACGCTTTTCGTTTTCCTTGCAGGTGTTCTGCTCTCTGCGATCCTTGCAGCATCCATGAGTACAGCTGACTCCCAGCTTCTGGCATCCTCTTCCGCATTCGTCTCTGACATCTACCGTCCTTTCATCCGCAAGAATGCCGGTGACAGAGAAATGATGTGGGCTGGCCGCCTTATCATGGTTCTTATCGCGGTTGTTGCATTTGTGATTGCATCAAGCCCTGACTGCGGCGGTATTATGGCTCTGGTTTCCTGTGCATGGGGTGCTTTCGGTGCCGCATTCGGCCCCGTGATCCTGCTGGCACTCTTCTGGAAACGCTTCAACTATAACGGCGCACTGGCTGGTATTATCGCAGGGTTCGCTGTCGATATCGTCTGGTATCTCAAACTCAGTTCAGCTACCGGCGTCTATGAAATCGTTCCCGGATTCCTTGCAGGTCTCATCGTTGCCGTGATCGTTACGCTGATCACAAAGGCTCCCGAAGCTGAAGTTCAGGAACTTTTCGACAACGCAAACAAAAAGACAGAATAAACCTGTTTTCTTTTATGTTGCCCCCCGCGGGGAGATCGCAAAACGGTCTCTCCGCTTTTTTTGGCTTGAAAAATAAATTTTAAAGATTATATTACACTGAAAAACAAAACATAAGGATTTTTTTTATGAAGAATTTATTATTCGGTTTGACAGCATTGTTGTGCACATCTGTTATGGCGAAACCTGTCATGCAATATGATTTCGACGGCTCTGCCGGGAACGCAAAAGCTGCAGGGAAGTTCCGTTATGTGGACGGCATCAGAGGAAAGGCAATCGCTCTTTCCGACGGAACAGTAAAAATCCCATGCCCGGCAAAAATCAACCCGAACGAAGGTTCCATCTCTTTCTGGGTGAAACCTCTGAATTGGGACAGCTCTGTAACAGAATTCATCTTCCTGCTCCAGAACAACAGTCCGGAGAAAAATGGACGTATCATCGTTTATAAATACCGCGAACCAAAAGGGCTTGGCTTGATGTTCTGGATGGGAAATCCCACAGCGAAAAAAGGTCAGGGCAACGGTTATACCAATACCACCAATCATAAACTGGAAAAAGGAAAATGGACCTTCCTGACCATTACATGGAGCAAAAAAGCAAACCTTTTTGCCCTGTACCATAACGGACAACTGGCATGCAGCGGAAGAGGAAAAAGCGGCTTGTTCTTCAAGAAGTTCGGCGATTTCATCCTCAATGCCCCCCCGTTCCGCCCCGCAAACAGAAAACTGGAAACAGCATTCGATCTGGTGAAATTCTATCCCCGTGCCCTGACAGAAAAAGAGGTCAGCGCAAATTTCCGGGAGGAATCCACACCCCCGCTGGATATCCCAATGGAAAAGGTTCAGAAAACTGTTTTCTCTCTTCCGATGATGAAAACTGCTCCGAAGATCGACGGTAATTTTGTGGAATCTGAATGGGGCGATGCCGCCAGACTGCCCGGTTTTATTACGCTTTCCAAGCCCCGTCTGGAAACGGATCTCTCCGGCGAAGTCTATGCCGGTATGGATGCAAAAAACTTCTACTTCTGCGTAGTGGCAAAAATCCCCGGCGCAACTCAGCTGGTCAATAAAATCAAAGACCGCGACGGTGCCGTTTATATGGATGATGCCTTTGAATTCTTTCTCCGTCCGCCGGAAATGAAACAGGGAAATTACCAGACGATCGTCAACTACAACGGTGCGATCTATGATGCCCGCAACTCCAGAAAAGAGTGGAACGGAAACTGGAAAGTCCGCAACGGTCTCTATGAAGGACAGTGGATCTGTGAATTGACGATCCCCATTTCCGATTTTGAAAGTTCTTTCAGAGAAGGAAAGATGTGGGACTTCAACTTCTGCCGTGACCGCCAGGTGGAACCGGATATTCTTTTCTCCTCCGTCTCTCCCTCCGCAATGCCGTTCAGTGCCTATTTCGGAAAGTTCCGCATGACCGGGAAAGGCTGTTTCGCGCGGCTCTCCGTGGATTATGCCCAGCTTTTTGAACGGAAACTTGACCTGAAAGCGGAAATTTTCAACCGTTCCGTAAAGGCTCAGAACGTTACTGTCAGAATCGAAAATCTCCCGAACGACGGCAAAAAAGGTACGGTTCGTTCCTATGTCAAAACAATTCCAGCCGGAGCTTCGGCAGTTGTAAATCATACCGACCCGCTTTCCGGATTCCGTTCCGGAGTCGTCCGCGTGACCATGACCGATGCCGCCGGAAATCTGATTTACCGTCAGGATCTCCCGCTGGTGTTCAAGGATGACGTCAAGATCACAACAGAAACGAACCTTTCTGAATCCAAACTCATTTATACTGCCGACTTGAAGAGTCATTTTGCCCTTGCAAAAACTGCTGCAACGACGGTGACACTGCGCCATGTTTCCGGCAAGCAGATCAGCACTGTCATCAAAGCAAAAGACATGGTTGCAGGCAGTTTTGATCTGAAGCAGTTCCCTGCCGGGGATTGTGTTCTGGAATTTATCTTCCGGGATGCCGCCGGAAAAGAGTTGATGAAAGTCTCTGAAAAATACAAGCACATCGGCACCCCGAAATGGTTGAAAGAAAAGCCGGGTATGACCGGGATCCCTTATCCGTACACCCCGATCAAACGGAATGGAAACACCCTTTCCGTCATTGGCAGAAATCATGTTTTCGGGTCCGCACTTCTTCCGGAACAGATCACTTCACAGAACGTTCCGCTGTTTGCCGCAAAGCCGGTTTTCCGTGCAAAAATGAACGGCAAAAATATCGTTTTCCGCAACTTCAAGTTCAAGAAAGTCAAAGAGAACGGCGAACAGACGATTATGAACTTCACAGCTTCTTCCGGGGGAGTCTCTCTCAGCGGAACTGTTACGCTGGAGTATGACGGTTTCCTCTGGTACACGCTGGATCTCAGCAAAAATTCCGGTACACTGGAAGAACTTTTCCTCGAAATGGAAATGCCCGCTTCTGTTGCGGACTTTTACAATGCGCACTTCTTCTCCCGCGAAAATTATGTCGGAAAACTCGGAGAAAGCCTGACACTCAAACAGATTCCGTCTGTCTGGCTCGGAAATATGGATATCGGTCTCACATTCGTGACAGAATCCTTCCAGTATTGGCGGAACAAAGACACCAAAGCGGCATTCCGTATTCAGAGAAAAGGTAAAAATGTTCTCTGGCAGGTTCGTTTTGTTGACAAGCCGACAAAACTTTCCGGCAAGAAGTTCCTGTTGGAGTTCGGGATCGAAGCCAACCCGGTAAAGCCCACACCGCCCCAGTTCCGTACCTGGAGAGTCTGGTTCTTTGATCCCTTTACAATCGCGCACCCGTGGACCATTGATCCCAAAATAAAGAAATATCCCGGCAGCGGCGGGTTCTTTACTCCGGAACATACCTCTATGGAAGCGTTCCGGAAAGAAGTCAAGCGGTTCCGTGACAGAGGGGCTGAACTTTCTCTCTATCTGAATCCCTTCCTTGTCAGCCCCGAAGCGACTGAATACAAGATTTTCCGGAAAGAGTGGCGGAACCCCTACAATGTTTACCCCCAGTGTCCGGCATCCAGCTTTACAGATTATATCGTATGGCAGATCGACGATCATATCAAACACGGCAGTCTGCAGTGCGTGTATGTTGACAGTCTTGGAGCCTACAACTGTGCCAATGAACTTCACGGCTGCGGTTATATTGACGAACAGGGGAATCAGAAACTCACCTTCCCGATCCGCGCCATGAGAAATTACATGAAGCGTCTTTACACGCTGCTTCACGCACAGGGCAGAGACCAGAAAAAGAACTATCTCTGGGCGCACATGTCAGCAAGAACCAGCGCACCGATCAACGCTTTTGTGGACTTCCAGTGTTCCGGCGAAGAGCTGGAAACCGAGCTGATCGGCAACAGCAACTATCTGGAACATTACGGTATGGATGCGTATCAGATCTACTATCTGCACAGTTCCGGGGTTGTTCCGATGCTTCTTCCGAATCTGGGCAGAACCGGTCCGAAAGAACACCGTCTGAACAAAGATTACAACGATCAGGTTCTTGCGCTTGCCCTGCTGCATGACTCTCTTATCTGGAACCTCTGGATGGATATGACTTATGTGAACAATCTGTACAAGAAACTGGATGCGTTCGGCTGGCAGGATCCTGCGCTGAAGTTCCACTCTTACCGGAAACAGTTCATGGTGGGATCTACCGGGAAAAATATCTATATCAGTGTTTATACCATTGGCAAACGCGCCATGGCAGTGATTGTGAATAAGAATAAAAAGGAGCAGACGGTACAACTGGGCGTGAATTACGAAGCACTCGGTATCCCTGCCGGAGCGGTGATAAAAGATATCCGCACCGGAAAGAAATTGACGGCACAGGATCTGAAAAACTGGAAGGTCAGGGGATATAACTTCTCCCTGATCCAGATTGGAGAGTGACCGTTTTTTGAGAAGAAGAGGACATGCACTTTCCGGAGAGAAAAAGTCTTTCCGGAAGTAAAATTTTGCATTTTTTTTCAGTTTACACGGGAAAAGGTAAAAAAATAGTTTAAAAACTGATTTGCAAAATTGGAAAAGTGCATGTATAGTATATGTTTAACATGACTAATTGCATTTTTTAAAATTGAAAGGATTCAAAATGCCTAAGAAGGAAGTTAGAAAGTCCGCTGTCAAGACGTTCAAACAGAGCGAACGCGTCAGACTGAAAAATAAATCTGTGCGCAGTGCACTCTGGACAGCAGAGAAGAAGCTCAGAGCTGCTGTTGCAGAAGGAACCAAAGAAGCAGCTGCAGAACTGTTGCAGAAGCAGTACTCCATTCTTGACAAAGCTGTCAAGTACGGAACTCTTCACAAGAACACCGCAAGCCGTAAGAAAGCACGTCTTGCTGCTCTTGTTGCAACCGCCGGCAAAGCGGTCGCTGCAGAATAAGAGGTTCTCCTCAATGAACGCCGGAGGGGAACTTCCGGCAACAGTCTTGTCAATACCGGAAACGGTGTTGTTTATGTCGGCGGGTTCTCCCGCCGTCATTGTTTTAACAGGAAATAATCCAACAGGGAAAAGTGGAGGGTAAAATATGAATCACGAACTTTTAGCAGTTCTCGAGTACATCGAGCAGGAACGCGGCATCAGCAAGGAACAGCTTGTCAATGCTGTGGAAAAAGCTCTTGCAGCAACCTGTCAGAAAAATTTGGACCGCAGAGCAAAAAATGTGGAAGCAAAGCTGAACCGCAGCAACGGTTCCATCCGTGTCGTTGCGATCTATGATGTCGTGGATGCCATTGATACCTATGTCGAAAAGGACAGAGAAGGCAAGGAAAAGGTAAAAGACAAAGCTGATGAACAGATTACTCTCCAGGAAGCTGTCCAGTTCGATCCTTCCGTAAAGGTCGGCGAACAACTCAGAATGGAGATCACTCCGAAAGACTTCGGGCGAATCGTTGCACAGACTGCAAAGCAGGCGATCCTTCAGGAGATCCGCAAAGCTGAAAAGCAGACCATCGAAGATGAGTTCAAGGATCAGGTCGGCGAAATCGTCAGCGGTACCGTCAGACGGTATGAGCATGGAAACATCATTGTGGATTTGCAGAAAGCAGAAGCAATGATCCCGGCAAGAGAAAAGGTTCCCAGCGAACAGTACATGCCCGGCGACCGCATCAATGCGCTTCTGCTCAGAATCGCGAATAAAGAAAAAGACAACAAAGAACGCGGCAGAGAAAACAAGGAAGACGGTCTGATCCTCTCCAGAGCCTCCCGCGAATTTGTCAGAAAGCTTTTTGAACGGGAAGTTTCCGAAATCCATGATGGGATCGTGGAAATCGTCTCTATCTCCCGTGATGCAGGCAGCCGCTCCAAACTGGCTGTCAGAAGCAATGATCCCAGAGTCGACCCCGTCGGCGCATGTGTCGGTATGCGCGGTATGCGTGTTAAAAACATCACAAATGAACTCAACGGTGAACGCGTGGATATCATCCCCTTCTCCGATGATCTCGCACGTTATGTTTCCAACGCTCTCCATCCGGCAAAAGCAGAAAAGATCGACGTGGATTATTCCTCAGCAACCATTCATTTCTATGTCGACAGTGAAAACTCCCGTCTTGCATTCGGCAAGAAGGCTCAAAACATCCGTCTGGCACAGAAACTCATCGGCGGTGATTGGAAGATCAATTTGATCCTGGTGGATGAAAACAATGAAAATGCCGATGATTTTGCCGAAGAAAAGCAGCGCAGAACAGAAGAACTTTCCAGCGTTCTGGGGGTTTCCGTCGAAACCGCTGAACTGCTGGTCTCCAACGGATTCCTCTCCCTTGAAGGACTGAGCGAACTCCCCGAAGAAGATCTCAGAGCGATCAAAGGTCTCTCCAGTGAAGATGCTTCCGTCATCCTCGACAAAATTGCACAGTCAAAATCCTGACGCAGGAAGATCGGAGTATGAAATATGGCAGCAAAAACTTTGAAAGTAAAGGATCTCGCCGGTAAATACGGCTTGTCCCCGAAAGATATCGTAAAAGAACTCCAGGAACAGGGATATGAAAGTATCACCGGTGCATCCTCCGCGATCCCCCAGGACGAGATCGAGCTGGTCGAAGTTATTATTTCCGAATTTCAGGAAAAGATGAAAGGCGGAAAGAAAGGAAAACCCGGCAAGGGACAGAACGTTTCTTCCAAGGGCGCATCACCCGCTGAAGTCACTATGGCTCCGCCGATCATCGTCAAGGCATTGGCAGAAGCTCTCGGAAAACGCCCCAACGAAGTCGTTTCCGGACTCATGATGATGAACGTGCTTGCTTCTATCAATCAGTCCGTCGATCCCGATGTGGCTGTGGAATTCGCTAAAAAATGCGGAATCACGCTCCACATCGGTTCCAAGGCTGAAGCCGCTTCTGCAAAAGCTGATGCGGAAGAAATCGCCCCCGAAGATGCGGCAATCGCTCCCGGAAATCCCGACGATCTCAAGCCCCGTTCTCCTATCGTTACCTTCATGGGGCACGTTGACCACGGGAAAACCTCTCTGCAGGACCGGATCCGTAAGACAAACGTGGCAGGCGGCGAAGCAGGCGGGATCACCCAGAACATCGGTGCTTCCGTAGCGCAGCTCAACGGAAAAACCATTACATTCGTCGATACCCCGGGACACGAAGCGTTTACCCAGATGCGCGCCCGCGGTGCCAACGTCACCGATATCGTCGTGCTCGTTGTGGCTGCCGATGACGGTTTCATGCCTCAGACAATTGAAGCATTAAACCACGCTCTCGCGGCAAAAGTGCCCATCATCGTGGCAATCAACAAGTGCGATATCCCCGATGCCGACCCCGACAGAGTTCTGCTTCACATGCAGCAGAACGGTCTGACCTGCGAAGACTGGGGCGGTGAAACCGCAGCCATCAAAGTCTCTGCAAAGACCGGTGAAGGAATCGAGGACCTTCTGGAACGTATTCTTCTGGAAGCCGAAATGCTGGAACTCAAAGCCGACCCGAAACGGGCAGGTTTTGCATACGTTCTGGAATCCCAGCTGGAACAGGGCTTCGGTCCCACCGCTCACATTATCGTGAAGAGCGGAACCATCAAACTCGGCGATCCCATCCTCTGCGGCGAATACTACGGAAAGGTCAAAAACCTGATCGACGTTCATGGACAGCGCATCAAATCTGCCGGACCTGCAACCCCTGTGAAGATCGCCGGTCTTTCCGGTGTCCCCGAAGCAGGTTCCCGGATGGTTGTTTGTGAAAATGAAGGCATTGCAAAAGAACTGGCAGCCAAACGTGCCGATGCGAAACGTCAGGAAGAACTCTCATCCAAAGCAACCGGCGGAACGACTCTGGAAGAACTCTTCTCCAAGATGGATGAAGATGCCAAGAAACAGCTTTGTGTGGTACTGAAGGGCGATGTCCGCGGTTCTGTGGAAGCCATCAGCGAATCCTTCACCAAGCTGCCCAACGATAAGATCGCAGTGAATGTTGTCCACTCCGGTGTGGGTGCCATCACGGAAAATGATGTGCTGCTGGCAAAATCCTCCGGCGGTATCGTTGTCGGGTTCCACGTCCGCGTCAACCCGGGTGTCAATGCGCTTGCAAAGAAAGAGAATGTCGAGATCCGTCTCTACTCTATCATTTACGAGTTGCTGGAAGATATTCAGGATGCTCTTGCAGGACGTCTTGAACCTGAAAAGCGGGAAAAGATCCTTGGTGATGCCCGTATTCTTCAGATCTTTGAACTCTCCAAAGGTCCCAAGATCTGCGGCTGTATGGTGGACAAAGGTTCTGTCAAGGTTGGAGCGAAGGCGCGTGTGTTCCGTAACAACGAACTGATCTTTAACGGAGAAGTCCGTTCTCTGCGTCGTTTCCACGATGATGTGAAAGAAGTGAAGCAGGGATTGGAATGCGGGATCAAGCTGGACAACTTCCTTGACTTTGAAGTCGGTGACCATATTCAGATCTACGATGTGGAACTGAAGAAAGCAACTCTCTGATTGACTGCAGGAAGGAAGGGAAACGATGCCTTTTACACCTGATCGAATCGCAAGAGTGAATGCGCTTCTCAAACGTGAGATCGCAGACTCTCTGGAAAAATTATGTATCTCGCTTCCGGGCGCACTGATTTCCGTGGTGAAGGTGAATACCTCCTCCACCCTGCGGAACGCTACCGTTTACGTCAGTGTTTTCGGGGGCAAAAATGCGGCAGAAAATCTGGAAGAAAAAGCTCTGGAACTGCTGGAAAGCCGCCGGATCGACATTCAGAATTGCGTCTCAAGAGACGTGATTCTGAAATATACGCCCGTCCTGCGCTTTGTTGCCGACCACAATATTGCGGAAGGTGACCGCGTTCTTGCCATTCTCCGTGAACTGGAAGAAGGAGAAAACAACAAATGACACCCCAGGCGTTCCGTGATGCTTTGGATGGTGCAAAAAACCGTGGAAACGGCTTGATCCTGATTGCGGCACATTGCCGTCCGGATGGAGATGCCGTTTCCTCCGTTTCTGCAACGGCGGGGATCCTCAGAGATGCCGGTTATAATGCAGTCGGGATTCTTCCTGAACCTGTGCCGGATGCCTGTATCCCCTTTATTCCGGAAGAGTATATCATCCGCAGCGCAGCCGGAGTTCAGCCGGAACTTTTTGTGATCGTGGACTGTTCCAACCCGGAACGGATCGCTGCTGACGGTTTTGTTCCCGCTTGTCCGGTCATCAATATCGATCATCATCCGGACAACTCCCAGAAAGCGGATCTTTCACTGGTCCGTCCGGAATGTTGCGCCACAGCTGAAGCTCTTTATCACCTCTTCACCGATTGCGGTTTTACGATCACCAAAGAAAATGCCACCCGGCTGCTGCTTGGGATCCTGACCGATTCCGGCTGTTTCCGCTTTGACAACACCTCTCCGGAAGCATTGGAAGCCGCAGCCGCATTGATCCGGCTGGGTGCTGACCGTCATTCGATCGTGCTGGAAGCGTTTCTGAACAGAGATGCCGGACTGGTCCGGTTGGAAGCTGATCTTCTGAATAACGGACTGCATACCGCATTTGACGGAAAAGCAGCATGGTTTGTGCTGACAAAAGCCCTTCTTGCCAAGTACGGTGTGGATGTCCGCAATACAGAAAACCTGATTGATGCCGTTCGGAACATCCGCGGTGTTGAATTTGCAGCACTTCTCCGGGAGGAACCCGGCGGCTACAAACTCTCTCTTCGGACAAAAAACGCCCCCTGGTCCGCAGGAAAAGTCGCCCGCAGATTGAACGGCGGCGGTCATGAAATGGCTGCAGGCGGTTTTATTCCGGCAAAAACAGCCGATGAAGCAGGTGAGATCCTCACCAAACAGATACAAATGGAATTTGATGCAAATGAGAAATAATCCCAGAAAACACAGACTTCCCCCCTTTGAAAAAAGCGGGATCATCCTGGTCAACAAACCCGCCGACTGGACAAGTCACGATGTAGTGTCATTCATCCGCGCACGGTTCAATGTACCGAAAGCCGGACACTGCGGAACCCTTGACCCGGCGGCTACCGGACTCCTTGTCGTCGTCATCGGAAAATTCACTAAACTGAGCCAGAAATTCAGCGGGGAAGATAAGACTTACGAAGGAACGATCCTCCTCGGAACCGTAACAGATTCCCAGGATTTGGATGGTGAGATCATTCAGCAGAATGACTGGTCCGCCATCACTCCCAAACGACTGGAGGAAGGGTTCATGAACTTTCTCGGCGACATCGAACAGGTTCCGCCCATGGTCTCCGCTGTCAAAAAAGACGGCAAACGTCTTTATGCGCTGGCACGGGAAGGAATCGAAGTGGAGCGGGAAGCAAAACCGGTCACTATCGAATCCATCAAGCTTACCCGCATCGAATTGCCTTATGCGGATTTTGTGGTCAAATGTTCTAAGGGAACTTACATCAGAACTCTTTGTTCCGACGTGGGCGAACTGCTGGGCTGCGGTGCATGTCTCAGCCGTTTGAACAGAATCCAGAGCGGTGAATTTGAACTGTCAGAGGCTGTGACCATTGACGAGATGAAGACCTGGGATCAGGCACAGCTCGCCGATTATGTGGACCACTACCTCCACACCAGAATCCAGAAGATCCAGAAATTTTCCGACTTCTGATCCGTTCGCAAAACAGTAACTTTACCGGAGATCAAAAATATGTTATCATTCCAGCAGATCGAACAGACAGCAAACGAGTTCCTGAAAAATTTCAGCGGCGACCGTTTCGATTTTTCCGAAGCGGCAGATTTTCTGTTTGAAAAGTTTCCCGCCAAGGATAATGATGAAAAAGAAATGACGGAAAAGAAGCTCCGGAACGTTCTGGATTGCGCCGATGACGGACTCGCCAGAACCTTTTATGGCGATACCTTCTACGTTCTCGACCGCTACCTGAAAGGTCTGGTCTTCCGCTGTAAACCACGCCCCTTTGAACTGGAAGAAGGGATCCTCGTTCCCGGTGCCCGGTTCGAACCGTTTCACTCCCCCGAACTCTTTGTGGACGATCTGGAAATCAGCTCTTCCTGCGGTAAGATTCCGATGAAAGAGTATCAGGCTTCCTACGAAAAAGTGGAAGATCTTTACTATCTCCTGGGACCCGGCGGAACGATCGACATGTTTTATGCCGAAAAACAGGATAACACCGAGGCAATCATGGCTGCCGGCGGCTTGAGAGGTTCCCTCCGCCTCAGCCAGACCGTTTTCGATTTCTCTCAGTTCTACAAGGAACATAATGTCCGGAACGGCGATATCCTGAAGTTCACCCTCGACTCCTACATGAACGGAACGCTCCGCGTGGAACACGAACCCCGCCCGGATGCACCGTCCGCAAAAGATACTCAGGAATGGATCAAAAAGTTCGAAAAATTCCTCGGGAAAGTCTGCCGGGATTACAAAGACTCTTTCGATATTCCCGTTCAGATGCTCTACGCCTATATTTACGGCGAAGATGATGGAACAGACCTCCGGAAGGTGCGCGGTCCGGCAATCGACACTTACCACACGCTCATGCAGAACATTGAGTTCCGCCGCGAAGGCGTGGACTGGCTCCTGACCTCAGCCGATAATGATGACGACAGCGATATCTTCTCTCTGCCCGATCAGCAGGAAGAAAAACACTCCTGCAGTTGCGGACACGATCACAAAGATCATGAATGTACCTGCGGACACGATCACAAAGATCATGAATGTACCTGCGGACACGACCACAAGGATCATGAATGTACCTGCGGACACGATCACAAAGAAGATACCGGGGATATTTCACCGGATCAGTTTACGATCTCTGCCGGTTCTCTGGAATCCATGGATGCGATCTGCAAAGAGCTGAGTGCAGACTTCCGGGAAGCGGAATACCGCGCGGCTGTCTTCGATGCCATGGCATCCGGAATGGAAGATTTTGCTGAGTTTGAACGCGTCAACGGAACCTTCTTTGAACTGAAGTTCCAGGATGAGGCGCAGAAAGCTGTTTATCTCAACTTTGCGGAAGATATCTGGGAGTATGTGACCGAGATCTATGCTCACAACGTCGATGCAATGAAAGCTCCGCTGCGGCAGCGTCTGCTGGAAATCAACAGCCGCTGTTCCGATCTTCAGAAAGACAATGCTTCGGACAAGAAAGCAGCCCGGAAACTCGGCGAACTCCGTCAGGATATCCGCGCCACTCTGGCATTGCTTTCCACTGATGCGGAACTCGACGAAACTGCCATTGAAGATCTTGATCTGCGAATCGGGGATATTGAAGATTCTCTCGACGATTATCTGTAAGAAAAGGAGTTTGTTTCATGCCTATTTTTGAATATCACTGCGAAAAATGCGGGGAAGAGTTTGAACGGCTCGTCCCCAAAGCGGACTCAAAGGTCCATTGTGAAAAGTGCGGCAGCGGAGAGGTGAAAAAGAAACTTTCCACGTTCGCCGCTTCCGTCCCGAGTTCCAACTCCTGTCCTGCAATGGGAAGCTGTCCTTCCGCTTCGGGCGGCTGCGCCCATGGCGGCGGATGCTGCTGCGGTGGTCACTGATGAAAAACGCTGAAATGAACCAGATCCTGACGGCTGCCGGAGTTCGTCCCAATAAGAAACTCGGGCAGAACTTTCTGATCGATGCAAATTTTCTTGACTGGATCGTACGGGAATCCGGAGCTGCGCCCGGAGCAAATATTCTGGAAGTAGGTCCCGGATTCGGAGCCCTTACGGAACGGATGCTTGCAGAAGGTGCAACAGTTACGGCAGTGGAATTTGACCACAGAATTGCGGAATGGCTCCGTCAGAATCTCTGTCCGAAAGGTTTGAACCTTGTCGAAGGCGATGCCTGCAAAGTCAAACTGGATGAAATCTATCCCGGAGATTACAAGATGATCTCCAACCTTCCTTATTCCGCCGGAACTATCGTAGTTGCCAATCTTCTTGACAGCCCCAATCCGCCGGAGGAGATGGTGATCATGCTTCAGAAAGAGGTTGCTTTACGCCTTGCTGCAAAGCCGGGAACACACGATTATGGAGCATTATCTGTGCGTGTTCAGGTGCTTTATGAAGCAACGCCCTTGCGGATTGCTCCTCCGGAAATGTTCCATCCGCGCCCGGAAGTCGACTCCTGTGTGATCCGTCTGAAACGTCTGGTGAATCCTCCGTCCGCAGAATACCGGAAAAAGCTTTCGCAGCTTGTCCGTCTTGCCTTTGGACAGCGGCGCAAGAAAATGATCAAGCAGCTGACTGGTCTGTTTGGCAAGGAAAAAATCGCCGAAGTTTATGAACAGGTTGGTTTGAAAGAAGATATCCGTGCGGAACGTGTCACAGTTGATCAATTCCGTCATTTGACAGACATGTTGCTCAACAAAGAGTGAAACCGGAACGCTTGAAGCTGAATTTTTTCAAAAAATCGCGAAATTTTTCTAAAAAAAACATATTTTTTACTTGACAAAACGAAAAATTGATGTATATTTACATTATGTTTTCGATTAAGAGAGAGCATATAAGATTTCCTTTTGTAAGGAAATGTCCCTAAGTGGCGGGGTAGCTCAGTTGGTAGAGCAACGGACTGAAAATCCGTGTGTCACCGGTTCGATCCCGGTCCTTGCCACCATTTTTTTTGCCTTGATTTATGCTGTAAGTTCTTGGTTTTGAACTTACAGCTTTCTTTTTTTTACTCAAAGAGCCCTTTTTTCAGAGTTTTTCTTGGTTGCCCTCTTTATTTTCGTTTTGAGTACCAACTGTGGAAAAATTGTGGAATTTTTGTGGAAACAAAAAATCCAGTTTTCTTGTTCAAAAAAACAACAAATTCACACCAACAACGATACTATACTCGCCTTCCTCTTGATTTCAACCTCTATAGTGAGCGCCTCCTCCAATCGCATCCCTAGAGCCATGCGATTGGCAGTAAAAAAAACATATCTCTCAACTTTTTCACAGAACTCATATGGTGACCCAAAAGTTTAGAGTTTAAAACTTCTGATAGATGAGACAAAATAAGCCTGTCGCAAAAATTATGGGCACAGCGAAAGTGTGTCAAAATGTCTCACTTTGATTTTTTTCCCTATCTGAAAAAAAGTTGGCAAGGTTTTTGCTACATTACTCAGTAATTCCAGTCGCTCTGGAAGGTGCTGTTTGAAAAATAGATAAAAATGTTGAAGAGGGAAGCAAGGTTCGCACACACACAAAAAAAATCGGAGATCTTTACAAAGAGATAGTTTTTGGTGAGAAAAAAATATTAGCTGCTGCATTTTCATATGAAGGAAAGGAGGGGAAATACAGAATGATGCAGATAGAAATAAGATTTTTTTCTTTGCAGAATGATTTCTTTTGTTTTGATTTCTAAATCGTAAAAAAATAATTTAAAAATTTAACCCAGAAAGGGCACATTCTTAATATGAATAAAAGAATTTCTAGCACCGCAAGTTTAAACATTGAAAACAACATCAGCGATAAAGTTTGCACCAGCAATGTGGAAGCTTTGTTAATGAATATACCTGCAGATGTACCACGCAACGAGTGGATTCAAGTTGCTGCAGGATTAAAAAACATCGGTAAGGATTTTTCCGTGTTTGACCAGTGGAGTCAGAAATCTATAGAAAATAAATACGATGCCTCTGATGCAAAACGTGTATGGGAGGATGTTTGCGCAGAAGGTAAGCCAGAAGTGACCTTAAAAACGATTAAATATCTGGCCGATAAATATAAAGATGCATTCATCCCACTCCCCCAAGAGATGTTATCGGCTCCCACAACTCCCGAAGAACAGGCGCTGCAGGTCGGCACCTTCATTGATCTGCTTTTCAAAGAGGGCGAGTTCTATGAATTCGTTTCTTCTGTGAGAACAGATGCAAAGGGGAAAACTATCCCTGATCGAACACAAAGTCAGATACAAAGCCGTGAATCTACAGAGATTACTGCAGAAAATCTTGCAAGAATCAAAGAGATCGTAACACAGAGTCTCGATGGTGCCTGGGTATCGTTAAATCCCGTGAAAAAGGATTTTAAGGGGAAGGCTCCTGGAGATGCGGATGTGACCGAGTACCGTCATGCACTTATCGAAGCTGACGACCTTTCCAAGGAAGAACAGTGGAAACTGCTCAAGGAATTGAACCTCCCGATCAAGGCAGTCGTCTGGTCTGGCGGTAAGAGCCTTCATGCTATTGTGAAGATCGATGCCGGGAACGATTTCGATCTTTATCGTGAGCGTGTTGCGGCTCTTCATAGATATTTGGCAGAGCAAAACTTCCCTGTCGACCCTGCAAACAAGAATCCCAGCAGGCTCACTCGCATACCCGGTTTCCGTCGTGGCAATGAAATGCAGTATCTCGTCTCGCAGGAATTTGGACCCAAGACCTGGAATGATTTTGAAAAATTTTTCCTTAAAAACAAGGCAAAGGCTGATCGCAGAGCAATCTCTTCTCCCGAAAACGGGCAGAAGGGATGGCGCCCGTTTTTGCCAGTCACCGATTATGCGAAAGCGTTCCTTAACGAAAATACAAATTCAGGGGAGTTAGCACTACGTTTTGTGAACAGTTCATGGTGGGGATATAATGGAAGAACATGGCAAGAAATCTCTGAAGATGACCTTGATATCAATATCACACATTTTTTGCAGCAAAATTCCGTACACGAAGAAGGCCGAATCAGTACGTCTGTAATCAACGACACAAAACTAAACCTCAAAGGGTTATGTGGCTTGGTTGATTGCAAAATGCCTTGCTGGTTGCCGAGTGGAGAAGATGCTTCAGACATTATTTGCTTCCGCAATGGGATGCTGTCGATAGACAAGCTGATCGCAGGCGAAGAACAGACTTTACGCCCCTTGTCTCCAAGCTATTTTGGGTCCCACCAAGTAGAATACGATTATTTACCTGAAGCCGAATGTCCAATGTGGCACGAATATTTGCAGACAACCTTCAATGATGAAGAAAGCCGTCAAGCGTTACAGATGATGTTCGGCTACATTTTATCTGGGAAAATTGATAAAAATATTGGCTTTTTTCAATACGGAAGAGGCGGTGATGGCAAGAGTGTTGCAACGCATATTCTCGGTAAACTTTACGGAGAGAGCCAAACCTGCTGTCTTCCTTTTGCGAATCTGGGAGAAAAACATTCAACTCATCTTCTGACCGAACACAAGTTGAATCTTGTCGAAGAGACTCCTGTTTCCTGTGAAATTCGAAATATTTCAGATGCCGAAAAAATGTTCAAAATGGTTACAGATGGGGCCATGATTCCCATTGAGCCGAAATTTGTAAATCCAAAAATGGCTCCTGCTATAGCCCGATGTGTCTTCAATACTAACGAGCTTCCTTCTTTTGTTGATCGATCAAACGGACTCTGGGATCGTCTGGTTATTTTGCATTTCCCCAACCGTATTCGAGACACGGACAATGAGAAACCAAATCTGAAGAAAGATCTTGAGAAAGAATTACCAGGAATTTTCTTGTGGGCTGTAGAAGGTGCCAGAGAATTAAGGGAACACACTCGATTTCCTTTACCCCCCACATCTCGAGCAATCTTACAAAATCACCGGCTTGCTTGCGATCATGAGGCAGAATTCTTTGCTGAAAATGTGATTGCAATTCCAGGAAGTTACTGTTCCAGAGGAAAGCTGTATTCAACTTACAAAATCTGGGCGACCGACAATGGTTACAGTCCCAAAGGCAGAGGGAAATTCAATGCAGCAGTGAAAGTCAGATTTCCTGATGTCGAAGAAACTCGTATCCGCACCCCAAGAGACCTTGAAGTCTGGGCAGGTATAACCTATGCAGATTGTACCCTCATGCTCAATAATAATGAAGACGAAGCAGAAGGAGAAAATGCCTGATGACTAACTCAGCAAAAGCTCCTGAAATGGCCGCTGAACAGAACAAAGCCCTGGAGCTTATGCTCTCCGGTAAGAATGTATTTCTTACCGGAGAAGCTGGAACAGGGAAGTCTGCTCTCCTGAAAAAACTCTGCGAAAAATCCAATGACAAGAACACTGTTTTTCTGGCTCCAACTGGGATTACCGCCTGCAACATCAAGGGGCGAACAATCCACAGCTTCTGCAAGCTTGGTCTTGGCTTGCAGACGGAGGATACCATCGAAGCAATAACGAATCCTCGTCTTCAAGCACTTCTTGAGGCTGTGGACACGATCGTTATCGACGAGATCTCCATGGTCAGATCCGATATTTTGTGGGCTGTTGATAATCGCCTTCGTGCTGTTGCATCAGGAAGAAAACAGAACCGTCCTTTCGGTGGAAAGCAGATCATTGTCTGTGGAGACTTTTTCCAGTTGCCGCCTGTTGTGACTACAGATGTTGAAAAGGATTACCTGAAGGAAACCTTCGGAGGAAATTTTGCTTTTCAAACTGAGATTTGGGAGAAGGCAAAATTCAAAGTCGCAATGCTGAAAGAGCAGCACCGTCAGAGTAGAGACCGTGTGTTTTATCAGATTTTGAAAAACATCCGCCATGGACAGCTCAACGAGAAGAATATTGTGTTGTCGGGAAAGAAAGAACCTGTTGATGCGATCGATGCACTCAACACATGCTGTTATAGCAAGGACAATGCCTCCAAAGCACCCCAGGCAATCGCTCTTTGCACAACCCGCAAACAAGCTGATGCAATTAACGGCAGACAAAGTTCAAAACTGAACACGGATGCAGAACTTTTCAAGGCGAAGATAACTGGCTCATTCCCTGAGTCAGAATATCCCACCGAAGCGAATCTCAACTTGCAGAAAGGAGCACGTGTCATGACCTTGGCAAACAAGCTGCTACCTGATGGGAGCTACGAGTACGTGAATGGTGATATGGGGTGCATTGAAGAAATCAGCCATACCGAAGATGGTCTCGGATATGTTTCAGTCAGATTTGATGATGGACGTTCTGCGCTCATTGGGGCTTATGAATGGCCCTCATACGAGTATAAACTGGTATATGACAGGATGTCAGGGAAAATGAAAGTAGAGCGGACAGTCTCTGGGATTTTTTTGCAGATTCCATTACGTTTGGCGTGGGCGGTCACAGTCCACAAGTCCCAAGGACAGACCTTTGACCGTGCGAAACTTTTTCTCGGAAATGGCTGCTTCGCCAGTGGGCAGCTTTACACGGCTCTTTCTCGCTGCAGATCGCTGGAAGGGCTGGTGCTGGACAGAAAGATCGTCAAGGAAGATATCATCATTGATCCAGATGTCGTGAATTTTTACGAAAGTCTGGAAAGCCCTGCCATAGCAGGATAAAAATCATGGAGTCTCCTCAGATAGCCTCAACAACTATCTGGGGGAACTCTTTTTGGGGACCATGGGGAGGTGGTTCTATTACCCCTTAGGAAACCTAACCTATACACTCTTTTTATTCTAAAAAATTAGGTTTCCTATACTGGGTATGTAAAGTACTCCCCATAGTCCCCACTACTTATGAACCTTGCTTTTCTCTTCAACATTTTTTACTGTTTTTTTACTTGGTGTTATTCTTCACTCCTATCTAAAAAAAACGGGGGGATTTTATGTCCCCCCGGATGCTGGTCTTTGTATGGAGCGCATCACTTTCCATACGAATGGCAACTTCGAGGTCTATTTCCATAGTTCAGGACGATTGCCATCCAATCCAAAAGCTCTGTTCAAGCTCAGATAAGTCTGATCCAACCTCTGAGGAGTGTACTTCTTCACTGTCTCAGTGATTGCATTCATCAGACTGTATCTGGTTGGTTCCAGAAACTCTTCATGCTGAGGATTCTTGAACTCCTTGAATACAGGAACAATGTCGCTGCTGTTGATAACGCCCATCTCTGCTGCTCTCACAATTCTGCATCTGGCATCATCATCGTTCTTCAGATAAAGGATCTTCAAGTCTTCAACAACAGTTTCTGTGATAAGAAACTCATTTTCAAGACTTTCAATAGCAACATCAATAAGCTCTGTCAGTTCCAAACCACTGGTGTGCCGCTTCTTGATAACAGTCGAACCACCAAAGGCAAGGTTACTGCAAACGCAGACACAGATACCGGCACTCAACCCAACAGAGAAACTCTTGTCATGACTGTTCCGGATTCCAATCGCACGCTTGTGATCGGGTGATCTGCTGTTGTTCAACTCGATCACGCCAAACATCTTCTGTCCCTCTCTTACAAGACCATACTGCTCTTTTGTGATCTGCCATTTGTGAGCTTCGATCACTTTGGTTACAGAGTTGATCACATCAATATGAGGAACTGGCTTCCAACTGGCTGTGGATTGAGGTGTCTGAATCAAAGCGACTTCATCACGGCTGACAAACTGACCGCCACCACCCATACAGAGATTATTCATTGCAACCTCCTTTCTGGCAAACATTTTTGCACTGCTTTTTGTAAGGACACTCACTGCAGTTCATGCAATTCTCGTTGGGGTAGAACAAGCCTGACTGGATAGACTTCTCTATCTGCTGTGCCAGAAAGATGAACTTCTGCAGGTCGTCTTCTGTCCTGACCGTGTAATAACTGCTTGCAGTCGGCTGTTTCGCTTTGGTGAAAACATCGAACCTGAACAGTGGGATCTTTCCATAAAGCTGCTGATAAGCATAGCAAAAGGTTGTTGCCTGAAGATCCCAGTCTGCTTTCCCTGTCTGCCACTTGCTTGAGCTGGTCTTCCAATCGCAGACAGTCTCTTCAGCATCGTTCCTGACAATGAGATCGAACTCCCCGATCAGAGGCTTTGACAAGCCCGGTACTTCCACTGAAAAGGCTTCAGCAACAGAAACATCCACATAGTCGTCCTGCCAGTTTTCCAGTGCAACTTCCAGCATGTCCTGTCCTTTCACAAGACAACTTTCAAAGTCCTCTCCCTGTTTATAGGTGAGGTTCTGGCAAACTTCTGTTTCACCCTTGAAATAAACAAAGAAATCATCCTTTGCATCGTCAATGGAGAACGCTGTACCCTTGCGTGCCCTCTCAGAGAGAACCGCATGGAAAGCCCTACCAAAGGGAAGAGCAGAACAAGTGTGTTCAGGTTCAGCATGTTCAACGTATCGCAGATAATACTTCATGGGACACTGCAGATAAGTCTGGAACGCAGAATAAGACCAGTGCGGCGTACTTTTGAGATCCATGATGTTCATTATGCCACCGCCTTCCATTCGTTGATCAGATCAGAACACTGGCGTCTGGTCAGATTGTGAACATCTGCCACGTTACACTTTGCAGCGATCTGCTGAGGTGTCCAGCCAAGATTGCGTCCCAGGTCAAGCAGGTACTTGATCTGTTTCGGACTTGCAGGAGTTCCATTCTGAGGCTGATGGTTTGAGGTGTTCTGATTTGCGGGTTCTGCTTTTGCAGTTCTTCCATGAAGTTCTGCTTCGACACTTTCACGAACCATTGCAAAGGTTTCATGGATCCTGTTCTGAAGCTGTTCCTGATTCAAACCATCTGGGAGTTCCACTTCGATGCTTGCGTGGTAGGACTGAGAAGAGTATTCGCCCTCTGCAGGGACTTTCTTGCTGTAAGATGCATTGAGTTTCAACATAGTCGTTTCTCCTTAAAAAAGAAATCCCAGCAGGCAGCTGACCTCTGGGACTTCATTGGTTGTACTTTCTTTTGTAGTTAAATCGCCATTCTGATTCGTTCGATTGCCCTGCGAGCCTGAACGAACTCGCGTTCTTTCTGCTTTTGAGCAATCTGGGCTTCCTTGACTTTGCGAGCCAACTGAGACGCTTCATCTGCAATGGTCTTGATCTTCAGCTTGAACGCCTCAATGCTGATGCTGAGCTCATCCAAAGGACTTGTTTCAGGTTCCTGATTCTTGGCGACTGTCTGCACAGGGGCAGACACAATTTTCATTCCGTGATTCATTTCCATTTTGGGTTCCTCCGTGGTTGTATTTTCTTTGTTTTCTGGTTCTTTGACTGTTTGATCTTCTGTTGGTTTACGCTGATAGAGCGGCATGGTGATGTATATTCCACGTCCTCCTTCTGCCTGAATAGGTACATGATGATCGCTGGTCTTCACAATCGTATGCCCCAGTTGAAAGATCCTCTGCAGCATGTCACGATTGATACTGAAACTGTAAGAGTTCCAATCTCCTGTGAATTCTGCTGTAAGGGATAATGTCTGCTCCTCCTGAACGAATTTCAGTTTCCCATCGCACTGTGAAACTTCCACAGCGTTATGAGGGGGAAGTTCAGGAAGAGATTTCAGAAAAGTCAATGCTCTTTGAGCGTGTTCCTCTGTTAAACGGAACTCATGGGAAAGCACTGTTTGACTTGGAATGATCTGCTTCCAGTTGGGGAAATCTCCTGTTAAGGCTTTCCCTCTCCAAGACCATTTTCCGACATCAATTTTGAAGAAAACGCTACCGTTATTAATCCAACGGTAAATTCTGCCTGAGTCTGTTGCTTTTGACTGAATCAAAGCAAGCGGTAACAACACCGTCGTAGATTCAAAATCAAGTTCCAGAGGAAAATTCAGAAGTTCCCGACCGTTAGTAACAGTCAAGCCGCTTCGACTGATATTGATACCATGCAGAATGCGTCTTGGTTCCCTGTTTTTAACGATAGGAGCTGCATCTGTAAACATTGCAACAACATTTTCAGGCAGTTCGCAACTGGTTGCAGAATCGTTCATTTCGATAACAGGCCATTCGCTTTCGTTTTGAAGCTCCAAGTAGCACTCTCCAACTTTGAGCATCCTGTTTTCCCATGCAATTTCCACTGTTTTAGCGCGACAGGATTTCAGAGCTTCTTTGAACTCATCAAACAGTACTACTACATTGATCGTACCAACTGTCTCTGCACAGGTAGTAAAGGTTACTTCCTCATTGCCCTTGCATGTAGCAAGTTTGATTTCTCCATCAATCGTGCTAATACGGAGCGATTTGTGAAGAATTACAGGAGATGTTCTGCAGATATTTTTGCCGAGTGCTATTAAGGCACTTGCGATTTCACTTTTGTTGATCGTGACTTTCATTTTTGTCCTTTCGTTTGTATTTTTTGATAATAGGGATTGAGACCCATGCAAGAAGAATTGCAGCGAGTCCATAGAAGAGGAACTTCACTGGTGATAAGAACGACGAGAAGTTATCCAGAAATGTTTCGGGATCTTCTTTCGCAGCTCTTTCCATGCCTTCCTGTACGCCATCACTGATTTTGTAGGCTGCAACAACAGTACCTGCTGCAGCACCACCAGCGGCAATGTGTTTCCAGTTGACTTTCTGGACATATTCCTTGATGGGTTTTCTGGGGGGCGACTTGGGAGTGATTCTTCTGTGAGGTCGAGCTTCACAGCAGAAGACGAGTGCAACAAGGAGAAGGAGGAGAAGTTTCTTCATTTCATGTACACCTCCCTGCAAACATAGCGGCAGTTATCAATGGAGTTCAGCAGTGTGTTCTCCAAGTCCTTTGGAAGCTGTTTTGAGAGTTGATGCAGATCGTAAATACTCCAAGCAGTCCCACCGACAGTGAGAACCACAGCAAAGATATCTCCGATTGGCAATGGACCATCTGCGACAGCCGCTGCTCCACCACCGACAGCACACGTTGACATTCTTGCAATGACACTACCGCAAATTCTGGAAACAGAAGCCAATGTAGAGCGTATCATAACAGCCTCAATCCCCAAGCTCCCCAGAGGATATACAGAGGCTTTCAAGTGGTCAGCACCAATCTCTTTCATGACCTTTGCGAACTCACTGCTGTTGAGTGAAATCCCATAGATCTTAGCAGCCTGTTCGCAGTTGCTTACAACAGGCTTGATGTGCTTTGCCAAATACTCTTCTGCCTCGTGCTTTCCAGTAGCTTTATCCTTAGCTATCAACCAGCAGAGCTTCATCATAGCCTTTTTGGAGCTCAGTGTTTTAGCAATCTTTGGAACTTCCTTTCTAGCTTGGTTGAAATAGGGATCTGCTTTTCTGTCAAGCTCTTCCAATCTACTTCGTCGTTCTTGTTGCTTGAAGACTTTGGGTTTGGAGTCAAGTTGGAACCATCCAACTGCGGCGAGTACAACAGCCAAGATCAGGAAGAAGAATTTCCAGCCATTGTGTTGTTTTTTACTCTCTTGAGGAGAGCCTGTTTGAGTGTTGTCTTTCATTTTTTGTCCTTTCTGTGGTTTAGGTAAAGCGTAATTGCTTACCAAAAGATTATGCCACAAAAAGGACTAGAATTTAGTGGTTTTTATATTGAAATGGTAGAAATTTTGATTATTTATAAAAAATACAAATATAGCAACAGCAAAATAAAAACGAAGAAATAGTAATTTTTCAAATGCGATTATGAAGTTTTACAGCAGAGTGCTGTAAGTTTTTGAGGGTTTTGGAAAGAAGGGGGATAAAGAAGACAACAGGAAATATAGAACGCTAGTCTCCTTGATATAACACCAACTCTGATTTCACGCTTCCAGTCGCCCTTTCTTTGCTCTGTTCAGAGTAGCATTCTTTTCAGGATTCCCCATAAGCTATAACAAGCTGGCTGTATTCAATATTATAGGACAAGCCAAGCATCCACATAGCAGAACTTTTCTATTGTGGGGACTATGGGGAGTACTTTACATACCCTATACAGGAAACCTAATTTTAAGAATATAAAGAGGGTATAGGTTAGGTTTCCTTAAGGGGAAAAAAGCTGTGTCCCCACCTTTCTTTTGTACGGATTTATTTTCTGCCAGGTATAGCATTTTAGAAAAAAGCGTAAATTTGCGTAGGTTTACGGTTGTAATGTTTGAAATATATGCTATCTTATGATATGTAGGCTTTTTGTCGTTAAATTAGTAACTGAAAGAGGTTTATTATGGATGACCGCTGGCTTTCAATGAGAGAGATATGTGAATATCTCGGAGTAAGCCATGATACGATTTCCCGCTGGATTGCAAAGGATATGCCTGCAATGAAAATGGGAGATCGTTGGAAGTTCAAACGCGATCTTGTGGAAAAGTGGCTTCAGGATGGCGGGCCGAAAAAAAAGTGCAAAAAAGTTGTGCAGGAATAATAGAGAGAACGCAAAATGTCCACTTGCAGGTACTATATTAAGTGCTGAATATTAAGAAAAGGAACAAAGATGCAATTTATAGATAACAAAAGAGAAAAGGTCGGTGAGGTACTGACGCAGCATCTCACGCGCGAAACGGGCCTGTCTGTTATTACAGAACTATTTTCTATTTATGCGTTTGCAATGTTGGAAAACAATATTCAGCTTATCAATAAATTGCGCCTGCTGTTTTCCAAGCCGCTGGATATCAGTGACAAACTTGCTTTGATTGGCGATGCGGATGAACGAAAACTGCGTAATCAACTTACTCAACAGTTCATTGCAAAAAAATGCCGGGATTGGCTTTTAGATCATGCAGAAATCGCCCTGAACACATCCGTCAACCAGAAGCTCATGGTTACTAACGATATTGCTATTCAGGGCGGCGCTGATCTCACTGCCTCCGGCCTGGGGTTTGTAAATTCCGGTCGTGCGTCAATGAATACTGCATGTGATGAAAAAGAGACCATTGAATCCATGGCAGCTTGGTTTGAATCAGTCTGGGGAGATCGCCAGAAGATTCAGGATATCAAAAAGTCCTTTCTGGATCAGTTGGCATGGATCGGCGGCGACAAGGCTCCGGACTTTATTTACTACTTGATTCTGTATCATATTTTTACCGACACCATCGGTGAGCTGGATGAAGAAAAAATTATCAAAACAAAGACCGGAATTAAAGAACATTTGATCTGGCAGAAGCTCTACAAGTTCCAGAAAGATGGCGTGCTGGGGGCAATTCAGAAATTGGAAAAATACAATGGCTGTATTATTGCCGATAGTGTCGGTCTGGGCAAAACCTTTGAAGCTCTGGCGATCATCAAATATTACGAACTGCGCAACGACAAAGTGCTGGTGATCTGCCCCAAGCGGCTCCGGGACAACTGGACTCTGTATAAGCAGAATGACGAAAGAAATATTTTTAGTGATGATGCATTCCGTTATGATGTGCTGAATCATTCTGACTTGAGCCGTTCCCAGGGGATGTCAGGCGACCTCAATCTGGCAACTCTGAACTGGAAAAACTATGACCTCGTTGTCATTGATGAATCCCACAACTTCCGGAATAATGCGCCCAATAAGAAAAAGGGCTTGTCCCGCTATCGCAAACTGATGCGTGACATCATTAAGGCTGGTATCAACACAAAGGTGCTGATGCTTTCGGCAACCCCGGTCAACAGTAAGATGACCGACTTGAAAAATCAGATTGCCTTTATCACCAGCGGTGATGACTCTGCTTTGGCTGATTCCGGGATCAATAGTATTGAAAACACTCTGCGTAAGGCTCAAACCTGTTTTAATCGTTGGCTCTATACCGATGGCCGGGATTCCAGAAATCTGCTGGAATCCATGAACTTTGACTATTTCAAGCTGTTGGACTTGTTGACGATTGCCCGATCCAGAAAGCATATTGAGAAATATTACAACCTTAGCGATATCGGCAAGTTCCCGGAGCGCAAACTGCCTGTGAATATCAAAGAAGATATTGATACTGAAGGTCATTTCCCGCCGCTGAAGGAGGTCAACAAAACCATTCAGCGACTGCACTTGGCAGCTTATTCTCCGATCAAGTATGTTTTGCCGGAAAAGCGTGATGAATATAATGCCAAATACGACATTCAGACCGAAGGCGGATCTATTTTCAAACAGCTCGACCGTGAAGAGAGCTTGATCCACTTGATGCGGGTGAATTTACTCAAGCGCATGGAAAGCTCCATCTTCTCCTTTGCAATTACTGTCCGCAAACTGCTGGAGATGGTGAACAGTATCCTTGCCAAGATAGAACGCTTTGAAGAATCCCGCGACAGCGGCACTTTTGAGTTTGATGAGCTGAATATCAACGATATTGAGATTGACTCCGAAGTGCTGTCTGACCTTTTGATCGGCAATCAGGTGAAAGTTCTGATTCAGGACTGTGATATTATCCGTTGGAAACAGGAACTGCAGGCAGACCAGGATCATCTGGTGAAACTTCTGCATATTTCTGAACAGATTACTCCGGAACGTGACCGTAAACTTCAGGCAATGAAATCTCTGATTTCTGAAAAACTGCAGATTCCTCTGAATCCCGGCAATAAGAAAATTATCATATTCACTGCCTTTGCAGACACTGCGACCTACCTGTATAATCAGATTGCTGAGTGGGCGTTGGATACCTTCAACGTTCATTCAGCATTGGTTCAGGGAACCGGCAGTAATCAGACTACCATGCGGGGTATCCGTACCGATTTGCACACGATCTTGACAAACTTCTCTCCGCGATCCAAAGAACGTGCAAAACTGTACCCGGCGCAGACGCAAGAGATCGAACTCCTGTTCGCTACCGACTGTATCTCAGAAGGTCAGAACTTGCAGGACTGTGATTGTCTGGTCAACTATGATATCCACTGGAACCCGGTGCGGATCATTCAGCGTTTCGGACGAATTGACCGTATCGGATCGACCAATCAGTATATTCAGCTGGTAAACTTCTGGCCCAATATGGAACTGGATGAATATATCAATCTGGAAGCACGTGTTGCCGGGCGTATGGTGCTGCTGGATATCTCTGCCACTGGTGAAGAAAACGTCATTGAAAGCAACAACAAGCAGATGAACGACCTTGAGTATCGTCGAAAGCAGCTCCAGCAGTTGCAGGACTCTGTTTTGGACCTGGAAGATATCAATGGCGGAATTTCTATTACCGACCTCACGCTTAATGACTTCCGCATGGATCTGACCGAATATATGAAGGATAACCTGCCAGTGCTGGAATGTACGCCTTTCGGAGCACGAACCTCGGCGGCATTGGATCTGGCATATTTGAAACAGGAATTTCAGCCGGGTGCGATCTTCTGTCTGAAAGATATGACCGGCAAAGCCTCTGTTGAGCCGGGCTATTCTCTGGCTCCGTATTATATGGTGTTTGTAAGTGATGACGGCACGATCCAGCTGAACTTCAATCAACCGAAACAGATACTGGATGTTCTGAAAAAAGAGTGCCTGGGCTATTCTTCGCCCCAATCCACAGCTGTGGCGCAGTTTAACAAGAAAACGCAGTCAGGTAAAAATATGCAACACTACCAGATGCTTCTGGAAAAGGCAGTGGAAGCCGTTGTCGGCAAACAGCAGGAACAGGGCGTACAGACCTTATTCCAGCGTGGCGGCATCCGCCTTGCCGGAGATGCTGACCGCAGAGTGGATGACTTTGAAGTCGTGGCATTTGTCGCATTGATGGAGGCAAAATGAATTCAGAGAAACCATCTGCATCAGCCTTCAAGGTTAAAACATTTACTGGGAAATGGTGGATTCCCGGTAGCGAACATCATTGTTACGGGACCCTGACTTTTGATATTTCCGGGGAACAGCACCTTAAAATCATTGGCTTTTTGGAGGGTAAGTATCCGGGGGAACTTCAAAAATATGAAGTGCTACACGGTTATTGCCAGATGGACAATAAAACATATCGCGTTACACTTTTTAATGCGTGGCACACTCGCCTTTCAGGTCTTACGTTGAGCGGACAAGATATCTGCGAAAATACTATTGTGTTTCAAGATATATGGATTGGAAACCGATTTTACGACAAGCGGGACGATGTCAAATTCTCCTCATTTACCTTGGGAATTCATAATTTAGAAAATTGGCAAGATGAGAGACGGGTCTTTGATGCCAACATTGATCAGATGCCTGCTGTTACCGAAATAAAGATGACCCTCCCCGCAGAAATCAAAT